>CAZLGP010000029.1:0-38749 GCA_964558905.1 uncultured Thermoanaerobaculia bacterium | reverse complement strand
CCCGGCGGCGAGACCGACCATCGAGCGCTGGCCTGGCGCGCCCAGGCCGCCGAGCGCTCGGCCACCGCTCCCCGCCCGCACGTCGCGCCGCGCAACGCGATCGAGGAACGGCTCGCGCGCTACTGGAGCGAGATCTTCGCCCTCCAGCAGGTCAGCGTTCACGACAACTTCTTCGAGATCGGCGGGCACTCGCTGCTGGCCACGCAGGTCATCGCCCGGCTCAAGGACGAGACCGGGGTCGATCTCCCGCTGCAACGCCTCTTCGACGCGCCGACCATCGCCGAGCTCGCGCAGATCCTCGAGCCTCTCATCGGCGGCAACGAGATCGCCGTCAACGCCGCTCCCGCCGCACCGCCGCTGGTCCGCATTCCGCGCGGCAAGCCGCTGCCGCTGTCCTTCGCGCAGCAGCGGCTCTGGTTCCTCGACCAGTTCGAGCCCGCCAGTGCGTTCTACAACATCTCCGTCAACGTCCCCCTCCCCGGCCCGCTCGATCTGCACGGCCTGCGTGCTGCCCTCAACGATCTGGTGGCCCGGCATGAGCCGCTGCGGACGACGTTCACCGTCGCCGGCAACGAGCCGGTCCAGATCATCGCCCCGTCGCTGACCATCGAGATTCCGCACACGGACCTGAGCCGCCTCGAGCCCGGCGCGCGGAAGGCCGAGGCCCAGCGCATCGCCACCGTCGAGGCCCAGACGCCGTTCGACCTCGGCCGCGGCCCGGTCATCCGCGCGCAGGTCCTGAGCCTCGACGAGAGCGAGCACATCCTGCTGCTCACCATCCATCACATCGCCACCGACGGCTGGTCGATGGACATCCTCTTCCGCGAGCTCGGCGCGCTCCGCGAATCGCGCCGCACCGGCCGCAACGCCAATCTCCCCGAGCTGCTGATTCAGTACGCCGACTTCGCGGTCTGGCAGCGGCAGTGGCTCACCGGCGACGTGCTCAAGCAGCAGCTATCGTGGTGGAAGACGCATCTCGACGGGGCGCCGGCGCTGCTCGAGCTGCCGACCGATCGTCCGCGGCCGGTCGCGCAGTCGTTCCGCGGCGCGATGCACACCTTCGAGCTGCCGCCCGCGCTTGCCCACGCCGTACGCGCCCTTGCGGAAAGCGAGCGCGCCACTCTGTTCATGGCGCTGCTCGCAGCGTTCGACGCCGTCGTCCATCGCTACAGCGGTATCGACGACCTCGTCGTGGGCACGCCCATCGCGAACAGGACTCGCCCCGAGCTCGAACCGCTGATCGGCTTCTTCGCGAACACGCTTCCCCTCCGGGTCCGCATCGGTCCGGACTTCACGTTCCGCAATCTGCTCGCCCATGTCCGTGAAGTGTGCCTCGGCGCGTACGCGCATCAGGACATCCCTTTCGAGCAGCTCGTCGAGGAACTGCAGCCCGGGCGCAGCCTCGCCTACAACCCGATCTTTCAGGTCATGGTCGCGCTGCAGAACATCGGCACGCCGGGCGGGGACGACGCCGGCATCTCGCCGCTGTCGGTCGGCAACGGCATCGCCAAGTTCGACCTGACGCTGTTTCTGACCGAGGCCAGGAACGTCGTGCACTGCGGCCTCGAGTACAACACCGATCTGTTCGACGAGGCGACCATCCGCCGGATGGCCGGACATTTGGAAACCCTGCTGAGCGCCGCGGTCGCCGAGCCCGACCGCTCGTTGGCGACATTGCCGCTGCTGCGCCCATCGGAAGTGCTGCAGCTGCAGGAGTGGAACGCGACGGAGACGCCATTCGCGGCGGAATGCGTTCATCGCCTGTTCGAGATGCAGGCCGAGCGGACGCCTGACGCATGCGCGTTGCAGTTCGGCGACGAGGCGGTCAGCTATGGCAAGCTCGACGCGCGCGCGAATTTCGAAGCGCACCGGTTGATCGAGGCCGGCGTGAAGCCGGGCAGTCTCGTGGCCGTGTCGATGGAGCGCGGCGTACCGGCGATCGTGGCCGTGCTCGCGGTGTTGAAGGCGGGCGCCGGCTATGTCCCGGTCGATCCGCATTACCCGCCCGACCGGGTGGCGCTCATCCTCGAGGACGCGCGTGTCAGCGCCGTGCTGGCGAACGACGCGGCCCGCGGGGCTCGCGAGGATCGGCCGCGCGTCGACGTCAGGCCGGACGACATCGCCTACGTCATCTACACCTCCGGATCGACCGGAACGCCGAAGGGTGTGGCCATGCCCCACCGGCCGCTGGCGAATCTCGTGGCCTGGCAGATCGCGCGATCCGCGCTGCCGGCCGGCGCGCGGACGCTGCAATTTGCATCGCTCGGCTTCGACGTCTCGTTCCAGGAGATCTTCACCACGCTCGGCGCGGGCGGCACGCTGGTGTTGATCGGCGAAGATGACCGCCGCGACGTGGCCGCGGTCTGGTCGCTCATTCGCGATACCGGCGTGAACCGGCTCTTCCTGCCGTACGTCGCCCTGCAACAACTCGCGGAACGGGCCGCGTCGATTGACGAGCTGCCACGGTCGCTCGTGGAAGTGATCACCGCCGGCGAGCAGCTCCAGGTCACGCCGCAGATCGCCGCGCTCTTCGCGCGACTCGGCTGCCCGCTCTACAACCAGTACGGTCCGTCCGAAACGCACGTCGTCACGGAGCTCGCGCTGTCCGGCGACGCGACCCGATGGCCGGCGCGGCCGGCCATCGGACGCCCGATCGCGAATGCGACGATTCACATCCTCGATGCGCAGCAGCAGGCCGTGCCGGCAGGCGTGCCGGGCGAGATCTACATCGGCGGCGTGGCGCTCGCGCGCGACTATCTGCACAACCCGGAGATGACCAGGGCGCGCTTCGTCGGCGAGCCGGGGGGCGGCGCGGCGGCGCGGGGACGGCTCTACCGCACCGGCGACCGCGGCCGCTTTCTCGGGGACGGCACCGTCGAGTTCCTCGGCCGGCTCGACGCGCAGGTCAAGATCCGCGGCTTTCGCATCGAGCCGGCCGAGGTCGAGGCCGCGTTGCGCCTGCATCCTGCCGTCCGCGAAGCAGCCGTCGTCGCCCGCGGCGGCAACGGCGCCGGCGACGCGATGCTCGTCGCCTACGTGCAGTGCGACCGCGAGCACCCGCCGAGCGCGCGCGATCTTCGCGGCCATCTCGCGCGCACGTTGCCCGAGCACATGATCCCGTCGGCGTTCGTCCTGCTCGAGCGATTGCCGCTGACGCCGACCGGAAAGATCGACCGCCGCTCGCTGCCCGATCCCGACGGCGCCGCCCTGCGCGACGAGATCGAGCTCATCGCGCCGCGCACGCCCGTCGAGAGCACCATCGCCGCGATCTGGTGCGACGTGCTCCGCCTCGATCGCGCCGGAGTGCGCGAGAACTTCTTCGACCTCGGCGGGCAGTCGCTCGTCGCCACACGCATGCTCGCGCGCCTGAACGAGGAGCTGAACGTCGAGCTGCCGCTGCGCCGCGTCTTCGAGCAGCCGACCATCGAGGCTCTGGCCATCGCCGTGATCCAGGCGAGCCTCGAACGGCAGGATGAGGGAGTGGCCGCGGACCTTCTCGCGCAACTCGAAGCGTTGCCCGACGACAGCACCTCAGCGTGACGCCGCCAGCAGCCGCTCGGCGTTTCGATGGAGAATCATGGCCCGCTCCACCTCATTCAGATCGGCGAGCGGCCCGTCGTCCGCGGTGATCGCGTCGACGAACGACTGCTGATCGCCCTGCATCCGGTACACCGGCCAGTCCGTGCCGAAGAGGATCTTGTGATTGATGCCGCGCGTCACCGCGGCCAGCACCGAGCCGTGCGCCCCTTCCGCGCGCAAGGCCTTCTGATGCGCGCTCAGATCGAGATAGACGTTCGGCCGGAAGGCGCACAACATCGCGCACTCCTCGGTGAAGCTGATGGAGCCATGGGCGAGGATGAAATTCACCGCGGGAAACCGGCGCGCCGCGTCATCGAGCTGAAACGGATACGACGTCGTGAACGACAGGGACGGCGAGGTCGGGCCGATGTGCACGACCACCGGCAATCCGCGCTCGGCGCAGAGCTCGTAGAACGGAAACATCATCGGATCGCCCGGGCTGAACCCGCACGGCGGATAGACCTTCATCCCTCGAAATCCGAATTCGTCAAGCGACCGCTCGAAGAGCGACACCCCGTCCGCGCCCCAGCGAGGATCGACTCCGCCGAACACTTCGAAACGCCCCGGATGCCGCGCCAGGACTTCGCGGTGTTTCTGAAACGATTCCTCGATCGTCAACCGGCAATCCTTCAGCGTGTATGTGAAGTCGGGGATGAGCAGGATGCTTTTGACGATGCCCGCGCGGTCCATCTCCGCCACCAGCGCGTCGCAGAGCGGATCCTGCATCTTCGCGAAGTAGAGATCGGCCAGGCGGTTCCGCGGGAACGGAGCTCCCTGTGCCGCGAGCAGGACCAGCATGTTGTCGATCGCGCCGTTGGCGAACGAGCGCGGGATGTGATCCTCCGACGCGATGTGGCAATGCGAGTCGATGATGGGAACGGCGTTCATGCGTCCTGGCGCGGCGCGGCTGCCTGCACGATCCTGCGGCCGGCCTGCAGGACGTCTTCGACGGAGCGGATGTTTCCCGCGTACGACGCCAGATCGACGTTCGACAGATCGACGGCGAAGACCTCCTCGAAGCGGATGATCAGGCCGAGGAGGCCGATCGAGTCGATGCCGAGGTCGCGTTGCAGACGCGTCTCGCGGGTGATCCCGAGCTTGCGGGCCTTGCTGCCGGCCGCATCGGCGACGAGGGAGAGCACCTTCTTCTCGAAGGCATCATCGTCGTACGAAGGCGTCATTCCAGCTCCTTGCGGAAATGCTCGCGGATGCGCTTCCGGTCGAGTTTGAGATTCGGACGGAGAAACCCGTTCTCCCGCGAGAACGGCTGATCCGTGAATACGAGCTTGCCGACTTCGATGCGGCGCCGCGCGTTCCACCGCTCGACATGACGGTCGACGCGCGCTTTCGCCGCGGGATCATCGGGCTGCCGGAGCTGGATCACGGCTGCGAGCGAGCTCGTGCCGTCGCTGCCGAACACGACCGCCTTCTCGACGTCCGGGCACGCGTCGATGTCCGCCTCCACCGCCTCGGGATGCACCTTCTCGCCGCCGGCTGTGATGATGATCTCCTTCTTGCGGCCGATGAGATACAGGTAACCGTCGGCATCGAACCGGCCGTGATCGCCCGTGGCCACGCGATTCCCGCCGATGAACGTCCGCTCGTTCTCGCCGTGGGCGCATTCGAAGTAGCCGCTCGCGATCGGATGCTCGCGCCGCACGATGATCTCGCCGTCCTCGGCGAGCGTGACTTCGACGCCGCGCAACGGACGTCCCACCGCTCCGGTCTTCGCCGCCCCCGGCGCATTGAGCGCGATCGATCCGCACTCGACCAGGCCGTAGGTCTCGAAGAGCGGCAGCCGCATCATCGCGAAGAGGGCGAGCGTGGAGCGCTTGATGGGAGCCATGCCGGTGACCATGAAGCGCATTCTGCCGCCGAGGGCCGCGTACGCCTGGGTGAAGACCGCGCGGGCCATGCGCCGCCCGAGCGGCTGCGGCAGCACCGCCGCGATGCGGGCCAGCGCGCGCGCGGCCAGACGCTTCGGCGCGGGAAGGCTCGTGAATCGGGTCTCGAACACCTCGTACAGCGCGGGCGGCGCAACGAGAATCGTCGCGCCGAGGTCGCGCAGGGCGATGAACATCCGCGCGGGGCTCGTCACGATGAGGTCGATGCCATACCAGAGCGCCGCGTAGACCATTGGCCGCTGCTGGAAGTTGGACAGCGGCAGAAAGACGAGCAGGCGGTCGTCGTCACGCGGCACGATTCGCTCCGTGAACGCGCCGACCCACTCTTCCACACCTCTGCGGTTCAGGGTCAGCCCTTTCAATCCGCCCGACGAGCCCGACGAGAAGATCATCCAGGGCTGATCGAATTCGGGATCGGTCTCCGGCTCCCGTTCGATCGCACGGACGCCGGCATTCGCGCCGTCGATGTACGCGACGAATCGCGCCTCACCGGGATGCGTGCCGCGCTCCTGGGTGCCAACGATCAACAGCGACAGCCGGTACTTCTCCGCCAGCTCCGCGGCACTCGCATTCGCGAAGTCGTCAGTGAACGCGACGCAAACCGCGCGCATCTCGATCAGCGCCAGATCGAGCACGATCCACTCGAGCGAATTCGGTGCGCGAAGCCCGACCCGCGTTCCCGCCCGCACGCCCCACGACCGGAGAGACGCCACCGCGGCATCCACGCGCTCGGCGAGCTGCGCATGCGTCGACTCCGATGGCCGCTCCTGGAACAGGCTGACCACCCGGTGAGCCCCGTTCCGTTCGCGCAAGCGCGCGACGAGCCTCCTGATATCCATAGGAATGGATCGAAGTATATTCCAGGACGCCTTCCAACTTCGTTTCTGTGACCCCCCACCGCCTCACTCTCGCGGATGCAGTCTTCGCGTCGGTCGATCCGTCCCGGATCGAAAAACTGTCGCGAAAGAGGAAGCGGCCGAGGAAGCAGAGGTGGAGGCCCGGGCGAGCTTGCGTTGGTGTTGCTGGCGGAGGGATGCCGACGATCTACGCGTTGGCGAGCGCGGCCCGGAAATCGCGCACTGCCTTCGTCAGCGTGTCACGATCGAGCATGGAGACGAGGAGCTCGAGATCCAGGTCGGGAAGGAGCCGGCTGCGCTCCGCCGGCACGAGCTTCCCACCGCTCAGGACATAGATCTCGATGATGCCCTTGCGCCAGTACCACACCTCTTCGACGCCGAGCTTTTCATAGATTGCCAGCTTGTCGATGCCGCCGTGCGTCCATTCGACCTCGATGGCCAGGTGCGGCCGCTCCCGCTTTTCCGCGCCGAAGATGTAGCACTCGTCCGGCTCCGCACCCCGTCGTTTCGCTTTCTTCCTGATCGTCCAACTGCCGACCGGGGTCAGCTCGACTCCGCGGTCGAAACACCACGCCTCGAGAAGGCGTCCGATGTACGACTTGATGACTTCGTGATCCCGGGAAGGACTCATGATCTCGACTTCTCCCTCGAGGTAACTGATCCGGGGAGCGGAGTGATCGCCGCGCATCGCGAGGAGGCGTTCGTAGTCTTCCCACGAAACATCGTGCAGGACGACGATCGAATCGGCGTCGGTCGTGTCGTCGTGCTGGCGTAGCGCCGCGGCCATCGACATGACCGAAAGTATACCGCGCACCCGCGCGCTCAATGCGCATGTGGCGTTCTGCGACCAGCGGGGCATCACCCAGGCGCGGGGGTTGCTGCGTGCGCTACAGCCGTGATGCGGTAGTGTCGTCGTATGGCAGCCACCATGTCGCCGTCACTTCTGCATCACGTACATCAGCGCGTACCACTTCGGGCGCAGCGCGGTGTTCGGACCCGATCTAAGCAGGGGTCGGGTCACGTTGACTTTGTGTTGGTGCTCGCCCGCGGACTCCGTCGGCTGCCCCCACTTGTTGTAGCCCCCGATATCGATGCCGGTGCGGCCGATGTTGAACGCTCCAGGCTCATCGAAGTCCTCTCGATGCCAGCCGGAGGGCATCTCGTGCGAGTGAACGCCGGCCTGCGTCGTCGGGACATCGGTGAGCGTCGTGCCGGGGAGCTCGTGATCGTGCGATCCCTCGCCGGTGGCGCCAACCACGGTGGTGCCCGCCGCGAGGATGAACCGGTCGCGGAGGTCGGGCGTGCCGTCCGCTCCGTCGCAGAGTCTGAACCCGCTCGGCAGTTGCGCGGGATCGCCATGCCACATGAGGATGGAATCCTTCGCGAGCGCGTCGATGCCGACCGGCGGCGCGACGGTGACGGAGACGTTTCTCGTGTCGATGCCTCCGGTGATCGGGTCGTATGCGGTGAGGACGATGGTCGTCGTCTCCCAGAGCTCGACCTCGTATCCCGCGGCCTGGCGGTCGACGGCGCCGACACCCGAGAGCTCGACGAGCATCGCGTTCTCGACGAGCCAGTCGAGATAGACCTTTCCGCCCGGTGGGATCGCGGTCTCGTTCGCGTTGAAGTAGGCGATGGAAACCGGGAGGTAGTCCTTGTAGAAGATGACCGAAAGGTTCGCGTCCTGGTAGCCGGGGACGCCATGCCACTCGACGTACATCTGCGTCGGTCCGGGAGCGGCCTCGGTGATGATGTTGCTGATGGAGAACGAGACCAGCGACGCTTCGCCGATGCCGAGGACCTCCTGGTTCTGCGGATCGGGTTGCATCAGCCATTTCGGGCCGGTCGGCGAGTCGAGCCTGATCGGCGGCTGCCAACCGGTTCCCTGCGACATGCCGACCTCGAACGCCACGGCGTTGCTCTCAGTCGTCAGCGCGAACGAGCGCGGCGAGTTGGAGTAGACGAACGAGATGGTGAACTGCGGCGGGACCGTCCACGGCTCCGTCACCAGCGGCGAGGTCGAGCTGGTGTTCACGAACGTCACTTCGAGCGTGTTCTCGATCACCTGCTGCGACGACTTCGTGCCGTAAACGAGGTGCGGCGAGAGATCGACGCCGAATGTGGTCTCGAGATCGCCGGGGCCGCTGTCGGGCACCTCCACGCCGACCGGGATCGTCACGTAGTACGGCGGGATGACGTAGCCGTAGATCGTGACGGAGATGTCGTGCAGTCCCGCGGGGACCGTGGGCGTGAGGCTCGAGATGGCGAAGGAGAGCTCGGCCCCTTCCTCCCACTGCAAGTTGCTCGACGGCGTGAGCTCCCACGCGGAGAGTTTCGAGGTCGGGTTCGTGACGAAGGCAGCAGTCCAGCCGCTCGCCTCGATCACGACCTCGTCGGACTCCTCGCCCGAGGCGAAGAGCTGCGTCAGGCTGAGAACGATCTTGAACGTGGACGTGCTGATGGCGATCGGCGCACCGGTGAGGTTGGAGAGCCTCAGGGTCGCGTCGTTCGACGTCTCGAGGTAGACGACGGTCTCGCCGCCTGCTCCCAGAAACTCGACGTGAATCGCGTTCATCACAGCCCCTTCATGATGTAGAAGAGCGCGTACCAGCGCGGACGGACCGAGCCCGTGTTCAGCTCGGAGTTGAACTTCGGGAACGTGATCTGGACCTGGTGTTTGTGCTTGCCCGCGGGCTCCGTCTCGGCCGTGTCTTGATTGAACTCGCCGTTCGTGTCGATGCCGGAGAAGTCGCCTCCCTCGAAATCGCGTCCATACCACGACTCGGGAAACTTGTGGCGATGGTCGGCCTGCTCGGTGGTCTCCGGCGAGACCGTCCACGACGGGACTTCGTGCCGGTGCGTCTGCTCCTCGCCGGAGCGGCCGGCATCTTCCGACGAGCCGGCGCCCATCACGAAGCGATCGCGGAGGTCGGGGGTGCCGTTCGAGCCGTTGCAGACGTGCCATCCATCCGGGACGTCGGCCTCCGAGCCGCTCCAGAGGGCGATCGTCCCGGGCGGCACGAGACGCGAGACCAGCGGCGGCTCGACGCTCACGGTGACGCTCCTGGAGTCCATCTGGTCGAGCGCCGAGTCGTATGCCGTCAGCACGAACGTGGTCGTCGCCTGGATCGCCATCGGCAGACGGGTCTGGGTGGGGTTCACGATGCCGACCGATGAGAGCGTGACCTTCGACGCGTTCGTCGTCGACCAGGAGAGGTAGACCGTGGCCGGAGCGGTGATGTTCTCGAATAGCAGCGGATCGGCGGTGAAGCTGTTGATGATCACGGAACCAGTGCTCCTTTCACCCGTGCGTCGGGGTGCGACGTCGTACGCCGCGTTCTCGAATTCGACGGAGATGGCGCGCGCGCCCTCCGGCAGCTCGACGACCAGCAGCGCGCGCAGGAACCACCAGCGCCGCCTTCGCGTCGACGTCAGGACCACCTTCCCGTCCCCAACGCCACTCGTGAATCCTTCGCAGCGCGCCGGATGGGCCTCGCCGGTGACGTCGATGGCGATGCGCGCGCCATGACCGAGATCGAGCGCGGTCCGGCTGTCGTTCCGAATCACGAGCCTGGAGCCATCCATCCAGCAGAGCAGATCCATCGTCATCCCTTCACGAGTTTCATCCAGCCTTCGAGCAACGCCTGCGGCGTCTGCAGCGTCGCCTGAAGGTTCACGTCGGCAATGGAGCCTTCGCTCCACGTTCCGTCGCTCTGGTATCCGATCCAGCTCCAGGTCACGTTCGGGACCTGCGCCGGAATGGGCAGTCCGACGCCGCTTTCCAACTTCAGAATCGGCGTGGTGAGGAACGTGTACGACATCGCGCGCATGGCCGCGGCGGTCCAGTCGGGCGGAATGGTCAGGATCTTCACCGGCGCGATGCCGGTAAACGCGTGGACGCCGGCGCGCGGATCGACCAGCATCGTGACGGTGCGTCCCGCGTCGGCGGCGGCGACGGTGAGGGTGTCGTTCTGCGGCTCGACGATGTGCGCGCTCGACCCGTCCGCCGCCGCGGCGTAGAACGTCTCGAAGCCATCGAGGAAGTAGCCGATCAGACCGTCGTCGAACTGCGAGAGGCTGCCGAGGAGGAGCGGGAGGCGAACGCCGGTAAAGTCGTGCACGGTGCGCTGCAGCGGATCGCCGCGGCCGATGTCGACGTTCAGCGCGTCGTAGCTCTGGTCGGGAGACGGATAGCCGAAGAGCTGCAGCGACGCGCGGGCCTGGACGACGGCCAGCGGCGAGCCGGTGAGGATGGAGGTCTGGAGGTTCTGCTGCTCGTCCTGCGGGGCGATGAAGATCTTCGTCCGATCGATGGTGCGGATCAGCGCGTCGATGTACTCGGGTCCGTTCGCACGGATGCTGAAGGCGAATGACTGGAGGACGGCGTTGCGGTCGGCGAACGCCTCTTCCATCGTCGTAGCCGGAGAACCGAGACCGGGGGCGGTGAGCCACACCGTGGCGTTCGATCCGCCGCCACGCGTGAGGCTGCCGATCGCCGCGCCGGTGGCGTCGTAGAACATCAGGCTGTCGTCGAGATGGTTGGGGACGACCCATCCGCAGATCGGGCCCGACAGCGGCACGGCGCTCGACTCCGCCGACGGGTCGTGCGCGGAGAGCCAGCGCAGGTCGAGGCGGGCCGGCTGCGCGAGCCGCAGCGGCGGCAGGAGCTGCCCGGGCCCCACCACCGGGATGGTGTCGGCCACGGCGAGCTTGTCGAGGTTGACCGTCTTGAAGCGGCCGAATTCATCGATGAGCCGCAGCTCGGACAACTGCATGCGGCCGGCGCGGAACGGGTTGTATGCGTTCGACGGCAGGGGCGCCATCTTGTTCTGATCGCCGACCGCAGTGCGGACGTAGACGTTGGAGAAGCTCCACGAGAACTGGTCCGACGCGGTGGGGTCGGCAACCGGGAGCTGCAGGGTCTGGGCGAGCATGAGCAGCGACGCGTCGAAGCCGCCGAGCGATTGCGCGAGCAGCGGGTAGGCGCCGAGCTGCTCGAGGATCTCGCGCAGCTCCGGATCGTCGACGTACTGCAGGTAGACCGCAATCTGCCGCTGCAGCGCGATCGAGGCATCGGGGCTGAGGAGCGTCGTGCCGGTGTACTGCTGCGAGAATGGCCCGAGCTCGATCGACCTGGGCTGCAGGTCGAACGACGTCTCGTCGAAATCGAAGTTGTCGAGCACCCAGCGCGAAGAGAGCTCCCCCTCGCTTCCGGAGAGGGGCGTGTAGATGAAGCGCCACGAAAGCGCGATCGGATGCCACGGGTTGTCGAGCCACTGCTGGAAGGCGATGTCGGTCTGCGGCAGCGCGCCGCCGAACGTGATGCCGTTCGACGGTGTCTGGCCGGCGAGCAGCGAAGCCTGCGCCGCGGCGATGGCGCTGCTCGTGGCGTCGAAGTCGAGGACGGCGGGGTTCTGCGCGCCGCCCTGCGCCGCGAGCGTCGCAGTGAGGACCGGCGCGAGCTGCGGATCGGCGAGCATCATCGCCGGAGCGAGCTGGGCGATCGCGGCAAACGGCAGGGATTCGCCCGACGGCACCGACGGCAGTTCGGAGGCGTCGAGCGCGATCGCGGCACTGCCGGCGACCAGGTTGGCGGGGAGCTGGATCGACGCGAGGAGCTGCGTCGTGAGCACGCACTCGGCGTCGGCGTGGGCATCGGGCGGCTGCAGCGGGACGCCGTCGCCGGTCAGGACCACGACCGGGTCGTCGGGCTGGTAGTAGCGCGGCGCCGGGTTCGCCTTCAGCACGAGCTGTTCCGGCAGCAGCGACGCGACGTGGCTGCGCTGCGTCTCGATGTCGGCGTCGGCGGCCGCAAGCGCCTTCACCAGCGAATCGAGCGCCATCATCTCTTTCGACAGAAAGTCGTAGAGGGAGTTGAGGCTGGGGTACTCCACCGACGGCGGCGAGTACTTGATGACCATGAACTTGTTCCAGTCGGCGAAGATCTGCGACTGGAGCGAGAGCGCCTGCCGGCGCTGCGTGTCGACCGTGCGCTGCAACTCGTTCAGCCGTTCGAGCGCAGCGGCGAGCGTCTCGTCGGTCTCGAGCAGCGCCCCCCGCGCCGTCACGCCGTCGCCGTTCGCGGAATCGAGCTGCCACACCGCTCCGCCGGGACTGGCGGAAAACGCGTCGTTGAAGAGCGCCTCCTCGAGTCGGGCCATGCCGCCCGGCTCGTCGAGCCACGGCAGGATGCCGAGCTGCAGGGCGTCGAGAATCGTCTCCGCGTTCGGAAACGGCTCGTCCTGCAGCTTGTAGGCGGCGAGCGCGGAGAAGGCCTCGCCCGGCGTGTTGCCGATCGCGATCTCGGATGCGAGCGGATAGTCGAAGCTGGGGAAGTACGCTCCTTCCGGACGCCAGTTCAGCGAGTACACGAAGCCCTGGCACAGCGTGTATTCGGGCGTTTCCGCGGAAGCGCCGCCATCGAGGATCCATCCGCTGACCGCCCCTTTTCGCAGCGGATCGTCCGCGGGATTCGAGTACCAGCCGGTGATGGAGTAGGCGAGCGCGGTCTCCGTCCGGTCCATGCCGGTCGTGTTCAGAGTCGTGTCCGCGAGGCCGAAGACGTTGCGGCAGTTCTGGTACGACGCGGCGAAGTCGGGGAGGCCGTAGCCGACCGCGGTGAGGTCGTTCCAGTACGTCCCGCGGCCACCGTTCGCGACCCAGTCGTCGTAGTCGTACACCCGCCCGAGCCAGCGAAAGCTCTGCGGCGCGGGATCGCCGTCCCACGGGATCGTCGTAGGGCTGTAGTGCGAGCTCGTGTCGAGGTAGTTGCTCTCCACGACCCAGCTGCGGAGCTGAACCGGCGACGACGGTTGGGTGAGGCTGGCGATGATGCGCGTGACGAGCCAGCGATCGGGAGCCTTCGGCATCGTCAGCGCGCCGTCGTTTTCGTAAGCGCCGGTGCGCAGCGCGTACGGCAGCTGCCAGTGGAGGTGGATGCCCTGCGGCATCTTCACGTTGCCGGTGAACGGCTGGCTGAGCGCGATGTTGGCGAGATACGGAACGTCCGCGGTGGTGCCGGGGTACGGCAGCACGCTGAAGTTCGCCGCCGGCGGCGCGAAGGAATTCGCGCTGTCGGCATCGACGGCGCCGACGAGCAGCGCGTCGAGGCGGATGGGGACGACGATTCCGAGGCCGGCGGTCATGACGGTTCTCCGACGGTGAAGTCGACCTGCTGCACGCCCTGCACGAGCTCGAGCGCAAACTCGGCGGTGGTGTATTCGGTCGCCGGCGTCATGCCGCCGTTCGCCACCAGCGATTGCTCGACGGTGCTCGCGAGTGAATCGACGGCCACCACCCGGCGCGAGGCATCGCGGAGCGGCACGTCGACGCTCACGCCGTCCATCTGCGATCCCGGTGCATGTCCTGTTGCATCGACGTACTTGAGGTTCTTGGTCATCGTCTCCGTGAATCCGAAGTGAAGGGTCTCGACCGGCTCGGAGAGGCTGACCTTCGCGACCTGGCCGTCGAAGAGCGCGAAGAGGAGGTCGCTCGCAGGGCGGTCGAGACGGATGACGCGCAGCTCGCCGCCGCTGGCGTCGTAGCCGCGCACTTCGAGGGTCGGCCAACCAGCGACCACCGCGGAGCGCATCAGGAAGCCGGTCTCGACCTCGCTCGCCTCGGTGACCGCGCGCTCCGTCTCCGCCCCGAAATAGCGCCGGACGCGCTGCGTCGCCGCGCGCTGGCGGACGCGCGCTTTCAACCGCGCGAAGAGCTTCGATTCGACGGCGTCGCCGGTCGTGGCGCGTCCGATGCTGAACGCGCCGTCGATCAGGCAGTCGATCCAGTTCTCATCGATGCGGAACATGCGGATCGACTCCTGCGGCAGCATGCGGACGTCGGGAATGAGAACGTAAAACGGGACGCCTTGCAGATTGCGCAGCCGGGCGAGCCATTCGGTGATGCGGATCTCCGCCGGCAGTTGCTCGTCGGACACCGTCGCCAGGACGTCCCGCCTTCGCGCGAGAAACGCTTCGCTCGTGGACCATCTCCGTTTCGTCGCGGCGCGGTCCGGGCCGGCCACGACGGCTCCGCCTTCGTCATCAGGCTGTGCGGCGAGCATCTTGCCGAGGAGCGGCTTGATGTAGCGCCGCATCAGCTCGACGTGCAGCCGGCCCTCGACACGACTCAGATCGACGCCGATCTGTTCGCCGAGGAAGCGGCGCTCGAGCTCCAGCACCGCCTCGGCGGTCGAGGCGCGCTTCCAGTCGTACAGCAGCGCGGAGAAATCTTTGTCGGCGAGGGCGATCAACTGCCCGATCTGCCATGCCACTCCGAGCGACATGTCGAACATCCCCGTCGCCGGGTCGTACAGCGTGAGCGCATCCGACGAGCTGATCGGAACCGTCACGGTTTCGCGCGTGACCGCCGGAAGCAGCGGTCCGCGATACCAGGAGACCGTCCGCGCTCCCTGGCGGGTGTGATGATCGAACGCGCTGTACCCCATCGCGAACGCGTTCTTCACGACGTCGTTCGTCGAGGCGTTGTACGTCGCGTAAGGGATCTGGAGCGTGCCCGGGGTGCGGTTCAGGTTCACCAGCGCCTCGCGGAAGGTCTGCTCCTGCGCGACGCAGCCGAACTCCCAGAACGAGAGGAGAGCAAGCCGGACGTTCGTCGTTCCCTCGGGCAGCGCATTGGGCGGGAGGTAAGGCTCCATCGACTCGAGCGACACCAGATGACACGCGGTGCGATTGCCCGGAGTGGGAAGTCGATTCGAGACGACCACCGAAAACTGGGTCGCGACGGTGCCGTCGGCGGAATCGCGCTTGCGGGAGGCGGTCTCGAGATCGATGACGCGCGCGTGGGCGAGCCATCGCAATTCGGTTACGGTCGGGGCGACGGAGGTGAAGATCGACGCCGGGACGTCGATGTAGAGGATCGGATCGGTGCCGGACTCGCCGTACTCGAGCTGCAGGTTCGGATAGGAGATGGTCCCCTGCGGAAGTCCGGAGGGGAGCAGATCGGCAACCGTGCCGTGCTCGACCTGCGGAATGGGATCGTTCAGGTCGAAGGTGAAGAGGGCGAGCCAGGGGATCAGGCCGCCGTCGCTCGACTGCGTGCCGATGTCGCGCTGCCATGGCAGCGTGCGCGGATGGAAGACGATGTGCGGGAGGACGTTCGCGTAGTCGCCCTGCACGTCGGCGGGCGGGAACTGCGATTGGATGGCCTCGGGCTTGAGGGCGAAGCGCGCTCCCTGCACGGCGAACGTCAGGCGATGCTCGAAGGTCTCGTCGAATGCGTTGGACGCGTTGCTCGTCACGCGCTGTTGGATCGTGACGTCGTACGTGCCGGCTGGCAGCGGGGCCGCGAAGTGCTCGTGGAAGACGATCGTGCCATTCGTGGCGCTCATGCCGCGGCTCCTTCGTAGCCGAGCGGCGCAAGCACCACCGGATCGAGCAGATTCAGGGTGTCGCGATGCGTCAGCGGTGCGACGTCGACCTCGGGCGTGATGATCGACCGCGCATAGAGGAGACCGGCGATGATGTCGCCGCGCACGAGCGTGACGTCGGGGGCGGCGATCGTCTCGGTGAGCGTCGTCCACGGATCGAGCCCGCCGTACGGATTCGTCTGCGGGGCGACCGGCGAGCCCCACGTCATCGCCTCGGTGCCTTCGGGGCTGTAGAGAAGAACGTCGATCTCGATCGGCAACGAGTGCGCCGGGACGTCGGGGGCCGGCTTGATCGTCACGCCCTGCGCGACGTCGTCGATGAGCGCCGGGTTGTTCAGCGTCTGCTGAGGCGCCGGATCGTGCAGCCAGAGCGCTTTCGGCGCACGCTCGATCACCGCGACGGCATCGAGGGCGTCATACCGCTGGCCGTTGCGCGTCATTTCGATCTGCAGCTCGCTGGAGAGCGCCTCGACCGGCACCGACATCGGTCCGATCCCGAACGCGCCGTTGTGTGCGGCGAGAGGCTGATCGTTGATGCGCAGCGACTTCGCCGGGATCAGCGACTGCACGTAGAGCTCGAACAGCTGCGGATCGACCGTGTAGTCGACCGGCACGTTCTCCTTGCCGCGCACGTCCTGCTGCAGTCCCGACGCGATCAGAGCCTTGACGATCGAGTCGGTCATCGTGGCGTCGGTCGCGGCGCGGAGAGTCTTCTGCGACGCGAGCGGCGAGAGAGGCGGCGGGAGGAAGGTCTTCTTGAACTCCGTCCATTCGATCGGGGGCGGAACGGCGTCTTCCGCTTCGCCGAAGGCGATGGTGAACGAGATGACGCTGAGATTGATGTGAGCCCGTCCGGAGAACGGCGGCCCCCAGATCTGCAGCTGCGCGCCCACCGTGACGTTCAGTGTCACCCGCGCGATGCCGACGTTCACGTTCGCCAGGACGTTGAACGACACCCCGGCGCGGATCTCGTAGTGGAACGGCTTCCATTGAATCAGAAAGTCCGCGGTGACGTTGAACGAGACCTTGATGCCGGACGTCGACCACGTCCCGAGGAGGAAACCGCCGGCCATGATCGCGTGCGGCATCAAGGCCATGTAGACGCCGCCCTTGAACGTCAGCGGAAATCCGGCGAGGCTCCAGTTCGCGCCGAGGAGCGGAACGAACGGGTAATGTGACGGGCGCTGGAAGTACGGGTTGTAGCCGCCCAGCGTGACCACGAAGTCGCCGGAGAACGGGCTGGGCGAGAACCAGAGGTAGAACGCGAAGCCGCCACTGAGGACGCAGTCCCGCGAAAAAACATAGGAGCCGGGCGTGAGCTGCGCGGCGATGGTGAGCACGCCGTCATCGGGGACGAAGACTGCTTCGAGCGCGAGTTGTGCGCGCGCGAGCGGCTCCTTCACGTCGGGCGGAATGCTCAGCGTGGAAAGCCCGAGAATCCCCACCTGCAGACGGTTGCCGAAGGCGAGCATGAGGAGGATCTGCGAGGTCAGGATGTTGAACGACGTCACCTCGACGCCGGCGGCGATCCAGTACTGTCCGATCGACACGCCCATGTAGTCGTCCATGACAGCCAGGAAGTCCGTGAGGGTCGGCTCGAAGCCGAACGGATTGCTCGACGGTTTCGCGCCGGCGACCAATGGGAAGCGCGGGATCTCCCACAGCTTCGGCATCAGGAGGTCGCGATTGAATCCGAAGCCGCCCGAGAAGCCGGTAATGAAGAAGAACGGCGGGCCGCCGATCGGAGCGTTCAGCAGCGCGAAGACGAACATCGACGGCGGCTCCGAGGTCGCGTACGACGCGAATGCGCTGATGCCGAACTTCTTCACCTGGACGACCAGCGCGCCGTCGAACTGCATGTACGCGGGGTTCTGCACGCGCACCAGGCCGCCGCCGATCGTCATGACCGAGGTCTGGAACGTGACGGCCAGGCCGTCCAGGCCGAAGAGCGGGATGTACGGCTCGTCGAGCGGGACGATCATCCTGAGGCCGATCGCTTCGAGCAGCACTCCGGTGACGCTGAGGCTCGCGTTGAACTGCACGCCGATGCCGCGATCGTCGAGGACGAACCCGAGCTTCTCGACGGCCAGCGGTCCGAAGAAGCGCTGCGCAGGGACCCAGGCGCCGGATCCTTCGACGGGATAGGTGGTCGGAGGCTCGTCCGCGGTGGTGATCCGTTCGACGGCCGAGAGCGTCTGCCCCGCCACGAGCGAGGGAGTGGAGGGGGGTTTGACCGGCGGTCGCTTGCCGACGATCGGGATCACCACGGCGATGAAATCGTTGATGCCGAATCCGACCCGGAAGCCGAGCTCGATGTAGGTCGGATTCGGGCTGGCGCCGGTCTGGATGGTGAAGTTGATCATCTCCAGCGAGATCCGGTTCGACGGGTCGAGCCACTCTCCGATCAGCGGAATGTCGGCGAGGTTGTACGTCACGCCCGGAAGGGAGACGGCGGCGGCGGTCTGAAAGACGCTGGTGCTCGTATCGTACGTCGCACGGAGCTGATCGAGGTAGACCACCGGAAGCCCCGCGGGAATCTGCATGCCGAAGACGCGGAGGAGGTCTGCGAGCAGTGCCACGAGATCGACGCGCTGACCGGGCGTCGTGCCGCCGGAGAACAGCCAGCCGGTCGGATCGTAATTCGCGGAGAGGCCGAGCTCCACGCCGGCGAGGGTCAATCTGCCATAGACGCTTCCCGATACCCCGGTACCGGCCGCGGAAAGCGACATGCCGACACGGCGGAGCACGAGCCCGTTCTCCTCCGACCCGAAGAGCGGCCACTCCTGTTCGATCATGGTCTCGAACGCGTAGAGCGAGCTCTTGACGTAGCCGCTGATGGCGAACGTCATCCCGGTGATCACGGGCATCTCGATCGGAAGCGCGCTGCCGAGGAGACCGCGCACCAGCACCGAGAGATCGATCCTCTCGTCGACGTCGAGCTGGATGAAGAACGTCAGATCGGGAAGCCCGACCGCGGCGCGGAGCCTGACGTTCTCGTCGCCCCGCAGAAGCGCCGTTCCCTGCACCGATGCGTGCGGAAGGAGCTTGACACCGTCGATGGAGACGCCGACGACGAAGACGATCGAGTCGATGACCAGGAGATCGTCGAGGATCGACCACTGCTCGTTCGCGCCGATCGAAGCGGCGACTTCCATGTCCGTGATGGCCAACGCCTCCTGCGCGACGCGGAGCGTCACCGTGACTCCCTCGATCAGGAGCCATTCGTAGATCGGGAACCCGAATCCCGGCTCGAGCAACGTGCCGACGCCGACGCCGTTGAGCAACTGTCCGATGTCCTGCTTTGGAATCGGCTGGTTCACGGCCTGCCCGACGTTGAAGACCATGCGCCCGCCGTTGTCGCGGTAGACCCAGACGGCGATCGGAATCGGCTCTTCGATGCTCTCGACCTTCAGCCCGGTCCGGACGGCGATCATCGCCGTCGGCAGTGTGGCGACGAGCTGGCCGGTACCGAGCGGGAACTGCTGCAGGAGCGACGCGAGCTCGAGCGTGAATCGGAGCTCGTACTCGCCGACCGCGCGTGTCGCGCCGACGTCCGCGAGCGGCATGAGCAGCAGCTGCGGCATCGTCTTCGTATCCGCCAGCGGGATCCCTTCCTCATCGAAGTTCCGTTGGATGTAGAGCTCGATCGGCCCACGCACCGCGACCGGCGGCGTGAACATCGCGAGCAGCGTCTCGAGGTACCCCTGCACGTCGATGACGGCCTCGATGGAAAGCCCCTTGACCACGCGCGCGGCGACGTCCGGGATGTTCGGCGCGTAGCCGAACGAGAGACCGAATTGCTCCGGCAGGACGAGCGGGGCGGTCGAGTCGAGCGTGAAGACGACCTGCGCCCAGAGGACCTGGTCGAAGACCGAGTCGCCGAGCTGATCGAAGCTCTTCGACATCGTCCAGAAGCTGTCGTCGACCCGCACGACCAGCTTCACCGTGACGCTGCCGTCCTGCAGCAGCACGAACGTCCCCTCGGTCAGCACGCTGGCCGTCACGCCGAGGAACGTGGCCGGCGCCAGATCGCCGGTCACCGACACCGTCTGCGCGAAGGTGTCGGGCTCCGATTCGCAGTTCACCACGACCATCTCGCCGTTGATGAAGCAAGGATTGAAGAGGTTCGTGACGGCCTCGGTCTGGAAGGCCGTGCCATTCACGGAGAGCCGCCCGTCGACCGGTGTGAGCAGCGCGACGAGGTCATCCCAGCTGACGCTCATGCGATGTTCAGCTCCATGATCGTCGGCAGGTGATCGCTGATCAGCCGCGAGCCCATGAGAGCGCCCTTGTAGTTGATCCCGGTCTCTCTGTTCGTCAGCTGTTGCGCGTAGTTGGCGACGACCTGCGCGTAAGGGTTGTCGATGAAGCCGCGCTGGTCGAGCTCCCGGTAGTGGTCGACGCTCTCTCGCAGGCGGAGGACGCGCCAGCGGACGTCTTCGGCGATGTTCGGCACGGACGAACGCCGGATCGTGGCGCTCGCCGGATAGGCCGGGTTGTTCCGGACGAAGAAGTTGTCGATCGGGCGGATCGACAACGCGACGGTGCTCTTCGGCTTGTAGTGGTTGTACATCTGGTAGGTCATGAACAGCGTCTTGTCGGTCGTCTCCGTCGGCGGCAGGATGGCGGCGAGGGCGCCGAGCTCCTCGTAGTTGGTACCGACGATTCCCTGGTACGACGCGGCGTTGTAGTCGACGTTGAAGTCGCCGGTAACGACCCAGTAGCGGGGCGCGATCGCGCGAAAGCCGGGCGTCGAGAAGCTCACGTTCAGGCGGACCGGCGCATTCCATGCGTGCGGCGCGAGGCCGTTGAGGATGCTGAAGTAGAAGAGCCGGTCGAACTGGAGAGTCGCCTCTTGTTCGTCCGGCGCGAAGTGGCAGGCGACGATCGGCAGGAGCTCGTTTCCCGCCGCCGCGCCGGGCACGGCGAACAGTCCGAGGACCGGTTTGCGCGTGGCTGGCCAGGCCGGGTACTTGTGCAGCGGTCGGCCGTAGAGGCTGATCTCCTCCACGTCGGGATCGAGCAACGGGAAGGTCTCGTCCAGCGTGTCGTAGTCGCTCGGGTCGTTGTAGAAGAGGGCGTCCTGGATCTTGTTGATCGGCCCGAGGATGCGGTCGTTCCGATGCTGATCGTCTAGTGGGATCGGGATCGTGCGGTTCACGTCGCGGATGAAGAAACCGTAGAACTCCTTCCCCGTGTTCGGCGAGATCACCGCCGACGTCCAGTACCCGCGACCTCGATCGTCTTCGTCCCGCAACGCGTAGAGCATCGTGGAGGCTAGCCGGCGCGCCGTCGCCTCGTCGGTGGTGTTCATCTCGAGCATCACGAAGATGTCGACCTCTTCCCACACCACCACCTCGGCGATGGCCTTCACGACGTCGTAGTTGTCGTACTTCAGCCCTGACTTCGTCACCCCGAAGTTCTGGATGTTCCAGTTCATCAAACGAATCGTCGGCATACGTGTGTCACCGCGCGGAGGAATCGCCTGGGGATCGTTGCTCTCTTTGTTGGGGGATGGACCGGAAAGGAGTCTAGTGTGGTGTCTCACAAATAGCTATACAGTCTTCAACGCGCTGGAAGCTCGCTTGCTTCACCGCCGCTCCTCAGCGATGTCCCGCATCGCCTTCGTTCGGGCTTGTTCTATGGGTGATCGGGCCCCTCAAATGTCTGTGAAGGCTCAGGGCGGAAGATCGGCATAGAGAATCGAGAGATCCAGTGTCGCGCCCGAGGCGAGCTTCATGGCGCCTTCCCGCAACTCACGATACTCCCAGCTTCCGGAGCTGAGACGACGGTAGATCTCGACGCGAGGCTGCTGGCTGACGAGAACATACTCCTGAAGGGAGGGAATGCGTTGATAGTCCTCCATTTTGCTGCCGCGGTCGACCTCTTCCGTCGACGGGGAGAGGACCTCGACGAGCAACGACGGATTGGTGATCGTCGTTCCGCTGGGATCGGCCGGATCGAGTTGGATCGGGCCACAGACCATCGATGCGTCCGGATAGGTCGCTCTCCCCGTGGCGAGTACGCGCAGTCGCATGTCGGACTGAAAAGCGATGCAGTCCGAAGGGCGAGCACTTTCGAGCGCAGCGCTGATCCTCGATGCGAGAGCACTGTGCCGGAGTGAACCGCCCGCCATCGCGTAGATCTCGCCATCGGCGAACTCGTGCTTCATTTCGCTGTCGCGCTCGAGGGCGAGGTATTCGTCGTAGGTATAGCGGTATCGCGAGTGCGTCAGTGACGCGGTCATGGCCTCGCCAAGGATAACTCACCAGCAAAGAAAAGCGCCGGCCCGAGGGCCGGCGCTTTTTGCGTTCCGAAGCAGGGCTGGTTTACGCCACGCGCCGCATCACCAGGAGTGCGACTCCGCCGAGGAGGGCGGAGAGGAAGAGCAGCGCCATCGGGGAGAGGGCGGGGATGCTGGCCGATCCGATGGCGACGGCGGTCGGGTCGTTGGGCGCGGAGGTGGCCGGGTCGTCCGTCAGGACCGAGGACTCGTTCGTGCCGTTGCCGTCGGCGTCGAAGTTGACCGTGCCCTGATTGAAGATCGTTCCCATCGCGGTGCCGTTGACCGTGGCGGTGATGGTGATCGTCACCGAGCCGAATGCCGGAATCGGGCCGTTCCAGGTGACCGTGCGGGTGGCGATGGTCGCCACCGCCGTGCCGCCCGTCGCGCTCGCGGAGACGAGATCCAGCGTGGTGGGGAGGACGTCCGTGAATTCGTCGCCGGGGTTGTCGGATTGCGCGGCGCCGCCCGTATTCTCGATGGTGACGGTATAGATGATCGTCTCGCCGATCTGCGCGCGCGAAACGTTGGCCGCCTTGGTGGGCGATGCGATGGTCGCGGGCGAGCTGACGGCGAACGCGGTGGCATCGCCGCCGACGCCGGTGGACGGGTCGTTGGTCACAATCGAGGACTCGTTCGTGCCATTGCCGTCGGCGTCGTAGTTAACGGTGCCCTGATAGGAGATGACGGTGCCGCCGGCGACCATCGGATCGATCTGCGCCACGATGGTGATGGTCACGTCTCCGCCGGCCGGGATGGCGCCGTTCCACGTCGCGGTCTCGCCGGCGTTGGTGACCGGCTCGCCGCGCAGCGCAGCCTCCGTCGCGAGAGCGCTCGAGTTGACCGAAACCAGCGTCATGTTCGCGGGCAACGTGGCCGTGAACTCGTCGCCGGGGTTGTCGAGCTGCTCGGAGGGACCGTTGTTCGTGAGGATGACCGTGTAGGTGACGTTCGAGCCCGGCTGGAACGTGCCCGCGGCGGTCATCGTCGCCGTGATCATCGACGGCGAGGTGACGACGAAGTCCGAGCTGACGTTTTGCGTGGACTCGTTGGTTCCGTTGCCATCCGCGTCATGGTGGATCGAGGCGAGGTTGGTGATGGTCGCGCCAGCTACGGCGGTGTTGTTCACCGTGGCCGTCACGGTGATGGTCACCGAAGCCCCGGAGGTGAGGGAGCCGTTCCAGTCGACGGTGTTCGTGCCGATCGTGGCCGTGGCCGTGCCGCTGGTAGCGGTCGCCGACACCAGCGTCATCGTCGATGGCAGGACGTCCACGAGCTCGGAACCGGCGTTATCCAGCTGCGTGAACGACCCGTTGTTCGTGAGCGTGATCGTGTACGTGATCGTGCCGCCGACATACGTGTCGCCCGCATTGGTCTTGGTCCCGACGACGTCGGCCGGGGAGACGATCTCGATCGTCGCCGAGTCGGTGTTGTTCACGGCGTTCGGATCGGCCGTCGTGGAGGTTGCGGTGGCCGTGTTCTGCAGCGGTCCGGCCATGTCGGGCGCGGTCAGGCCCAGGACCAGTGTGGCCGTGCCGCCGTTGCCGAGACCCGCCAGGTTCCAGGTGTTGGTCCCTATGTCGAACACGCCCTGGGAAGGCGTCGCGGTAGTGGGATCGAGCGCGGGGAAGCTCGGGAAGCTATCCGCCACGTCGACGCTGTACGCGGGGTCGACGCCGTTGTTCGTCAAGGTGATGGTGTAGCTGATTGGCGCACCGGCGAACGCGCTCGCTCCGCTCGACGACATCGCGACCACCAGGTCGGCCGATCGCGGAGCGGAGATGACGAACGACGACTGATCGTTCGCCGGATTCGGATCGAGCGGAGTGCCCGCCGCGACGTGCGCCAGCACCGGGATGGGATCGGTGTTCGTGACGGTGGCGACGATGTTCAGGCTCTGGGAGCCGACCGCCACCGCGCCGAGGGTCCAGAGGCCCGTGACGGGATCGTACGCGCCGCCGGAATCGTCGCTGACCCAGGTCAGGTCCGGCGGGAGCCACGCATTCACGACGACACCCGAGGCCGCGGTGCCGGTGTTCGTGAGGGTGACGGTGATGGTCACGTTCGAGCCGAGCGGCGGATTGCTCGGAGTCGAGCCGGCGAGGACCGAGAGGTCAGTGGATGCGGCGGTGTCGAGAAGCACCACTTCCGCGCGCGTGCCGGCCTCGTTGTGATGGTGCAGAAGCAGCGCGCCAGCCGAGCCGTTGGTGGCCATGTTGGCGGTGTTCCAGCTCACCGGCAGCTGGGCTCCGCTGAGGTCATCGGCCAGGAACGAGCCGTTGAAGTCCAGTCCCTGCGCGGCCCAGTCATAGAAATACGGTCCGGAGGCTTCATCGAAGCGCACGGCGGCCGGGGGGCTGCAATGATCGTTCGCGCCGGTCGTGCGCGCGCAGCCGGGATTCGTGCCCGGGCAGGTGACGACCTTGTAGCGGAACGTTGTGTCCCCGGCGAGCATGCCGAGCTGCGCGGGTGTGGTGCCGAGAACCATCACGTTGTTCAGGTGCAGCGCGCTGTCGAAGACGGACGGCGCGATCAGGTTGACGTACGAGGCGAGGCCCAGAATGGTGTAGGAGCCCGTCGTCAGGTCCCGCACGACGCGCACGAAGTTGTCGTTGAACGGTGCGTTGGCGACGAAGATCGACGGGACGGTGTTGATGACGGCCTTGTCGTAGATGCCATCTTCGTTCGTGTCGACGCAAACGTTGTACGCGACATCGTTCGGCGTGGACCAGTCACCCCAGCTCGCCACGCCGAACATGATCAGGTCGTTGTTGATGCTCGATGGAGCACCCGGCAGGTAGGAGACACCAGCGTATTTGATGTCGGCGTAGTCCGTGGAGTTGATCGGATCGAGCGGAGAGACGACCTGCAGCTCGAAGGGTGAGACCGCCGACACGACGTCGGTGGGGAAGGATCCGCTGCAGGCCGGACCGGCGACGATCGTTCCCGTACAGATGTCGGATCCGGAAAGGGGGATGGTCGTGGAGCCGGTGGGCGCGCCGCCGGTGACGATGCTGCCGGCGGACATCGACGAGGCCGGACGCTGGGCCATGTACAACGGAACGCGGAACTGCAGTGCCGCTCCCTGGCTGAAGGTGAGGTAGGAGCCCTCCTCGGTCAGGAAGTTGCGCGGCTGCGATCCGTAGTTCGTCTGAATGGCCTGCGTCGCGGCGAGAGCCGGGTCGCGCGTGTGCTCCATGGCGGCGGAGTCGGCGGTCATTCGCACGTCGATGTCGACGGACTCGCCGGCCGGTACGACCACACTGCCACCTCCCGGAAGGGAGAACGCGACGCCAGCGGAGTCGACGACATCGTCGATGGCCAGATCGTACGTCTCGTCCGTGAGACCCTTGTTGACGATCCGGACCTGTTTGGTCTGGACCACCAGGCCGCTGACTTCCGGCTCGAATGTGACGCTGACCAGTCCCGCATCCTCGGCATTCATGGCGATGACATTCCCGAGGGCCGCCTTCGGTGCATCGACGCGACCCGCGCCGATCCGTGAAGGCCCGTAGCGCGGCGGCGTGGCGCCGGGATTCACCGTCGTGTCGTTGACGGCGTAGTTCATGGCCAGAGCCTTCAGCTCTTCCACCGACCAGTCGGGCTTCAGCTGCCGGAGCAGAGCCATGATGCCGGCCACGTGGGGGCTGGCCATGGACGTGCCGGAGATCGTCAGCGGCTGATTGCCCGCCTGAAATCCGGAGGGGTCGGCGACACCCGTGCATCCCGCCGCCACGAGGCAGGTCTTGCCGGTCTGCACGGAAGTGATGTTCTGACCGGGAGCGGCGATGTCCGGCTTGAGTCGGAGCGGAGAGCCGAAGATGCGTCGCGGCCCGCGCGAGGAGAACGTGGAGAGCGTGTCCGCGCCGGCGAACATGGTGACGTTCAACGTGACGATATTGGCCTTGAAGGTGTTGCCGTCCGCGAAGGTGATCATCACCGAGGGGATGACGATCGTCGGATCGACTCCGCCCATGCCTCCGAATGTGCCCGCCGCCGAGTTCGCGACGAGCACACCGACGGCGCCGGCGTCCTGGGCGTTCTTGACTTTGACGGCGAAGCCGCAGGTGCCCCGGTCCACGATCGCGATCTTGCCGTTCACGTCCACGGCGTTCGTGATGGGGGAGCACGCGTCGGTGGTGAGCGGTCCGGCTCCGTCGGAGGGATCGAGGGCGATCACCACGTCCGCCGTGAGGCCGCCGAGGGGCGGTTGCGGTCCGAACTGGGCCGCACCGGCGGCGTAGAAGCCGGCGATGCCGGCCGGCGTGTTCGCGCGGACCGCGCTCGCGGTCACGCCGTCGTCGACCGAGGAGGCCGTGGCGATGACGCGCGAGGCGGCGCCGGGCGAGCCGGAGATGAAGAAGGTGTCGGCGGCGTTGCCCGCCGAGGTGACCACGATCACACCCGCCAGGGCGGCGTTGTCGGAGGCCACGGCGGTGGCGGTGAGGACCGATCCGAAGTTCGATCCCAGCGACATGTTGATGACGTCGAGATGATCCGAGAGATCCAAGTCGCCGTTCGGGTCCATGGCCCAATCGATGGCCAGGGTGGTGAGGCCGGTTCCTCCCGCGCAACCAAACACGCGCAGCCCGTAGAGCAGCGCGCCGGGCGCGGTTCCGGGTCCGATCTTCAATGCCGAATAGGTCGCGGGGTTGGCGTCATAGGGACCGGCAAACGGCGCATTGGCCGCGGTGACGCCGAATCCAGCGGCCGATCCCGCCACATGGCTGCCATGCCCGTTGCAGTCCATCGGGTTGGCGTCGGGAATGGGAGCATTCGAGCCAGTGTAGGCATCGCCCGCGAAATCGAAGCCGCCTACGACCTTGGCCGTGGGAAAGGCGCCGGCCGCCGGCGTGCCGGCCGTCGTGAACGCGGCGGTGTCGGCGGATTCGGCCTGATAGTCGGCGAGCACGCCGGTGCCGCCGAAGCTGCCGTGCATGTAGTCGATGCCGGTGTCGATGACGCCGACGGTGATGCCCGTTCCGTCAACGCCCATGGGCAGGCCGATGGTGTTCGCCCAGACGTTGGGCGTGCCGATGAAGGGAACGCTCGTGGAGTTCGTCGGATACTCGAGCTGAATCGGAAGTACGCGCTTGACGCCGGGAAGCGCGCGCAGCGCCTGAAGTTGGTCGGGCGCGACCGCCATGGCGATACCGTTGAGTGCCTTCTGCACGCGATACATCTCGCGGGCCTGGATTCCTCGTGTGGCGATGAGTGAGGCGACGCGGTCCTGCTGGGCTTCGATGCGGCTGACCTGAACGCGTGTGGCGTTTGCGGCGATGCGCCGGACCTTCAGGTCGGATCGCACGGCACCCTTCATGGCCTCCGCGAATACGACTGCGGCCGCGGGCTCCTCGAGCTCCACCATCACCTGGATCCGCCCATCCTCGGTGCGCGCCACGCCAGCGAAGAGCGCCGGATCGTCTCCTTCAGGAGCGACCGAGACCTGCTGCTGCGCAGTTGCGGCCGTTCGTAAGGCGTGCCGCAGGTCCGGCCGCGAAGGCAGAGCGGGGTCGGTCAGGTCGGGAGGACGGACATCGCTGGCCGATGCCGTCAAAGAGAAAAGGGCGACCGCGCACATCAGGACGAAAAAGCGCACGGCTCCCGCCGTGCGAGCGATCAACGACATTGCGAACCTCCGAGACTGGACGAAAGCGGTGGGGGAAAGGGACGGCGGATGGTAGCACCGTCATGCGTAGGAGGAGGCGGAACGCTTCGTCAAGACATCGTGATCGGATGCGAGGCGACATCCACGCGCCGTGACTCTTGTACGATGGGCGATCCATGACCGACTTCCCCACCCTCCTCCCGCAGGCCGCGGCATTCGCGAAACCGCCCGTCTCGAACTTCAGGGTCGGGGCTGTGGCGCGCGGGACCAGCGGGAAGACGTACCTCGGCGCGAACATCGAGTTCGCGGGGGAGTCGCTCTGCTTCACGGTGCACGCGGAGCAGGCGGCGGTGGTGAACGCATGGATGAACGGCGAGACGGGCGTCGACGTCGTCGCGACGAGCGCGGCGCCGTGTGGGTACTGCCGGCAGTTCCTCAACGAGCTGGTGACGGCCGGCGAGCTGACGGTCGTCATGGGCGGCGAGGAGTGGAAGCTGTCCGATCTCCTGCCGCACTCGTTCGGTCCGCGCGACCTCGGCGTGACGAGCGGTCTGCTCGCACCGGCGGCGAACGGCCTGGCGATCGATGACGACGATGAGCTCGCGCTGGCCGCGCTCGCGGCCGCGAACCAGAGCTACGCGCCCTACTCGAAGGCATACGCGGGCGTCGCGCTGCGCACGCATGCAGGCGCGATCGTCACCGGGTCTTACGCGGAGAACGCGGCGTTCAATCCGAGCCTCTCGCCGCTCGAGGCGGCGCTCTCCCAGCTCAACATGACCGGCGGCGCGTGGAGCGACATCGCGGAGGCGGTGCTGGTTGCGGCGAATGGAATGCACACGTCCGCGACGCGGACCGTCCTGAGCGCGATCGGCGATACGCGGCTGCGCGTGGTCCGGACCGACGGCGTTCGCGCCGGCTGACGTGCGGGCGTCTCGCCCGCACCGGCCGCCGGCAGCGGCGGCGGGCCGCTCTCTCGGAATTCGCGCTGATCGGGGGCGAGTTGTGGCGGCACATGGACAACCAGCAGCCACAGCCCCAGACGATCCGCATCTCACTCGACGATCAGGTCGCGCAGGGCGAGTACGTCAACTTCGCGAACATCATCCACTCGCAGAGTGAGTTCGTCATCGACCTGGGCCGCGTGGTGCCGGGACGCAACGACGTCAAGATCTACAGCCGGGTGATCCTCACGCCGCTGCACGCAAAGCAGCTCCTCGAAGCCCTCGGTCACAACATCGCGATCTTCGAGCAGAAGTTCGGCGAGATCCGCGCGGACGCCAGCGTGTCATTCTCGAGCAACGAGCCGGAAAATTAGTTGGCGGTTGGCGGTTGCCGGTTGGCGGGAGGAACGCGGCTCTGCTCGGCCTCCCGCCAACCGCCAACGGCCAACCGCCAACTGGCAACCACATGAAGATCAAAATCATCGGCGCCGGCCTGGCCGGCAGTGAATGCGCGTACGCGCTCGCGCGGCGCGGGCACTCGGTCGATCTCCACGAGATGCGCCCGGTGAAGATGACCCCGGCGCACGCGACCTCGAATCTCGCGGAGCTGGTCTGCTCGAACTCCTTCCGCTCGTCCGCTGCGACGAACGCCGTGGGCCTGTTGAAGCAGGAAATGCGGCTCATGGGCTCGATGGTCATCCGCTGCGGCGAGGAGGCGCGCGTGCCGGCAGGCGATGCGTTCGCCGTCGATCGCGAGCGCTTCTCCGCGGAGGTGACGGGGGCGATCGCGGAGCTGCCGAACATCACAGTCCATCGCGGGGAGATCACGACGCTCGATCGCGGCGAGCACGACTTTCTCGTCATCGCCACCGGCCCGCTGACGAGCGATCCGCTCTTCCACGCCATCGACGAGTTTCTCGGACGGGACGGGCTGTATTTCTATGACGCCATCGCCCCGATCGTCGCGGCCGACTCGCTCGACTTCTCGAAGCTCTACTGGAAATCGCGCTACGGCAAAGGCTCCGCGACGGACTACCTCAACGCGCCGATGACGGGCGAGGAGTATGTAACGTTCATTCAGGCGCTGCTGACGGCGGAGTTGTTCGCTCCGCACGACTTCGAGACCGCGGTGCACTTCGAGGGCTGCCTGCCGGTCGAAGAGATCGCATCCCGGGGCGTCGACACACTCCGCTTCGGCCCGATGAAGCCGGTCGGCCTCGAGCATCCGAAGACCGGCGAGCGGCCCCACGCCGTCGTGCAGTTGCGCAAGGAAGATCTCTCGGACGAGTACTTCAACCTCGTCGGCTTCCAGACGAAGATGCGCATCCCTGAGCAGCAGCGCGTGATCCGGATGATCCCCGGACTGGAGAACGCGACGTTTGCGCGCTACGGCTCGATGCACCGCAACACCTTCATCAACGGCCCGAAGCACCTCACCCCGACGTTCGCGACACGACGCGACCCGCGGGTCTTCTTCGCCGGACAGATCACCGGAGTGGAGGGCTACGTCGAGTCGTCCGCGGTGGGACTGCTCGTCGGTCGCTACATCGACGAGATCGCGCGCCGCGGCGAAGCGACGCCGCTCCCCTATCACACCGCCCTCGGCGCGCTGGGAAGGCACGTCGCCGAGTCCTCGGCGGCGCGGTATCAGCCGTCGAACGTGACCTGGGCGCTGATCGAGGATGTGGTGGGACGGGTGAAGAAGATCGAGAAGCGCGAGCGGCAAGTGGCTCGCGCTCTCGAGACGATCGTGGAGTGCGGCGGCAGCGCCGCCGCTTTCTGAGAGCGTGCATGGAACCGCCGAGGCCGAGTTTGGCCTTCTCGACCCGTCGCAGGCGGCAGCAACGTCCCGGAGGGACATCAGAAGGTCGCCGGCGGCAAGCGCGAAAGCGCGCAGCCGCCGGAAGGAGCGCGCGCACATCAATCCCGCCCGGCAGGGGCGGAAGAGCACGTTTGCCGCCCCGCCGGGGCGGAAATTCAAAAATGAACGCCGTCCGGTGGCGGCGCTGCGCGCTCGCTACCGGCTACCCTCTGAGCGCCTCCGGCGCACGAACGCGCATAGCCGCGACCGCGTCGTCACAGGCATGATTCCCGCGCTTTGTGCGGCTTGACCTCAACCTCAACTAAGCGGAGGCGGCGCCTCCGCACTTCCACATCAGATCCCGAAGCGCACGCCCACCACCGCCCGCCGTGACGCTGACGGGTAGCCGAGCACTTCCTCGTACTCGACGTCCGTCACGTTCTCGATCTTCACGAACGGCGTGAGGCGGCCGAGGTCGAGCTGGATGTTCGCGTCGAAGAGCGTGTGCGCTTCGTTCGTCGTGCGCGAGAACGGGAACACCGGCAGGACATCCGCGCGCGCGCCGGTGTAGGTCGCCACGACGTTCGCACCGACGATGCCTGCGTCGTATCCGATGAAGACGGATCCCGCATGGCGCGGACGCCTCACGAGCGGACGGTCCGCTCCTTCTTCCTCCGTCTCCGTGAATGTGTACGACAGAGACGAGCGCAAGGCTGAAGTGAGACGGCGCTCGATTGCGACCTCGAGCCCGTGCGCGTTCGCGGCGCCAACGTTCTCGAAGCGGTTCGTGGCCAGGCCGAAGATGATCAGGTCGTCGTAGTCGCTGCGGAAGAGCGTCGCGGAGACGCCGGACGCGTGGTCATAGCCGACCTCGAGGCTGCGGCTGCGCTCCGCCTCGAGCTCGGGATTGCCCATGAACGGGAAGTACAGCTCGCCGATCGCCGGTGCACGGAACGCTTCGCCGTACGCCGCGCGGATCTTGTTGCTGCCGGCGATCCACGCGACCGCGACGCGCGGCGACAGCTCGGAGCCGAAGGTCTCGTACTCGTCCCAGCGCACACCCGCGCCAATCTCCAGACGCGACATCGGCGAGAGCTCGCGCGTGAGGCGATCCTCGACGAAGAGTGATCGCTCCGTGCGCTCGCCGCCGGTGAAGTTCGGGCCGAAGTTCGTGACGTCGTCCACTTCCGCGTGCTCGTACTCGCCGCCCGCGACGATGGTGCCGAAGGCGGTGCTCGTGCGCGTGGTCAGGCGCGCGCGGCGGGTCCGGCTCTCGGTTGCCGTGAGCGTGAGGCCGTACGGATCCTGGGGATCCTCGAAGCGATCGTCGCGGCGCGATTCCGCAAGCGCGACGTCATACGAGAAGCGCCCGAGGGTGTGCTCGATGGGGATGGCGACCTGCCGTTCGCTGCCGTCCTGGCGTCGCTCGGGACTCGGCACCAGCGCGTCGCCGAAGAAGTTGAGATTGAATGGGACGCCGAGATCGTAGGTCGTGTGACGCGCGGAGAGACCGGCGGAGAGCGACGGCGTCGCGTTCCAGCGGAGCGCGACACTCGCGCTGTCCTGGGAGAAGTCGTCGTTGGCCGCGAAGCCGTCGTCGTCGCGCATTTCGTACGAGCCGGACGCATTGAACGAGGCGCCCGCGTACGAACCGGTGACGCCGCCGTTGCGGAGGCCGTGTCCGCCGGCCTCGACGAGTGCACGGAAGCCGCTCCGGCGCGACATCGTGAGCACGTTCACCACGCCCGCGACGGCGTCCGAGCCATAGAGCGCCGAGTACGGCCCGCGCACGACCTCGACCTGCTCGACGCCCACCGTGGAGAAGCGCCCCCAGTCGTACCCGGAAAAGTACGGGTTCGTGATCTCGATGCCGTTCCAGAGGACGAGGGTGTGATTCGAGTTCGAGCCGCGCGTGAAGAGCGACGTCGCCCGTCCGGGCGAGCCGGTGCGACTCAGGTGGAGGCCCGGCACTTCGCGCAGGACGTCCGCGACGTCGCGGGCGGCACGGGCGTCGATCTCCTCGCGAGTCACGACCGTCGCCGCGGCAGGGGTCGACTCGACCGCCTCGGGAAGCGCAGAAGCGGTCACGATAATGGTGTCTGTTAATTGTTGTTGAGCGAAGAGCGAGAAACTACTGACGAGAATGAGTGTGAACAAGAAGAGACGAGATTGCATGACGACTCCTTCCCTCCGAAGGGCGCTCAGAGGCAGGACGCAGAGGGCAGAGGGCAGAAGAATCGGTTCTTCTGCCTCTGCGCTCTGCGCTCTGCGCTCTCGAGGGTGTCGAGCGGTCGGTCTCCTGGCTTCCGGGTCGTCCTCCTCGCGCCCCCTTCCCGCTGTCGCAGTGGGGGTCCCCATGGGACCAAGGCGCGAATCGTCTCCGGTTACAGTGGCGGGGGCCGCGCCGGCATCACACCGGCTTCCCGTTCACCGTCTCGAACGTGAATTGAAAAAGAGCAGGGAGGGGGATTGTATACCGGGTGCTGAGTGCTGGGTGCTGAGTGCTGAATCCCTCCCGCCCGACTTTACTCAGCACTCAGCACGCAGCACCCAGCACCCTCTCACTTCGGCCGCTTCGAGAACTTCTCGTACAGCAGCGTGTGCCGCGAGTCCATCGGGATCTCCTCGCCGTTGATGAAGACGCGCTTCACGTTCGTGCGGATCTCGAGCGGATCGCCGTCGGTGACGATGACGCTCGCGCTCTTGCCCACCTCGAGCGAGCCGAGGCGATCGGCGACGCCCCAGATCTGCGCGGGATAGAGAGTGATGGCCTTGAGGGCTACGTCCTTCGGCAGACCGAACGCCGCGCAGGACGCCGCGTGGTACGGGAGGTTGCGTGCGTTGTGCGCGTCGCTGGTCTGGATCGCGAACGGGATGCCGGCATCGTGCAGCGTCTTCGCGTTCGTGAAGAGCAAATCATAAGGATCATCCTCCCGCGGCGGGAGCGAGAGGATCGGCCCGAGGATGACTGAGACGTTGCGGCGCTTCACGTCGTCGACGACGCGGGCGACGTCGTGCGCGCCAGCGAGGATCACCTTCAGTTCGTACTCGTCGGCGAACTCCAGCGCGGCCTTGATGTCGCGCGCAAGGTTCGCGTGCATCACGACCGGCACCCGGCCTTCCACGACCGGGACGAGCGCCTCGAGCACCAGGTCGCGATCGAAGCGGCGGACCTTATCGTCGTTCGCGCGCGCGGCCGCGGCCTTCGCGTAGGCCTTTGCATCGCGGAACATGTCCCGGAGCTGGTCGATGGATCTCGTGTACGCCTTCCGCTGCTCCTTCTCCGCCTCCTCGTCCTGAGGCTGCGGCGCCCAGGGAGACGTGCTGCGCAGCCGCGGAAAGCGGATGTGCATCGCCGCGGGCGACTTCACCACCATCTCCGGCGGCGTCCACCCGGCGAGCTGCACGAGGGCGCTCTGCCCGGAGATGACCCCGCCCTCGGGCACGGACAGGACGTGCGTCACGCCGTTCACGCGCGTCACGGGCACGACCTCGCTGTGCGGGTTGATCGCTACCGCCGCGCGCGCGTTCGGATTGAAATCTCCCAGCTCCGAGGTGTCGACGGTGCCGGCGACGGAGTCGATCTCCACGAGGCCGACGTTCGAGCCGGAGTCGATCATGCCCGGATAGACGAAGAGGCCGGCCCCGTCGATGACCGTCGCATCGGCCGGGATCGCCACGCTCGTTCCGATCGCGGTGATGACGCCATTCGCGAAGACGATGGTCCCGTTCGCGATCGTGGGGCCGCTGACCGGAACGATGGTCGCGTTCCGGATCGCCGTCGTCGGCTTCCGCCCTGTGGAGTTGAGGATGGTGGATTGGCCGAAAGCGCTCCACGCGAGGAGCATGGCCAGCGCTGTCATGCCGAGCGATCGCCTCGTGACATCCCGAGCCGCTGCGCAGTGGGTCGCTCGCTTACGCATCCTTCTTCTCCTTCGCCTTGTCCTTCTTCGCCTCGTCCGCTTCCTTCTTCAAGCGCTCTTCCTTCTCGCGGCGCAGCTCCTCGCGGCGCTTCAGGTCCTCCTCGCGGTCGAAGTAGACCTCGCCCTCGATGAACGTCGTGTCGACGCGCGAGTAGACCGACAGCGGATGCCCGTTCCAGATCGCCAGGTCGGCGTCCTTGCCTGCTTCGATCGATCCGATGCGGTGCTCGAGACGAAGCTGCCGCGCGGGATTGATCGTGCAGAGGCGCAGCGCCTCGTCTTCGGTCAGTCCGCCGTACTTCATCGCCTTCGCGGCGTCGTGATTGAGATGCCGCGCGAGCTCATCGGAGTCGGAGTTGACGGACGTCAGCACGTCGTCGCGCACCATCAACGCGACGTTGTACGGGCTCGCGTCATAGGCCTCGGCCTTGTAGCCCCACCAGTCGATGAACGTGCCCGCGCCCGCGCCGTGCGCGGCGATCTCGCGCCCGACCTTGTAACCTTCGAGGACGTGCTGCAGCGCGCGGACCTTGAATCCCAGCTCGTCCGCGACGTTCAACAGCATGATCATCTCGTCCGCGCGGTAGCAGTGCGCGTGGATGTCGATCCTGCCGCGCAGGATGTCCGCCATCGTGTCCATCAGCAGGTCGCGGCGCGGAGGGATCGCGGTCTCCTTCCGCTTCACCTTCGCCTCGTATTCATCCCAGGCCGCCATGTAGTCGCGGGCATCGATGAACGATTTGCGGATCACTTCCTCGACACCCATGCGCGTCGCCGGGTACTGGCGCTGGATCCCCTCGGGAGGCCGGAAATTCGCGGACTTGGGATTTTCGCCGAGGGCGAACTTGATCGTGCGCGGGGCATCGCTGACGAGCCACTCCGCAGCAGGGCGGCCCCACTTCCATTTGAGGATCTGGCTCTGTCCGCCGATCGCGTTCGCGGAGCCGTGCAGCACGAGCGCGGTGGTCGTGCCTCCCGCGAGCTGGCGGTAGGCGGAAATGTCCTGATGGTCGATCGCATCCGCGATGCGCACCATGCCCGTGTTCGGCAGGGAGATCTCGTTGACACTCCCCTGCACGGCGGTGTGGCTGTGCGTGTCGATGATGCCGGGCAGGACGAACTTGCCGGTCCCGTCGATCACACGCGCGTTCGCCGGCGCAGGGAGGTCTTTGCCGACCGCCGCGATCTTCGAGCCGCGGATGAGCACCGAGCCGTTATCGATCGTGCCGTTTGTGATCGTGAGGACCGTAGCGTTCCGAATGAGCGTTACGCTCTCCTGTGCGTGTGCCGGCAGAGCGAAGGACGCGAAGATCGCGACGCCGCCAACCGTCAACCGCCAACCGCCAACTGTATTTTTCATTGCGACCTGCTCCCGCTGAACTCGAAGTTGCCGAGGGTGGTGTTGACGGTGCCGCTCATGGAGTCGCCATCCAGGGTCCCGCGGAAGAGCCAGTCGCTCGCCTCGGAGTCGGGCGCGTTCGCGGAGATGGTGAGCTCGAAGCTCGTCCCGTCGAGCGAGCCACCCCGGATGTCGCCTGACCCGCGGTCGCCGGAGAACGTGCCGGACACCCGTCCGTCCTCGGCGCGCAACGTCACCTGAATGGCTACGTTCCCCTGCGGTGCGCGGACGCTGAGCGACCACGTGCCGTCGATGGCCGACGCCGCTGCGGACGCGGGCTCCTTCTTGTCTTCCGCCGGCAGCCGGATCTCGCGGCCATCGACGAAGACGCGCTTCACCTTCGCTTCCTTCTCGAACAGCGGTTTGTCGCTGACGACGAGGTTCGCGATCTTCCCGCGCTCGAGCGTGCCGAGCTGACGGTCGACTCCGAAGATCCGCGCGGGCGCCAGCGTCGTCGCGCGCAGCGCGTCCTCGGCCGACAGCCCGTTCTCGATCGCCTTACGGATGCCGGGGAGGAAGTCGCCCGTCTTTCCCGCGCCGCTGACGAGCGCAAACGCGACGCCGTTCTTCGCGAGCACGGCCGGCGTCGTCGGCGCGAGCTGGCGCTCGCGGATGACCCGCAGCGGCTGTTCCTCGCGATCCTCCTTGTCCGCCGGTGGCGCCGGCCACTTCACGGAGACGAGCACCGGTACGTTCTTCAGCTCCGCCGGCATCGCATACCCCTGGCGCGCGCCGGCCAGCACGAACTGCACGTTCCACTCGCGTGCGAGCGTCATCGCTCGCCGCATCATCGGATCCGTCTCGGCCACGAACACGACCGGCATCTCGCGCCGCAGCACCGGCCGGAGCGCATCGAGGCCGGGATTCTCCTGCGGGCGCTCGAGTCCCGACGGGGAGCGCGTGTAGATCTCGGTCGCGGCGACGTGTCGCTGGGCATCGAGGAAGGTCTGGCGGAGGAAGGCCATCACACCCATGAGGCTGTCGGGATACGTCCACGTCGGCCGGGTGTTGAAGGAGATCTGCAACGCCGCGGGACTCTTGATGACCCGCGACTCGATCGGTCCGCTGCCGAGGTTCACGATCGCGGACTGGCCGTTGAAGATGCCGTTGGAAGGGGAGGTGACGATCGTGGTTACTCCGATCGCGCGCCACGGGTCCGCCTCGTCTTCGGTCAGCTTCACGTTGCGGATGGCGAGGAAGTCGGGCGTCGGCTCGGGAGGACGCTCCGCGCGCTCGCCGCCGGCGCCTCGTCGCGTGCTCGGCGTGGTGAAGCCGAGGGATGTGTGCGCGTCGATGAGCCCCGGATAGACGTGCGATCCGGTGACGTCGATGATCGTCGCATCCGGGGGAACCGCGACGTTCGCGCCGACGGCCTCGATCAGCCCGCCACGGATGACGACGGTGCCGCCGGGGATGGGCGCGCCGGCGACGGTGTGCACGGTGCCACCGGTGACGGCGTAGACACCTGGGGCGTCTGCATACCCGAAAAGAGGAATGAGGAGAACCGTGAAGGCGACGACTCGCCGGAACGTCATGAGCACCCTCCGTGGCGGGGCATCATACCGGGTGCTGCGCGCTGGTGCTGCTTCGCTGGTGCTGGGTGCTGAGTCCTGAGTCCTGAGTCCTGAGTGCTGAGTGCTGAGTGCTGGGTGCTGAGTGCTGGGTGCTGAGTGCTGCTTTTGAATCTCGAAACGAAGGTCCAGCTCTCGAAGGATGCACGAGGAGGCAAGCGCGCAGGACTCGGGACTCAGGACTCAGGACTCTCACGGCGTTCCAAGGCGCGCTACCATTGCCTGCCGCGACTGATTTGCGTACCCTCACGCTCCGGAGCCACGATGGTCCTTTTCAACTACGCCACCAAAGAGATCACGGCCAAGATCGTCTATTACGGGCCGGGACTCTGCGGCAAGACGACGAACCTGCAGTTCGTCTACGATTCGCTGCCGTCGAACAACAAGAGCAAGATGCTCTCGCTCGCGACGAAGACGGACCGCACGCTGTTCTTCGACTTCCTCCCGCTGGACCTGGGCAAGATCCGCGGCATGCGCACGAAGCTGCAGCTCTACACGGTGCCGGGGCAGGTCTACTACAACTCGACGCGCCAGCTGGTGCTCAAGGGGGCGGACGGGATCGTGTTCGTGGCCGACAGCCAGGACTTCGCGCTGGACGCAAATCTCGAGTCGCTGCAAAACCTCGAGGACAACCTCAAGCGCCAGGGCATCCGCCTCCGCGAGATGCCGCTGGTTTTCCAGTGCAACAAGCGCGATCTGCCGAACGCGATGCCGGTCGCGGAGATGAACGCGGAGATCAACAAGCTCGGCTCACCGACGTACGAGTCGGTTGCGACGACGGGCCTCGGCGTCGAGGAGACGTTGAAGGGGATCACGCAGCTCGTGCTCGCGCATCTGGTGAAGAAGTACAGCCTGGAGGGTTCGGAGCCGCTGGACATCAACATTCTCAACGCGTCGTCCGCCCAAGCGCCCGCAGCGAGCGAGTCTCTGTGGGATGACGAGAACGAGCAACCGTTCGGCGCACCGGCGGGGACGACGCCGACCCCGGAGCCGGCGCCTCGGACGTCGATCCCGCTCTCGGCCGCTCCGGAAGGGGAGACGGAGTTCGAGCTCGACGAGGCCGCACCGGACGAGAGCATTCCGCTCGTGGCCACGGAACTGCTGCCGCCACCGCAGGCCAATCCGTTCGACGACTACTTCAGCAGCGCGGACGATGCCGCGGAGGTGCCGACGACCTCGATCGAGATCCCGCTCCCTCAGGGAATTCTCGAGTCCCTCCCGGTCCTCGGCGAGCAGCAGCCCGCGACGACCGTCGCCGCACCACCCTCACCCGACCGCCGCAGCACGGACGGCTTGGTGAGGGAAGTGAGCATCCCCCTGAATCTGACGCTGGACGAGCTGCGGCAATACCGCCGGCTGCGTCTGAAGATCACGCTGGACGTCAATCTCTTGCCATAGTGTCGTGGGGGGGGGGGGGGGGGGGGGGGGGGTGGGGGGGGGGGGGGGGGGGGGGGGGGGGGGCGGCGGCGGGGGCGGGGGGGGGGGGGGGCGGGGG
>CAZLGP010000028.1:0-79726 GCA_964558905.1 uncultured Thermoanaerobaculia bacterium | reverse complement strand
TTCAGCAGCCGCTTGACGTGTTCGATCGCTTCAGGCTTTGACAGAGTGCGCTTGATCTGTTTCTGCGGCTTCATGCCACCCAGTGTGAATGGCAGCGAAGCTTTTGTCCAGTCATCACTTAAGGGTAACTGGCAGGGCTAGGCGTCCCTTCTCTCACTCGTTCACCCACGTCTGCAGAATCCGCATGTAATTCGCGCGCGAGAAGACGTTCGGATTCGGGGAGCGGAGGATGTTCATGCAGCCGCGCATCGACTCGAGGGACGCGTACTCGTGCTCGGCCATCCAGCTCTGCATCTCGACGCGCATCGCACGCAGTCGCTCCGGACCGGAGCGGAGAACGCCCGCCACCACCTGCACGGCCGACGCGCCGCACATCACCGTCTTGATCGCGTCGATGGCCGTGTGCACGCCGCCGGTCACGGCGAGCTGGGTCTTCATCAGCAGGCCGGACAGAATCGCGAGCCAGCGCAGCCGCAGCAGGACCTCGCGCGAGTCCGAGAGCCGCATCTCGGTGATGACCTCGAGGTTCTCGACGTCGATGTCCGGCTCGAAGAAGCGGTTGAAGAGGACCAGCCCGTCAGCCCCCGCTTCCTGCAGCGCCGCGGCGAAATGCGGCAGCGATGTGTGAAACGGCGAGAGCTTCACCGCGATCGGAATCGTGAGCTGTCGGCGGAGCTCACGGACCATCTCCACGGTCTCGCGCTCGATGTCCGCGCCGCTGACCTTCTCGTTCATCGGAACGTCGAAGACGTTGAGCTCCAACGCATCGGCCCCGACTTCCTCGATGGCGCGCGCGTACCCGAGCCAACCGCCCAGCGAGGTCCCGTTGAGCGATCCGATGATCGGGATGCGGACCGCCGCCTTCGCGCGGCGGATCCCTTCGAAATACTGATCCGGACCCACCTTGAACTCCGACGGCTCGGGCATGAAGTGGGTGGCCTCCGCGAACATCTCCGCGTGCGATTCCATCGCCGAGAACGTCGCCATGGCCTCGGTGTCGAGCTGTTCCTCGAACAGCGATCGAAACACGATCGCCGCCGCTCCCCCATCCTCGGCACGACGTACGCCGTCGAGCGAGTCGGCCTGAGGGCTCGCGCCGACGATCAGCGGATGATCCAGCTCCAGGCCGAGGTAGTTCGTCTTCATCGTAAGCATCGGATCACTCCTCCGTCTGTGCGGCATTCGTGGCGATCGCGGTCTCGACCGCAACCTGGAGAGGCTTCGGCAGACGCAGCGTGGCGAGATGCTGGTAGGTTGCGATCCGCCGCTCGGCCGCGAGCTGCGAGCGGCGGGCGAAGTCGCGGAAACGCTCCGGATCCATTCGTTCCACCATCCGGAAGCGGGCCTCGTTTCTCATGTAGTCCTGCACCGGGATCTTGCCCCCGGGCATGTCCACCACGAGCGGCGGCTCGCCCAGGTCGATCCGGCGCGGATCGAAGCGATACACCGGCCAGACGCCGCTGTCGACGGCGCGCTTCTGCTGATCGACGCCGAACGCCATGTCATAGCCGTGGGCGATGCAGTGGCTGTACGCGATGATCAACGACGGACCGTCGTACGCGTCCGCCTCCATCAGCGCGCGCACGGTCTGCGCATCGCGCGCACCGAAGGCGATGGACGCGACGTACACGTGACCGTAGTTCATCGCCATCAGGCCGAGGTCCTTCTTGTCGATCGCCTTGCCGCGCGACGCGAACTTCGCCGCGGCGCCGAGGGGCGTGGCCTTCGATGCCTGGCCACCGGTGTTGGAGTAGACCTCGGTGTCGAGCACGAGCACGTTCACGTCGTAGTCGAGCGACAGCACGTGATCGAGACCGCCGTAGCCGATGTCGAACGCCCAGCCGTCGCCGCCGATGAGCCAGACACTCTTGCGCACAAGATAGTCGGCGATCGGCTCGAGACGGCGCGCCTCCACGGAATCGATCGACTTCAGCAGTTCGCGCAGAGAGGCCACGCGCGAGCGCTGTTCGGCGATCCCTTTCTCGGTCGTCTGATCCGCCGTCAGCAGCTCCTGCACGAGATTCCCGGCCAGCCCCGAGGCGACCGAAGACAGGAGCGATTTCGCCTGCGAGATGTGCGTGTCGATCGCGAGACGGAAGCCAAGCCCGAACTCCGCGTTGTCCTCGAAAAGTGAGTTCGACCAGGCAGGCCCGCGTCCATCGCTGTTCTGCGAGTAGGGCGTCGTCGGCAGATTGCCGCCGTAGATCGAGGTGCAGCCGGTCGCGTTGGCGATGAGCAGCCGATCGCCGTAGAGCTGCGTCAGGAGCTTGATGTACGGCGTCTCGCCGCAGCCGGCGCACGCGCCGGAGAACTCGAAGAGCGGCTGCAGGAACTGCGTTCCCTTGACGTCGAAACGGGGCAGTGTGGTGCGGTCGGTCTCCGGAAGGTCGAGGAAGAAGGAGAAGTTCGGCCGCTCGACGGCGGCGTGCTCCGGCTCCGGCCGCATGTTGATGGCCTTGTGCTTCGGGTTGGTCTTGTCCTTGCCGGGGCAGACGTTCACGCACAGATTGCAGCCCGTGCAGTCCTCGGGTGCGACCTGGATCGTGTACGCCATCCCCTTGAAGTCCGTCCCCTTGTAGTCCATCGACTGGAACGCCTCGGGCGCACCGGCCAACGCATCCTTGCCGTACACCTTGGCGCGGATGGCCGCGTGCGGGCAGACGAACGCGCACTTGTTGCACTGGATGCAGAACTCCGGATCCCAGATCGGGATCTCCAGGGCGATGTTGCGCCGCTCCCATTGCGTGGTCCCGGTGGGCCAGGTGCCGTCGGGCGCAAATGCGCTCACCGGCAGGAGATCGCCCTTCCCTTCCATCATCACCGCGGTGATGCGCTGGACGAAGTCGGGAGCGTGGGTTGGGACGACGCTCCGCGGCTCGTATTCCGAAGTCGCCGTGGCCGGCAGCGGGACCTCGTGGAGATTCTCGAGGGTGAGGTCGACCGCGGCCCAGTTGCGGCGCACGACCTCATCGCCTTTCTTCGCGTAGCTCTTCTCGATCGCCTGCTTGATCTTCGCGATCGCCTCCTGGCGCGGCAGCACACCCGACAGCGCGAAGAAGCACGTCTGCATGATGGTGTTGACGCGGCCGCCCATGCCCGTCTCGATGGCCACGCTCGAACCGTCGATGACGTAGAGCCTCACCTGTTTTTCGATCATCTGCTCCTGGACGCCGCGCGGAAGGCGGCTCCAGACCTCGTCCGGGCCGTGCGGCGAGTTGAGGAGGAAGACCGCGCCGCGCCGCGCGTAACCGAGGACCGGCATCCGCTCGATGAAGTGGAACTGATGGCAGGCCACGAAGCCGGCGGTCTTGATCAGATATGTCGACCGGATCGGCCGCGGCCCGAAGCGCAGATGGGAGATCGTCACGGCACCCGACTTCTTCGAGTCGTAGACGAAGTAGCCCTGCACGTAGAAGTCCGTCTCTTCGCCGATGATCTTGATCGAGTTCTTGTTGGCGCCGACCGTTCCGTCCGCGCCCAGCCCGAAGAAGACGGCGCGCACGACGTCGTCCGGCTCGATGTCGAATTCGGGGTCGTACTCGAGCGAGCGATGGGTGACGTCGTCGATGATGCCCACGGTGAACCGGCGTCGCGGCCGATCGGCATTCAGCTCATCGAACACCGCCTTGACCATCGCCGGCGAGAACTCCTTGCTCGACAGGCCGTAGCGGCCGGCGATGACGCGCGGCATCGCGAACGGCAACCGCTCGAGATCCTCGGCCTCGCGCAGCGCCGCGATCACGTCGAGATAGAGCGGGTCGCCGATCGCCCCCGGCTCCTTGGTGCGGTCCAGAACGGCGATGGACTTGACGCTCGCCGGCAGCGTGCCGATGAAATGCTCCACGGAAAACGGCCGATAGAGACGTACGGCAATGACCCCGACTCTCTCTCCCTTGGAGACGAGATGCTCGACCGTCTCGCGCACCGTCTCGACACCGGAGCCCATGAGCACGATCACCCGCTCGGCCTCGGGGTGTCCGAAGTAGTCGAAGAGGCCGTACTTGCGGCCGGTGCGCTTTGCGAGCTCCGCCATCGCGTCGGCGACCGAGGCGGGGCAGGCGTCGTAGAACGGATTCGACGCCTCGCGCGCCTGGAAGAACGCGTCGGGATTCTGCGCGGAGCCGCGCAGCACGGGCCGATCGGGCGTGAGCGCCCGGTCGCGATGCGGCCTGACGAGCTCCTCGGGGAAGAGCGCGCGGAGATCGTCGTCGGACAGCACGTCGATCTTCGCGACCTCGTGCGAGGTGCGGAACCCGTCGAAGAAGTGGAGGAATGGAATGCGGCTGCGGAACGACGCGACCTGCGCGATCAGCGCGAAATCGTGCGCCTCCTGAACGGACGCCGACGACATGAGGCCGAAGCCGATCTGGCGGACGGCCATGACATCCGAGTGATCGCCGAAGATCGAAAGCGCGTGCGTGGCGATCGTGCGCGCGGCGACGTGCATGCAGAACGCGGTCAGCTCGCCCGCGATCTTGTACATGTTCGGGATCATCAGCAGCAGGCCCTGCGACGCGGTGAACGTCGTCGCGAGCGCACCAGCCTGCAGCGCGCCGTGGACCGCTCCCGCGGCGCCGGCCTCCGACTGCATCTCGACGACCGTGAGCGGACGTCCCCAGATGTTGACGTCGCCGCGCGCGGACCACTCGTCGGCCAACTCGCCCATGGTGGACGAAGGGGTGATCGGATAAATGGCGGCGACTTCGTTGATCCGGTACGCGACCGACGCCGCGGCTTCGTTCCCGTCGACCGTCATCTGTTTCGGCTGTGTCATCAGTCCTCCTCGACGCATCCCGAATCAGATGCCTAGTGGGGCATCGGGTCAAGGAGACTCGACACAGCGGCGTTGTTCAGTAGCCAGTTGCCAGTTGCCTGTTGCCGAGGGACTGTTTCGCGAGCCGCGACAGTCCTGGCTACCGGCTACCGGCCACCGGCTACCGGCTACCGGCCACTGGCTACTGGCCACCGGCTACTACCCGCGGTATCAGTTCGTCGGTGTGATCTGCGAGCGAAGGCGCTCGATGGCCTGCTCGGCTTCGTAGATCGACGACTTCACGCGAGCGCCCTCGCTCCGCGCGCTTTGTGCGACGGCGGTCTGTTTCACCCTCGCCTGTCCGGTCGGGGTCAGGTCGTTTCCGATCACCTTCTGGATGTCGTTGACGTCGCGAAGAAACGACTCGAAGCTACCGGCGGCCGAGGTCAGGCTGGCGCGCATGCTCTCGGTGGACCGTGCGATCTGGTCGCGGCGCTGTTCGGCGATCGCGCGCAGCTCCGGATCCGAAACGTCCGACGCGTCGCGCTGCCACTGCGCCAGATAGGTGTTGCCGTTCTTCCGGAGGTCGCGGTCGTTCTCGCGGATCGCGTCCGCGTACTGGTTCATCTTCTTCACGTCTTTGTCGTAGCGATCGTACGTTTCGCGAAGACGCTCAGCGGGGGCTTCGAGCAGCGTGTCGAGCGACGACAACACGGTATCGATCTGGTCCCGGGTCTTCGCGCTGTTCTGCTGCATCACGTCGAGTGACGACGCCGCTTTGGCCGCCCGATCCGGTGCGCTCGTTGCGCAGGCGACGAACATGAGGAGAATTGCTGCAGGTGCTGCTCTTTTCATGACTGCTCCATTCATTGTGTGTGCGACTCTCCAGGTTCGGAGTGCGTGAGACCTGCTGGCGCACAGTTCTGGGGAGGGATGGTCCTCACGGACCCGTGCCCGAAGGCGACTGCACGAAGCCAGCCACATCCGGTTCGGCGTCCGAGGTCTGCGCCGGTCGGCGCAGACCTCGGAAGGGCCCAACTCCGGTTGCCCGCGTAGCGGGCCCGGTGCGGCGCCGCACGGTTTCTGCGGCCTCATGAATCGGGACGACCCGGGGCCGGCATCGGCCGGCCCCGGCGAGAGTTGCTAGTAATCCGTGAACAGAAGATGGTTGTTCGCGGTGCTCGCCCCGGTGACGATGTTCTTCGTCGTTTTCGTGTAGAGAGCGTGACGGAGCTGAGCAGCCGACGCGCCGGGGTAGGACTGCAGATAGAGGGCCGCGACTCCGGCCGTGTGGGCAGCCGCCATCGAAGTACCGCTGATCGTGGCCGTGGCGGTGTTCGACGTATGCCACGTTGACGTGATGCCGACGCCGGGCGCGAACCAATCGACACACTTCCCGTAGTTCGACGATGACGCCTTTCTGTCGGTCTTATCGGTCGCCCCGATCGTCATCGCGGCCGGCACGCGCGCGGGAGAGTACTTGCATGCGTCCTGCTGACTGCCGCCGGCGGCCACCGAGTAGGAAACACCGGCGGAGATCGAGGCCGAAACCGCGGCGTCGAGCGAAGCCGAGGGGGCACCGCCAAGACTCATGTTGGCCGTGGCCGGTTTGACGTGGTTTGCCGTGACCCAGTCGACTCCTGCGATGACACCCGAGGTCGTGCCGCTGCCGCTGCAGTTCAGGACGCGAACGGCGACGAGAGTGCTCCGCTTCGCGACACCCCACGTCGTCCCGCCGACGATCCCCGCGACGTGCGTGCCATGGCCGTTGCAGTCGTCAGCCGTGCCACCGTCGATCGCATCGAAGCCGCTCACGGCCCGCCCACCGAAATCGTTGTGGGAGAAGTGAATTCCGGTATCGATGATGTAGGCCCGAACGCCGCTGCCGGTATTCCAGTACGTGAAGGTACCGCTGAGCGGAAGATAGCGCTGGTCGATGCGGTCGAGTCCCCACGGCGCGTTGGTCTGCGTGGTGAACGCGGTCATGACCCCGTCCTGCTCGATGTACGCGATCCGGGGATCGCTCGCCATGCGCGATGCGGTCGCCTCGTCCATCCGGACGGAGAAAGCCTTGAGCGCATGACCATAGGTCCGCTCCACGCGGGCCGTGTAGCCGGCCGTCACCCGCCGCGCCGTCTCTTTCACGGCGATCGGAAGCTGCCTTTCATGGAACGCGAACACCGCGTCGTCTTTCAGCACGACGATGTACTGACCGGGGATCGGCTCGGCCGCGCTGACGAACTTTCCGTCCCAGTCGCGGACGGATCGATCGAGATCACGCTGCGCGAACACCGAGGTTGCCGCCAGCAGGCAAAGGGTGAGAATCATCGTTCGGGACATCAGGTGTCGGCTCATTGTTTCTCCTTTTTTGGGCGATTTCGCTGGCCGAAACCCTTCCTCATCGTCTATGCCAAAACATCAACTCTTTGAGCCGTCATGGCTTACGGAATTCATGAAAGCCGGCTGGCATCAATGATGTGCCGATTTGCCTGAGTCGGCGGGTCAAGACATGCGATAAAGGATCAGTTGCTGACCCCGAGAACCTGTCGTCCCGGGCCGGCACGGCGAGCTGCGCCACCATGCCGCAGGCGACGCGCGACATCTTCGAGAAGTATCAACCAGAAGGCGTTCGGCGCCTACTACACGCGCACGGAGATCACCAGCTACCTGTGCGAGCGGACCATCGAGCGACTCGTCCTGGACGCGGTGAACACCGCGAAAGACGAGCATCTCCGCGCGATGCCGGGGAAGGACTATGACTTCAAGTCCCTCGGCGATAGCAGGTACTCGGGACCTTCCGCAACTGGAAGCCGCCCTCGGACGATCCCCTCTTGAAGCTCATTGCCGCGGGTGAGTCCTTGCGGGTGGAGTTCAAGTCGACCGCGCGCTGGGACCTCAAACAGAACCGCGCCAGCAAGGAGATGGAGCAGGTCATCGTCAAGACCGTCGCCGCGCTCATGAACAGCGAGGGCGGCACGCTCCTGATCGGCGTGGCCGACGACGGCACCGTCCTCGGCCTGCGCGACGACTTCAAGACTCTCGGCAGCAAACAGAACGCCGACGGCCTTCGAGAACTGGCTCACCACCCGCCTTCTTGGGACGCTCAAAGAGTAGCGGATATGGCCGGTATTCGTGCGTGTAAGATGATGAAGCGATGGCTCACTATTCGTTCGAATGGGACGACGAAAAGGCCCGCACGAACGAGCGCAAGCACGGCATTCACTTCGATGAGGCGAAGAGCTGTTTTTTTGACGTGTTCGCGGTCGAGTCGTTCGATGTCGACCATTCAGGAATCGAAGATCGGTTCGTGATCATTGGCATGTCCGACCGGGGCGCGTTCTCGTCGTGGCGTTTTCGGTTCCTGATCACGCCACGATCCGCATCGTCAGCGCGCGAAAGGCCCTGAGAAAGGAGCGGCTCCACTATGAAGAAGAAACCCATTCCCGCTGACGACGATCCGCTCGACCGTGAATTCGATTTCAGCCGATCGCGGCCGAATCCCTACTGGCTCGGCGTCGTCGACAGGTCGTGCGTGCGCCTCATCGACAAGGACCTTGCGGAGCTTTTCCCTGACAACGAAGCAGTCAACGCCGCGCTGCGGACGATTGCGGAGGCGGCTGCGCGGGCCCGGCGCTCCAAAGTGAGCGCACGGCGCGCTTCCATCGCCAGGAAGAAGTGACCCACTGCCGGGTCACGAGCTCGAGCGCAGCCCCAGCGAACAGATGATCTGAGGATCGGCGTGTTCCCGGTCGTCATGAGAGATCGTGAGGCGGTCGTCTTCGCGGAGGGCCAGAACCAGCTCCACGAGGACGTTGTCGCCCACCCCGCTGCGAAGCTGGCGGCCGGGGGTGTCCGAGGCCGATTGACGCAGGGGGGGAGCGGTAGATGTCGTCGATCGCTTTCGTTAGCTCCTTTTGAATCGAACAGCGTTCCTTTGACGGCATCGGCGTACTGGCGAAGACGTTCGTACAGCCGGCGACGGACGCCGGTGCGCGACCCGAGCTGCCCGCCGGCGCTGGTGGGTTTCATCTCCTCGAGGACGTGCTCGTTTTCATTGTAGAGATCGACGATCGGCCGGTCCTCGTCGTCCTCGAAGAATGCTTCGTCGGTTCCGACCACCTCGGCATTCTCCGGGGCGCCCGAATTCGCGCGACGACATCAGGTCCCGGTGCGTTCGCGCTTCGTTCAGCCCGGCTTCGGATCCGAAGCCGAGGTTCTTCGGGCAGATGATCAGCGCGTCCAGACCGAAGTCGTCGTCGAAGATGCGCGCGATCGCCGTGGCCATCATGGTCTTGCCGAGACCGACGACATCGCCGATGAGGACTCCGCCCCGCTTGTTGAGATGGTGGGCGGCGATCTTGACGGCGGCTTTCTGGTAGTCGAAGAGTTGCTTGTCGAGGTCGCGAGGAACGTTGTATCCGGCCAGCCCCTCGCGTGCCTCCTGGGAGAGGTGATACGCGAGCTTGAGATAGATGTGATAGGGCGGAATGAGTTGCGGTCGTGCCCAGCTCTCCTCGATGAGGGCGATCAGTTCCTCGGAGATGTCGACGCACCACTTGTCGCTCCAGCGTGCGTCGAACCAGCTCGAGAGTTTGGCGCAGGCGTCGTGGTCGAGGACGTCGACGTTCAGCTCGCCCTGCTTTTCCAGCCCGCTGAAGGTGAGATTGCTGCTGCCGACGAACGCGGTCATCGGGTTGACCTTGTCGTCGCGATGGAGCAGATACAGCTTCGCGTGCAGCCCGTGGCGGAGAAAGAGCTTCACGACGACCTTGCGCTCACGAAGTTGTCGGGCCAGCTGCTGAAGCACGACTTCGTCCGCATTGGTCGGGGACCCAAAGGTCAGCTGTTCCCGAAACTGTTGGGCGAGCTGAAGGCGCTGACGAATCGCGGTCTGGGTATCGAGTCCATCGACCTGATCGACGCGCAGCGCTTCACGAAGTTCTTCGTCGGGATTCTTCTGCATGCCGACCAGCAGTCGGCAGGACCCGCCATCGGCGCCCGGCCAGCGCTCGACGAGATCCGCGATCGCCTTCCACCCACGCAGATTGAAGTACCCGACACAGAAGTCCGCTCGTGTGGACACGGCCATCGTGTCGCGAAGCGCGAGCAGAAGTTGCCGGTCGATGTTGTCGAAGATGCGCGGCATCCGGAGGTTCGGCGAGCATAGCAGTTGCTGACCGGGCGGGAAAGTGGCCGCACGTTGATCGTCACGACCTGGAGATAGCCACGTGCATCAGGACGCGATGAAGGCGACGCCCGCCGAGGCCAGCAATCCCGTTCCCAGAAGAAAAGCGAGGCGCCAGGAGTGTCCGGCGACCGAGAGGGATTCCGGCTGAATTCCTCTCCGCCGCCGATCCTGGTTCGCCGCGATTCCGACGCTGATGTAGTGGATCACGCCCGCAACGGTGAATCCGCCGAACGCACAACCGAGGCGAAGGGGAAAGGCCATGGCCGGGTATCGAGCGAGCAGGAAGGCAAGGGAGGTGAGAATCGCGGCATAGACCGGAAACACCAGCGGCCCACGCCGGCTCGACATGCTGGTGAGGACGAGCCCGACACCTCCGAAGACGCCGACGGTGAGCGCACGCGAAAACGCCGGATGCGTCATCAGCTCGAGCATTGGCTGGATTCCTATGATGGCATGCTGGCGGTGTCACCGCACTACGCATCCAAGAGACTCAACTCTGTTTCGAGTGTGCGAGGCGCGCAGCCGCAGGTACCCCGCAGGGACGATACCGCGCGTCAGGCCGACGGTACGCCGGTCGTCCGGCGCAGACGTTGGCGCTGACGGTTCGAAATCACCGCTGAAAGCTCGGCGAATACAGCACCGCGTTGAGGAAGATCGGCAACGTCCCGCGCCAGAAGAGGCGAAAGTGCGGGTCGTCCGCGAACGTGATGACCTTCCCCCGTCCCGATGGCTCGGTAACGACATAGACCGATCCCTTGATGCGCTCGAGCGACTCGTCCCACGCGACGCCGGAGATCAGCGGCTCCTTCGGGTCGATGGTGAGGATGTTGTCGACCTTCTTCGGCAGGGGCAGGAACGCGGCGGTCCCTTCGACCAGCACGGCCGGCGGACGGGGAACGCCGAACGTGAGGTACGAGCGCTCGTTCATCGTCGTACGGAAAGCCGAGCCGGGGACGCGGAAGTCGTTGTAGCGCTCCGATTCCGAGGGCGCGTCCTTGTCTCCGTTCTTCTCCTTCGGCGGCTCCCACGGTTTGAGCTTGGAGATCTCCACGTCTTTCGAGCGCAGAAACGCGCTCGCGCCTTTGACGGCCACGATCGTCCCGCCCTCGCTGACCCACCGCTTGAGCTTCTCGATGCCGCTCTTGCCGATTCGGTCGGCATAGTTGCCGTCCGGGAAGATCAGCACCTCGTAATCGTGCAGCTCGAGGTTCCGCAGCGACTCGGCGGAAAGAACGGTGTGCGGGATCGGCGTGTCGACGTCGAGCGTATGCCAGAGCATCCCGAACGAGGTCGGGTAGGTGCCGGGTCCCCCAACGAGACCGATCTTTGGATCCTTCACGTGACGCACTTTCTCGGAGCCGAAGGCGGTGCCGCCCATCCAGCCCGACTGGAGGGTCACGACTCTCACGCCGCTGGCCTGCGCGATCGCTTGCAGGCGCGTGTCGAGGTCGTTCGCGTTGTTGCCTTTCAGGATGATCAGCGAGCCGCGGGCGTGGGTGCGGTCGCCGATGTCGATGTCGCTGTCGACGACGCTGAAGCGGACGCCGTTCTCGAGGAGGCTCCCGGCGAACTGGTAGAGCTGCGGATCGCGCCCGTCGACGAGGTAGCCATACTGCGCAACCCGGAACGGCGAGGGCTCGGCCTTCTGCAGGTCCCGCGTGCCGGCCACCGGCGCCTGCGTCACCCACCCCTCGACGTTCATCGCCAGCGGAAGCGACCAGGTCGTCAGGTCGTAGAAGTCATCCGGCTGGTCCGCCTCGGTCTTCGCCCGCTGCTCTTCGACGAAGCCTTTGCTGAAGACGGGCGCCTTTTCGAGGAGGGTATTCGCGAGTGCGCCGAGGGGCTGGCGGGTGGAGACGACGGCCGTGCCGGCGGGGAACGTGCGCGATTCGGCGACGTCGTCGTCGAGGCGGGTGGCGCGAATCGTCGATGAGGTCGCGAGCATGTCGACGCGAATGCCTTGCTTCTGCAAGAGACCGACGAGCGCGTCGAAGTTCGGCGAGTCGGCGGCGATGAGGAACGTGTTCCTTCCGCCGTCGATGTTCGCGCGCGCGGCGTCGTACGTGTAGCGCAGCAGCTCCGCGCGATGCTGCGCGGCGGTGCGCACGGTGGTAATGCCGGTCGTGAAATGACGCAGCGCGCGATCCGCGAGCGTGAGCACGGTGCCATCCTCACGCTCGATCACCGACCCGGCGCGGCCGCCGCCGGCCATCTCGTAGGTCATCCCGATCGCGCCGTGCAGCGACGGCCAGGAATCGCCGTAGCCGGGATAGAACAGGTCGAAGCGCTCGGCGACGAAGAAGGGCCAGCCGCGTCGCGAGAACTCGGCCGCGTTCGCGCGGCCGAAGACGTCGAGCCAGTCCTCGACCGCCTTCGGCAGGTTGGCGTTGATCGGCTTCGCGTCCGGCGGGAAGAAGTACGACGAGTTGAACCCCATCTCGTGGAAGTCGACGAACACCTGCGGATGCCACTCTTTGTAGGCGGCAACGCGCGCCTGGGTCTCGCGCTGCGACAGCCACGCCCAGTCGCGGTTCATGTCGATCAGGTAGTGGTTGAACCGGCCGCCCGGCCACGGCTCCTGATGCTCGTACGCGTCGGGATCGACGTTCGCGCGCATGCCCCGCGTGCGGTGGAACCACTGCACGTAGCGCTCCCGCCCGTCGGGGTTCTCCAGCGGATCGATGATGACGACGAGCTCGTCGAGGAGGCGCGTGAGATCGGGATTCGCCAGCAGCGCGTGCGCGACCATCATCGAGGACTCGGCGGACGACGACTCGTTGCCATGGACTCCGAACGCGAGCCAGACAACGGCCGGCATGGACTTCGTCAGCACCACGGGGTCGCCTTCGCCGCGTGCGAGTCTGGTGACGTTCGTTCGGATCGCGTCGAGACCGGCGTGATTCCTTGCCGATGTGAGGGTCGCCAGCACGAGCGGTCGGTCCTCGTACGTCGTCCCGATCGTGCGAACGGTCATGAGGCCGGAGCGCTTCGCCAGCTCGTCGAAGTAGGCAAGGATGCGATGGTGCGGCGTGAAGCGGTCGCCGATGGAGTAGCCGAGAAATTCGGCGGGAGTGGGTATCGTCTGTTGCGCGAGTGCGGACGCGGAAGCGACGATCAGGGCGACGCAGAGCACGAATCGGCGAGTCATCGGTTGGGGATTCTACTGAACCGGCGCTAACGCTCATCTAGGAGTGCGGTGTGAGGGGGCCGGGCAGTGGGGGAGCCACCGCACTGGTAGGGCGGCGATGCTCCGGTGGACGGTGATGCAGATTGACGCACTCGGGCGCGAAGCCAACACGAAGCTTCCGCGTCTCCTCCGTCCGGTCCAGGTGATCGCGCATCCCTGCATACCAGATGCGACTCCTCGAAACGCTCGCGCAGAATGCCAGCGTCTCGGTCGAGACGGTCATCGCCTTGCTTCGCCTTGACGTTGGCGGCAACCGGGCGCAAGTTGTAGCAGGCGCCATCCGCATCTCGCGCTGGCGTCAAATTTGCGTAAGCCATTCATCCAGTACGACTTGCGGCCAATCATGATGTTGACTTATAGGAAAGATTGAGTATATTCGCAACGGAGCGACCAATGCCAGCTAGAAAACAGTTCCAGTCTGCACTTCGTGTCAGCGATGAGTTCGCGGAACTCCTCGCCAGCGCCAGAACCCGACCTGCCACTGAAGAGGAACTGAGGGAGCAGCGCATCAGCTTCGCATTCGGGAACGCCCCTCAGTCGGAACTGATAACGAAGGACTCGGTCCGTCGCACCTCGCAGAGTATCCGGCTGAAGTAGCCTGAGGCGAACCGGATGTCTGTGCGCGAAGCAGACGACGCCATCCTCTTCGCTCGAATCCAGGAGCAGAATCTTCTTCGCCAGTATGACCTGCTGACGAATTGCGTTGAGGTTGTACTCTCGAAGGGCATTGAGTCTTTCGATAAGTACACTCTCTGGGCGCTGAACGCCGCCGCCGTTGCAAATATCGCCCAATTTGGCGGGCGATTTCGCCGCGAGCCGATCTATGTCGGCCACCACATCCCCCCGCGCTTTGACGACGTCCCTGATCTCGTCGATCAGTTCCTCTCCGTGGTTCACGAGAACTGGACGATTGTGACGCATCCGACCATTCTGCCCGCGTATGCGTTGTGGCGTCTGAACTGGATACACCCCTTCATCGAAGGCAACGGTAGGACCGCACGCGCAGCCTGCTACCTACTGATGTGCGCAAGGCAGCGAACGCTACTGCCAGGCAAAAAGATCGTGCCGGAGCGGATACGCGAAAATCGCGACCCTTATTACGCCGCACTCGAGGTTACTGATCGGCATTGGGCGGACGGTCACTTCAACGTGGACGATCTTGCGGACTATTTGGCTGGACTGCTGCGAGATCAACTGACCGACGCGTAGGCTGCCCAGGCGGCGCACTACCGACAGATCGCCGCGCTACGATGACGGCCGCAGGTGCGCGCGCCCTACCTGCTGACCTCCCTCGACACAATGGCGCGCGAAACGACACGCATGCTCGACGCCCTGGAGAGGCACCGGGCAGATTGACGGACACGGATCGCCGCGAGGCAAGCGGCGGGTGCTGGAGTTGCGGGGCAGACTCAGGAACTGTTCGACTGGCTCAGCACGGCACGGCCGGAAGACCCGAGGAACTAGCGACTTCAACCCGTCAAACGGCCCCAGCGCCCCAGAGCGGGGCTACCGCGCACCCGCACCCGGCGCCACCGAACTCCTAGAGCCACGCAGCCCGACGGCGGCAGTGCAGCCGCGCGGCTGCACACCGAATTCAGGGAAGTCGTTGAGAACATTGGAGCGAGAGGAGGGAGACCCGATTGCACTGAGGCCCTGCCGGAGGTAGCGATGAAACGACTGACATTTTTCCTGATCCTTGTTCTCGCTCCGATTGCAGGTGCATCCGAGGAGGCGGAGCGCGCGCTCGCCGAGTGCAGAGCTGCCGCGTCGCAGAAGAACGAGAAGCTGACGCTCGCGGCCGCGAAGCGAGCCGAGACCCTCTGGACGGCCGCCGCGACCGCGGCGCCGGATGACCCCACACCGCATGTCCGGCTCGGCCAGATCGACATGGAGTGCCGCATCGCGTTCGCGGGCTTCATGGAGAAAGGCCGCCTGGTGGGATCGATCGAGGGTCACCTCGGCCGTGCTCTCGCGATCGATCCGCGGAACTGGGAGGCGCATCTGAACCTCGGCGTCCTGTTCTACAACGTTCCTCCGTTTCTTCGCCGGACCGACGACGCAATCCGCCATCTGGAGAAGACGATCGAGATCGATGCCGCACGCAGCGCTCTTCCTTACGCGCTCCTCGGTGACTTGTACGAGCGAACCGAGAAGCCCGAGAAGGCGGCGGCGATTCGTCGTGAGGGCGCGAGACGCTTCCCGGAAGATGCGCGTTTCAGGAACAGCGCGAAACATGAGGTGGCTCCGGCTCCTGCCGGAGCCACCTCGCCGCACGCCGGGGATCGCGATGCGCTGATCGCGCGGATCACCGCGATCGCCGAGGAGTCCGTCGCCCGCGCAGACGTGCCGGGGCTTTCGCTCGCGGTCGCGCGCGGCGATGACGTCCTCATGAATCGCGGCTTCGGTCTGGCCGACGTCGAGAACGGCGTGCCCGCGACCGATAGGACGGTGTACCGCCTCGGATCGGTCTCGAAGCAGTTCCTCGCCGCAACGATTCTCCGTCTCGAAGAGAAGAAGATCCTCACCCGTTCCGATCCGGTGACGCGCTGGCTGGACGATGCGCCTCCGCGGGCTTCGACGATCACGATCCACCATCTCCTCACGCACACCGCGGGCGTTTCGCTGCACGTGGTGTCCGACGACGAGGGGCGCTGGATTGCGCCGACGCTCGCGGAAACGCGCCGTCCGGGAGAACAGACGCGGTACAGCAACGCCGGGTATGCACTCGCCGGAGCGATCGTGGAGCGGGCCACGGGACGGTCGTTCTTCGACGTCGTCCACGAGGAGATCGTCGTACCCGCGGGAATGCAGCAAACCAGCGAATGCGACGAGCAGAGGATCACTCCCCACCGTGCCCAGGGGTATGCCTGGGCCGGCGACCGGCTGGCGAACGACGATCCACTGGAGCTCGGGCCGGCCCTGCGCTTCGCGGGGGGACTGTGCTCGTCGACGTCGGATCTCGTTCGCTGGTTTCAATGGTTGACGAAGCGACCGATGTTCGAGGCGATGACCGCATCGCACACTCACTCCGACGGATCGCCGGGCGGTTACGGCTACGGCTTCCGGCTGGGAGAGACGGATGCGCCCGTTCAGCATAGCGGAGGGGTGAACGGCTTCCTCTCGCGGATCGAATATCATCCGGCCCATCGCCTGCTGATCGTCGTTCTCATCAACAGCGAAGCGGTCGATCCGGCCGGAGTTGCGGAGAAGATCAGGTGGACCGTGCTGCAGCCGCTCTCTCGCTGATTGCATTCGGCGTCACCGCGTTCGGCGCGGCTCTTCCGCATTTCTTCGGTGCGCGGTCCCGGGAGATCCGTTGGGTGACGGCGCTCTCCCTCGGCATCGCGGTCTGGCTCGCGGCACAGAGTTTCGGCTTCATGACCGGATCCTGGGGATACGCGTCCATTCTTCTCAACGCGCTGGCGAATCTTCTCGCCGGCCTCTTCCTCGGCTTCGCGCTCCTGCCCGATGACGGTTCCCCGGCGCGAAGGTCGTGGCTGGCAGTCGGTGGCGGCGTCGCGGTGCTTCCGATCGCGATGGCGAACCACTTCGAGCTTCCGTACACGCGCCTGACCGGAGCCGCGCTTCTGCTCTGGCAGGTCGTGGCATGGGGCGGCGCGGCGTTCCTTCTGATGCGGAACAGCGAGCGCCGGGCGGCAAGCTCGGCCCCCACCCAGCGACTGCTGGCGCGAGGAGTCACCGCCGGGCTGGCGTCGATCATCCCGGTGATCCTGATCGCCTCGTTCATCAGCACCCGCGTGACCTACGGGTATCTTTTTCCACTGATGATGATCGGGCTGCAGTTCCTGCTCATGGTAGGCATCGCGAAGCTGCGGTTCTACGACATCGAAGTGCGAGCGCACCGCGCCCAGGAGCTCGCGGCCGAAGCGTCCGACGCCGAGCGCATGGCGGTGGTCGGCGAGCTCGCCTCGACCCTCGCCCATGAGATCAGGAATCCGCTGACGGGAATCCAATCGCTTGCCCAGCGACTCGCCACCGAGGATCTCAGCGACCCGAAGCGACGCCGCTATGCGGAGGTGATCGTGGGCGAGTCGAACCGCGTCGAATCTCTCCTCGCCGCGCTCCTCGGCGTTGCGCGCCGTTCCCCTCGAGACTCCAGCGCGGTCAGGCTCGAGGAGCTCTTCGCGGACATTCGTATGCTCGTCGAGCCACGCGCACGGAAGAAGAAGGTGTCGATCCTCGTCGAGGCGAACGACAGCTCGATCCGCGCGACTCGGGATGCGCTGTCGCAGGTACTGCTGAATGTCGTGATCAACGCCATCGCCCAGTCTCCCGCTGAAGGACGCGTGCGGCTCAGTGCGATCATCCGGAACGGAACGATGGAGGTCGCGATCGAGGACGAGGGGCCTGGCATCGACGACGTGAGCAAGATCTGGAAGCCCTTCTATAGCCGAACTGGCGGAACCGGACTCGGTCTGGCGCTCGTCGAGCGCACCGCTCGTGCCGAAGGATGGGAGATTCGTGCGGAGAATCGAGGTGTCGGCGGTGCGCGGTTCGTGCTGAGCATTCCCATGGAGGACCGATGAGGATCGTCATCGTCGACGACGAGCCCGCGATCCGCTTCGCGCTCGAGGAGCTTCTGCGCGATCACGGCTTCGAGGTGCTGACGTTCGACGGCGCGCGCGCGGCGCTGGCACACCTTCAGGACCACGACGCCGACCTGGTGATTTCCGATCTGACCATGCCCGGCATGGGTGGACTGGAGCTGCTCGAAGCGCTCCGCGCGGCCTGGCCCGAGGTCATGGTCATCCTGATGACGGCATACGGAGACGAGCGGACTGCCGTGCGTGCGCTGAAGCTCGGAGCGTGGGACTACGTGCCGAAGCCATTCGAGAACGAGGAGATTCTGGCCACGGTCGAGCGCGTGCGGGAGGTTCTCGCGCTGCGACGGTCGAATCAGGAGATGCGCGAAGAACTGGCCCACGACTTCCGCGGTCTCGTCGGCAGTTCCGCCGGCATGCGCGACGTCGCGTCGATGGTCCGTCGGGTCGCACGAACCGATGCGACGGTGCTGATCGCAGGGGAGAGCGGCACGGGGAAGGAGCTCGTCGCACGCGCGATTCACGATGAGAGCCCCCGCTCGCGCAGTCCGTTCGTCGCACTCAACTGCTCGGCGCTTCCGCCGCACCTGGTGGAGAGCGAGCTGTTCGGCCATGTGAAAGGAGCATTTACCGGCGCGGAGCGCGACCGCAAGGGTCTGTTCGAAGCCGCCGAGGGGGGAACGTTGTTTCTCGACGAGGTCGGCGAGATGGCGATGTCCGCCCAGGCGAAGCTGTTGCGGGCGCTCGAACAGCGTGAAGTGCTTCCTGTCGGCGCCACCCGTCCGGTCGCGGTCGACGTGCGGATCGTTGCGGCTACGAATCGCGATCTCCATACACTCGCAAAGGAGAAGGCGTTTCGGGAGGACCTGCTGTACCGCCTGCGTGTGGTCACGATCGAGGTTCCGCCGCTTCGCGAGCGAACGCCCGATATCATTCCGCTGGCCGTACACTTCGTGACCGTGTTCGCCCGGCGCGATGGCGATCGTCTCCTGCGCCTGTCCGACGCTGCACGGGCGGCGCTCCTGCGTCACCCGTGGCCGGGCAATGTGCGCGAGCTCCGCAACGCGATCGAACGCGCCACCATCGTCGCCACCGACGACCTCCTCGACGTAGCCGATCTCCCCGCGGAGATCCGAGGAGATCGCGGTGGATTCCGCGCCGTCGACGCCGCACTCTCGAACGTACCCTACGCTCTCGCCCGCGACCGCGCCGTCGACCAGTTCAGCCGCGAGATGCTCTCCGCCGCCCTCGAGCGGCACCACTACAACATTTCCGAGACCGCACGCGCGCTAGGTCTCCATCGCCAGAGCCTGCAGAAGATGATGAGAAGGCTGGGAATTGCGCAGCCGTAGCCGGCACGGCCGGCAGCGCTGGCTGGCCAGGCCTCGGGCACGCCACTCGCCCGAGGCTCGCTTTTCTGCCGCGCAGGCTCCTACTCGTGAGACGTGACCTTTACGCCGACGATCGCCACAAGCAGCATCCCCAGGAAGAACATCCGTCCGAACGTGACAGGCTCGCGCAGGAGCGCGACGCCGAGGATCGCCGCGCCGAGCGCGCCGATCCCGACCCACACGGCATAGGCAGTGCCGATCGGAAGCGTCCTCGCCGCGGAGGCCAGGAGGTACATGCTTCCTGCGAGCGTGATCAGCACGAAGAGCGAGGGGATCGGCCTGCGAAAGCCGTCGGTGTATTTGAGGCCGACCGCCCAGCAGACTTCGAGCAATCCGGCGATCACCAGCTGCATCCACGCGCTCATCTTCGTCCTCCTCTACGATCTCTGTGACTCTGTGGTGAATACCCCCGCGATCAACACCCCGAGTGGCGCCCTCCCGCAGACCGCGATCATGGCGAGAGGCGGTGCGTAACGTCGGCGGGCGTGTGCATTCACCACCGAGACGCAGAGATCACAGAGGGGGACGGAGATTCACTCCGCGACGGTGACTTCTTCTTCCGCGATCGAGTTGGACTTCGTGTGAATGCCCAGTCTCTTCATCATCTCGTTGAGCGTCGAGGGCTTCACCTGCAGCAGCTCGGCGGCGCGTTTCTGCACGCCGTTCGCGAGCTCGAGAGACTGCAGGATCATCGTCCGCTCGTAGTTCGAGACGGCGTCCTTGAGTGAGATGCCTTCGGCCGGGACGACCGTCGCCGGCTGATCCGTGCGCGTGGGATAGCGGAGGTAGTCGGGCAGCAGCTCCGGCGTGATGCGATCGCCGGTGCAGAGGACGACCGCCCGCTCGATGGTGTTCTCCAGCTCGCGCACGTTCCCGGGCCAGGAGTGGTCCATCAGGATCCGCATCGCGTCGCCCGTCACCTCGCGCACCCGGCGCTTGTTCTCCTCCGAGTACTTTTGAAGGAAATGCTGGACGAGGAGGGCGATGTCCTCGCGGCGGCGGCGCAGGGGCGGCAGCTGGATGGTGATGACGTTGAGGCGGTAGTAGAGATCTTCGCGGAAGCGCTGATCGGCCATCAGCTTCTGCAGGTCCGCGTTGGTCGCGGCGATGATGCGCACGTCGACCTTCACCGTCTCGACCGAGCCGAGACGCATGAACTCTTTCTCCTGAATGACGCGCAGCAGTTTGGCCTGCGTCTCCAGATTGATGTTGCCGATCTCGTCGAGGAAGATCGATCCGTTGTCCGCGACCTCGAACAGGCCCCGCTTCGTGGCGATCGCACCGGTGAAGGCGCCCTTCATGTGTCCGAAGAGCGACGACTCGAGGAGCTCGGGCGGAAGCGATCCGGAGTTGACGGTCACGAACGCGTTGCGCGCGCGGGGACTGGCGTGGTGGATGGCCTTCGCCACCAGCTCCTTGCCGGTGCCGGACTCGCCCTGAATCAGAATGTTCGAGCGCGACGGCGCGGCCAGGCGGATGAGGTCGAAGACCTTCCGCATGATCTCGCTCTTGCCGATGATGTTCGAGTACGCGTACCGATCCGACAGCTCGGCCTTGAGACGCTCGTTCTCGCTCGAAAGGCGGCGCTGCTCGAGGGCCTTGTTCACCGTGAGAACGACTTCCTCGTTCTTGAACGGCTTGGGGATGTAGTGGAAGGCCCCCTGCTTCATCGCGTCGATCGCGCCGTCGATCGACGAGAAGGCGGTGATGATGATGACCGGCAGGTGCGGGTTGGAGATGCGGATCGCCCGCATCGTGTCGATGCCGCTGATGCCGGGAAGCATGACGTCGAGGATGACCAGATCGATCTCTTCGGTATCCAGCACGTTCAGTGCTTCCTCGCCGCTGGACGCGGTGACGATATCGAAGCCCTCGCGCCGCAGCACGGCGTCGAGCACGTCTCGCAGGACTTCTTCGTCGTCGACGATGAGGATGCGCATAACGGTTAACGGTTGGCGGTTGGCGGTTGGCGGGGGAACCCGTTCCATCCACGTGGCCGGGTGGCGTCTCCCGCCAACCGCCAACTGCCAACCGCCAACTAAGCTATTGCATACTGCCTACAGGTCTCTCCACCCTTGGCAACTTAATCGAAAACTCGGCGCCCTGGCCGGGAGTGCTGGCGACGTCGATCTCGCCGCTGGTCGCATCGATGATCCGGCGGCTGATGGCCAGCCCCAGTCCCGTTCCACCCTGGCCGCGCTTCGTGGTCACCAGCGGCTCGAAGATCCTTCCGAGCATGTCGGCCGGAATGCCTTTTCCGTCGTCCCGAACGCGGATCACGACGCAGTCGTCTTCTTCGCCGACGGTGACCCAGATGTTCCCACCCTCGTCCACCGCATCCCGCGCATTGAGAAGGATGTTGGTCAGAACCTGTTGCAGGTCGTGAAAGTTCCCGCGCACCTTCAGGGGCGCGACGTCCGTGTGGATGCGAATGCCTTTCGCCCTCAGAAGGTCTTCGTGGAGAACGACCGTTGCCAGCACGAGATCATCGACGTGTACGACCTCACGCGAGCGCGGCCGGTTGGCGATGAGATCCAGAAGGCTGTTGACGAGATTGGACGCCCGGAAAGTCTGCTGCTCCATCTTTTTCAGGAGCCGGTACTTCGGATCGTCCTCGGACGTCTCGGCGAGAAGCAGTTGGGCATACGACGAGATGCCGGTCAGCGGCGTGTTGACCTCGTGCGCCATCCCCGCGGCCAGGAGGCCGAGAGAGGCCAGTCGCTCTTTGTCCTGTAGCTCGCGCTCGAGGCGCACGCGATCGGTAACGTCGCCGATGACGAGCACCCGCGCTCCGTCGGCCACGTCGCCCGCGGAAAGCGGGCTGGCGGTGAGCGTCACTTCCTTCTCCACCCCCTCGGTATTGATGAAGTGCGTGGTGATCGTGCGCGCGTCGGTGGAGCGGAGCTCGCCGATGAACTCGACGTACGGCGGGAAGAGCTCGGAGATCGTCGCGGTCGTGTGGTCCGCGCCGACGAGCTCCCAGAATGCCTTGTTTGCGGTCAGCACCGTGCCGTCGCTGGCGACGACTGCGATCGCCGACAGCGAAGACTCGATGATGTTCTCGTTGTACTCCTTGAGGGCGCGGATCTCCTCGAGCTGGCGGCGCAGCTTTCCGTAGAGGCGCGAGTTCTCGATGGCCAGCGCCACCGGCGCCGTGAGGGTGCCGAGGAGATGAAGATCGTCGCGCGACAGAGGCTCGTCGCCACGGCGCGTGCCCAGGAGCAGCAATCCCTGCAGCTCGCCGCGGTGACGCAGCGGGAACACATAGCGGTAGCCCGCCTCGAGCAGCCTCCACGGCGTCTCGGTCTTGTCCGGGAGGCGCGGCGCGCTCAGCACCATCGGTCCTTCCTTCGGAATCGTTCCCAGATCCTCTTCGCCGATCCGCCGCGGCACGATGCCTTCGGGGTCATAGATCAGCAGCGACGCTCCCAATTGTGCGGAGGCTTCGCTCATGTAGAGGTTCATGCGGTCGATGTGCAGCGTCGCCCGCAGGCGCTCGCGCATCATCGCGATCAGCTCGTGCACGTCGTGGAACGTCGCCAGCTCCTGCGCGAAGTCCGTCATCGTCCGGCGGTGACGGTAGCTCTCGCGGTAGAGGATCATCTCGATGACCGACTCGATCTTCCCCTTGACCGGAATGAGCACGCCGGCGATGAGCAGTCCCGAGGTGAAGGCGAGGAAGTTGCGCTCCATCGCGGAGCGCTCCTCGATGACGCGCGAGAGGACCAGATTCACCGTCGAGAAGGCGATCATGCCGAAGGCGAAGGTGACCGAGTACGCGAGGATCTCCTTGATCACCACCTCGACGTCCCACAACTTGTACTTGAGGATCGAGACGGCGAATGCGAGCGGGATGAACGCCAGAGGGAGAATGGAGAGCGTCGTCAATGCGGGACGCACTTCGCCGGTGATGAGGTAGGGGATGATGTAGAGGGCCAGGAAGGGCAGGAACCCGAACGAGAGGCCGAGGTAGATCCACTTGATCTGCTTCTTCCCGACCGCAGCGGAACGCCGATACGTGAAGGCCAGCGCGAGGACGGCGAGGGTGAAGTAGATCGCGAAGTGGAGAAGCTCCCAACGCTGGATCAGCTCGAGCGCGCGGCGTGGCGTCGTCACCGCGACCGTGTTCGCGAACACCAGCAGGTCGATGCTCCAGAGCGCGAGCAGCGTCGGCGGCACGTACATCGCCGCGATCCAGCGCTTGTCGCGGATGATCGGACGCGGGAAGAGCAGGAAGAAGTTCAGCGCCAGCGGCGGCAGGAAAATCCGCGCGAGCTCCTCCGTCAGCTGCAGGGTCTTGTAACTCCAGTCGATGTCGCCCGCCGGCGTGTAGACGTAGACGATGAACGAGAGCAGCGTGACGAAGTAGAAGAGCCGACTTTCCTGCGTCTCCCCTCGGAAAAGAGTGAACAGACCGATGGCCAGGTACAGAAACCCGATGAAGCTGAGGATGAGGTACGGGTAGTCGACTTTCAGCTCAGGCGGGCTGTACTGCAGCCGGATCATCATGCTGTCGCCGCGGGAGACGAGCATCGGCACACGTTCCCCGATCCGCCGCAGCGTCTTCTGCAAGCCCTCGACCTCGGTGGTCGGCGTGTCGCCGATCAGGAGGATCGCATCGCCGGGGCGCAGTCCCGCGCGTTCCGCACCGCTGCCGGCATCGACGTCCTTGACGACGATGACGCGGTTCGCGCGCTGGAACGTGAAGTCGATGCGCTCGAACGAGGAGCGCTTGCGCTGGAAGGAAACGAACGCACCGAGGATGACGCCGACCGTGAGGACGGCGAGAAGTGCGTTCGTGATGAAGGACCGGCGCATGTCGAGGCCGAAGTTGGATTCAATGGGAGTGCCGCGTGAAAAGCGGCGCTAATTCGTTGATTCGACTCGTTGAATCGCGGCGCGGATTTCCGGATTGCAACGGTTTGGTTCCAAAGGGTTGGATTTTAGGGACGGAATTTTGGAGGCCGGCACGGCCGGCAGCGCTGGTTGGCCAAGCCGGATGGGATGCCGGTCGCCTGAAGCTCGATTTCTGCCGAAGCACTACACGACCGGAAATCTGCACACATCGCGCAGCAAGCACACGTCGCAGTTCTCCTTTTTCTGCTTGCGCGAACAGAGATCGAGGATGCCGAGGCGGCAGAGGGCGAAGTCGTAGCGGGCGGGATCGGCAGCGTCGAAACGGGCCAGATTGTCGGTGAGCGCACGGGCGGCTTTCCAGTCGCCCGACTTGCGCTCGCTGAGCCCGAGGAAGGTGGCAATGCGATGGACGTGGGTGTCGAGCGGGATGACGAGCTTCGCCGGATCGACAAAGGTCCACAGACCGAGATCCGGCGGAGTCCGGCGAACCATCCAGCGGAGATAGAGGTTCATGCGCTTGCAGGCAGAGCCGTCGCTGGGATCGGTGAGGAGGTAGCGGAGGGTTGGCGGTTGGCGGTTGGCGGTTGGCGGGAGAATCGCGGTCACGAACCGTGAGAGTGATGGACCGACGTCGGCTTCGTCTGCGTCATGACACCTCTCGAAGAGAGCACCGATCGATCCGTGCCCACGGATGACGTTCGCGAGGCACCGCAGGAAGTCGACGAGATCCGGGGTCTTGTGAAAGCGGTGCGCGAAGCCGGCGAAGCGTTTCGTGGCCTCGGTCTCGTCGAACGTCTGCAGGTAGCGGAAAGGCGACGGCTTCATGCGCGCGAGGACGACGCCGATGTTGGCGACGCTGATGTCCGCGCGACCGTAGGCGAACGCCGCGGCGATGAGGCCCGCCACTTCCTGATCGAGGGGATCGTCAAAGCGCAAGACGAGCTGGAGCGGGTCCGGCTCGATGGTCGAGACGTCGAACGTCGCCACGAGCTCGTCGAGGCGCTGCTTGAGCAGCTCCGCGCGAACGGGCTTGCGACGCCTCACTCAGATGCGTCCCAGCGCACCTTCTCGACGCCGCGGACTTGGATGGCGACGACCGCGTACGGATACGTGATCGCCTGCGTGACCATCCCGTCCGGCGGCGGTCCCTGGACCTTCGCCTTCACCACGAGCGTGTCTCCCTCGACGCGCGCCGACTGCGGCGCGACCGACCAGCCGCCCGTGTTGCGCATCCCGGCGAGAAGGAAGACCACCACGCTCCTGTCGAAGTCGACGGAAGGAACGTCGCTTTGGTTGATCAGCGCCTGCCATTGACTGTTGTAGTCGGCCGCGGTCGTCGCCAGCACGGCCTTACGGTCGGATTCGTCGGCGGCATACCCGCCTTGGGCGATGGTCTCGATCTCCACGGACTCGGACTCCGTCTTCTCCGCGACATTCGCGGTCGTACAGGTGTTGAACGCCAGTATTGTCAGAAGCAATGCGACTCTCATCGTTCTCTTCTCCCCGTGGCAGCCGCAGTCTAGTCTCAGAGTCTCACAGTCTCACAGTCTCACAGAAGGACCCGGAGACCACTTTGAGACTTTGAGACTTTGAGACCTTTAGACGTTGAGACTCCTGCGGATGCGCGTCTCCTCGATCCGAACAGGCGGTCCGAGGGAACTCTTCCGCCCTTCCGGCGTCATACTCACGCCATGCGCACACGCACCTACGCCGCCGCACTCGCGGTTGCTCTCCTCTCCCTCCCCGCTCTCGCCGCGATCACGGGCAGCGTCATGACCGTCGACGGTGCTCCGGTCGCGGGCGCGCGGGTCTCGCTCCATGCGCCAGAGCTGCCGGATGCGCGCCACGCGCGCCTCCTCTCGCAGTCGCCCGAGCGCGTCCCGGCCGAGTCGACGCAGACCGACGCGAAAGGAGTCTTCTCGCTTCCTTCGCCGAAGGATGCGGTCGTGGAGTTGCGCGTCGACGCCGCCGGCTACGAGCCCTTCTCGCGCCGCGTGGAGCGCGACGAGGACGCTGGGGCGATCGCACTGACGGGGCGCGAGTCGCGCAAGGGCGTCATCACCGCGGGCGGCAAGCCGGTCGCCGATGCGACGGTGGCGATCTCATACGGCGGAACCGACTGGATCGGCCGCACGGACGAACAGGGGCGCTACCAGGCGCCCGACCCCAGGCGTGCGCGCAGCATCACCGTACTTCATTCCGAATTTGCGATCGACCACGAGCGCTTCATACGCTCCGGTACTCCGGCGAGCGAACTGGATCGCAGGCTCGTCGCGGGAGCGAAGATCACCGGCCGCGTCGTCGCCGCCGACGGCACTACGCCCGTCGCGAACGCGACGATTCTCGTCGATCAATGGCCGCTGGCGACGAGCGGAGACGACGGAACGTTCACGATCCCCCACGCGCCGGCGAAGTGGTCGACGCTCGCCGCGCGCAAGGACGTGCTCCTCGCGCAGCGGGCATTCGACGCCGCCGCCCGATCGCCGGTCACGTTGAAACTGGAGAAGGCCGCGGTGATCTCCGGTCGCGTCACCGACTCGAAGACGAAGATACCCGTGGCCGGTGCGATGGTGACGCTCAGCAGTGCACGGCGCTTCATGATCGACGGCGCGGATCTCGCGACCTTCACCGACGCCAAGGGCGGCTACTCGATCGCCGGCCCGGCCGGCGCCTACGCGGTCAGCGCATCGCACCCCGCGTTCGACCTCGGCAGCGGCGAAGTCACGGTGACGGCGGGACAGCAGGCGGTCAAAGACCTCGCCATCGGACAGCTCGCGCGCGTCAGCGGCGTGGTGGTCGACGAAGAGCAGAAAGCGGTGGCCGCGGCGAGAGTGGCCGCCACGTCCACCGGCAGCAGTGGTCCGATGATGCCGATGCGGATCACGCGCGATTCGAGTCGCACTGTCACCGGACCGGATGGACGCTTCAGCGTCCGCGTCTCCGCGGACCAGGATCTCCGCATGCAAGCGACGAAGAAAGGACTGCCGCAAGCGACAGGCGACACGCTACACCTCGCTCCGGCCGAACGAAAGACGGGCGTCGTACTGCTGATCCCGACCGGCATCGCCGTCGCCGGAGTGGTGAAGGACGCGAATGGAGATCCTCTCTCCGGCGTCTTCGTCGTGGCCACGGAAACTCCCGGCGGGCGCACCGGAATGATCATGCGTCAGTTCGCGATCGTCGGCGGTTTGATGGGCGAGGAAGAGGACACCGTTCGCACCGCGAGCGATGGAACATTCACGCTGCGAGTGAAGGAAGGGACCTACGACTTCGCCTTCCGCCGCGAAGGCTACGCGCCGAAGGCCGTGCGCGCGCAGACCGTGACCGCGCAGGGTGGCGCGACGATCGAGACGACGCTCGAGCCGGCAGTCGAGATCAGCGGCCGGGTGACGCGTGGGGGCGTCGGCCTGGCGGATGTCCGCATCAATAGTATTGGGGGCGGTGACAACTTCGCGATCACCGGACCCGACGGCGCGTTCACGCTCGGCGGACTCTCGCCGGGCAGCACGCGCCTCTTTCTCCGGAAAGATGACGATTTCATCCAGGAGCAGCGCGCCGTCACGGCCCCTGCGCGTGACGTGCTCTTCGATTTCCCCGGGGGCGGCCGCGTTGCGGGGCGCGTCACGGAGAAGGGCACGCGCAAGCCGATTACGACGTTCCAGGCCGGCATCTCCACGTCCCGCGGCGGCGGTGGCTTCGTGATGATGGCGCCTCCGCAGCTCAAGTCCTTCACCAACGACGACGGATCGTTCACGCTCGAGAACGTACCGGCGGGCGCGATGAGCATCGTCGCGCAGGCGCCGGGGTACGCGGGCGGCCGCGTGAACGTGGACGTCGAGGAAGGCAAGACCGTCAGCGACGTCGTGATCGAGCTCGACACGGGCGTGCGCCTGGTCGGCAAGGTCACCGGTCCGAATGGCGCGACCCTTCCAGATGCATCCGTGCAGCTCCGGCCGTCGCCGACCGGCTCGTTCGCTCGCAGCGGATTGATGCGTCGTGCGACGACGGATTCGAACGGCGAGTTCTCGCTCGACTCCCTCGATCCGGGCGAGGAGACGTTCGTGATCTCGCACCCGAAATTTCTCGACACGACGAAGACAGTGACGCTCAAAGGGCGGGAGATGCGCATGGACGTACAGCTTGCGGGCGGCCAGCGCGTGACCGGCGTCGTCGTCACGGACGGCGGCATGCCGGTGGCCGACGCGGACGTGCAGGCCTTCACCGCCACCGGGCTGTCCTCGGAGCGCGCGCGCACGAATGCCTCCGGGACATTCGAGTTTCCGTCCCTCGCCTCGGCTCGCTATCGCTTCGCGGCCAGCAAGACCGGCTATGTCGAAGGCGTGCTCGAGGATGTCGACGTCGGCAGCGCCGGGAACCTGCGCATCGAGCTGCGCACCGGCGGCACGATCTACGGACGGGTGATCGGTCTCAGCGAACCCGAGCTCGCCGGCGCGACGGTGACGGCGCGCGGCGGCCGGACCTCGGCTTCCGCGGCGGTCGATCCGTCGGGCAACTTTCGCATCGAGGGCGCACCGACCGGAACCGTGCAGGTGTTGGCGTCGACCATGTCCCGCAGCTTCATGGAGCGGCGCTCGTCGGGAACGCAGACCGTCGAGGTCACGGCCGGCGCCGCGCAGCAGGTCGACCTCGAGTTCCGAGGAGATACAGTCGTCCGCGGCAGGATCACCCGCAACGGCATCCCCCTTGGCGGCGCGATGGTGATGTTCCAGCCGCGCGGAGGCTCGCGAGCGAGCGCCAGCACGAGCGCGGACGAAGCGGGCCACTACAGCGCAAGCGGCCTCGAAGAGGGCGAATACATGGTTCTCGTCGGCGACTCGCGGCAAGGGAGTCCTTACCAGACGACGTACCACGTGCGCTCGGGCGCCTCGACGTTCGATATCGACTACAAGGTCGCATCGGTACGCGGGCGGGTCATCGATGCCGGCACGAACGAGCCGATCGCCGATGCGATGGTGAACTTCCGGCCGAGCGGTTCCACCGACATGCGGGTCTCGCGCGCGGCGATGACCGATCCGAACGGCAACTTCACGATGGAGTCCGTCTCGTCGGGAACGCACGCCGTGACCGCGAGCCGCGAGGGCTACGGAGCGGTGACGAAGGAGGAGGCGTTTGGCGATTCGGGAAGGGACGGTCTCGAATTCCGTCTCTCGCGCAACGACGGCGTGTCGCTGCGCGTCGTCGACGGCCGCGACGGCCGGCAGATCACCGCCATGGTCACGGTCTACGACGCCGCCGGCCGCGTCGTCTACGACAGCCGGAGCAGCGGATTCCCGGGCCGGGGCACGACGGACGACACCCACCTGCCGCTCGCACCGGGCTCCTACACCGCGACACTCTCGATGAGCGGCTACGCCACTTCGACGGCGCGACTGACGTCTCCCTCGAAACAGACCGTGTCGATGACGCCCGGCGGCACGATCGCCGTGCAATCGAAGCATTCCATCGTGCGCCGCATGCGGCTGCTCGATTCGTCCGGGATGCCCTATCCGCGCACCAGCTGGACGCCGGCGTCGCGCGAGCTCTTGCCCGGCACCGTCCCGATCAACAACGTCGCCCCAGGCAGCTACACGCTGCAGTTGCTGAACGACCATGACTCGGTCGTGGACACACAGCAGGTCATGGTGCGAGAAGGGGAGACCACGAGAGTGACGCTGTAGGCCGGCACGGCCGGCAGCGCTGGTTGCTCCGCCTTACGGCACGTCCCCGATGCATTCGCGGGTTGCGGCTTCGGGCGGCGCAGCGCGCCTGACATTTCTGCCGCGCAGGCTCGATCCAGACGTCTGGCGCCCCTGCCGGGGCGGAGATCGACGACACGCCGGTCCGGTGGCGGCGCTCCGCGCTCGCCACCGGCTACCCTCTGCCGCGCCTCAGGCGCAACCAGGGCCCGCGTGGCGGGCGCTCGCGCCGCGTTCCCCCTCCCGCACGGCGGCGGGGACGCGCCCCGCCAGCCGGCGCGACGCCGGCGTTCCGAGAGGGTGTGGCGCCTCCGCACTCCACACGTACGGGTCTACTCGTGATCGTCGTCTTCGATCGCGATCGGCTCGGGGATCTCCACCACGGCTTCGAGCGCGACGCGTTCTCGGTCGACGTGCGGCGCACCGCTGCTCATGAAGATGTTCTTCCGGTGCTTCTCGAGCCGCTTGAACACGTGATGGAGGTCATACGTCAGACGCATGACCGTGCGGCGGAGCTTGTATTTCACCCGCCGGAAGGCGTCGAGATCGTCGCCGCGCAGCGTCGGCAGGAAGGAGTGAATCTCCTGGATCCGCTTCCGCACTTTCTCGAGGTCTTTGTCCTGGATGTTCAGAAAGACCTCCTCGCCGTCCACGAGGAGCGGATCGACGCCGGACATCTGGTCGTCGAACCATCTCCAGAGCTGGATCAGATCGATGCGGCGGCCTTTGGAGAGGAAGCGGGTCTCGAGCAGGTCCTGGCGGAAGTAGCCCAGGAGCTTGCGGTCGTCGGTCTTGTTGAAATCGTCGTCGGACAGATTACGGATGTTCCAGACGCCGAACCGGATGATGTCGTTGCGCGTGCCGCGCAGTTGCCGGATCACTTCCTCGAGGATCGCGAGCGGGAGCTGCGCCAGCGACTGCGCCTCCGGCAGCGCCTGCTGGGGCGAAGGTTGGGCCATGGCGGGCGAAGGATACACGAAAGGGCTCTTCGCGGAGGCTGCACAGCGTTCAGGGCAGAAGCGGCCGCCAGGCGATCGGCTCGATGAACGTCGCGTCCCCCGTGCCGCGGTCGATCACCGATGCATACGCGCTGCCGCTACCGACGTCGAACCGCACCACCGCACGGCCGTTCGTCAGCCGCGTCTGAAGGGCTGCCTGGCTCACACCCTCCGAAGTGGAAAGCCTGCGGCGCTCGACCTCAGTCCCGGCGGCGTCGTACACGATCACCTCAGCAGAGCCTCCGCGCTCGCTGAGGATGCCGATGTTCGTGCGATAGACGTCGTTGTTCTCGATGAAGAGAAGGTACTGCTGGCCCGGCGTGTCGGAAAGCAGCGGCACGGTCTGCGTGGTGGTGCCGTGCACGATGCGCGATGAGCCGAACACATTCGCCGGAAAGGACGTGCAGAGTGCGGCGACCGAGACGGTTCGATGGAAGAGGCGCGCGAGAACATCTTCCCAGGCCCCGGGAATCATGATCGTCACCGCGCCGCCCGGCCTTGCCTCGACAGCCAGCGTGCCGCTGTCGCGCGACGCGAACCAGACGTCGCTTCGCCACTCGGGCTGCCCCGGCAACTGCGCGGTGATCGCGGGAAAACAGCCGGCGTGCGTGCCATCGGTCCGTCTCGCCTCGAGGAACATCGAGTCGCCACCGGCGTCGATCTGCGACAGGTAGGCCGTGATCGCCGCGGTACCGGTGACGGCGCGCGTCTCGATCAGTCCCGCCGGCACCGGAAACTGAACGTGACTCCATGGGAGGATCGTCACGTCCCGCTCCCACCCTTCGCCGGCGACCCGCACCAGGCCCGTGCCGCCCCTGGTCTCGGCCACGCCGAAGTTGTAGCGGCTTCCCTCCTGCGCGTAGGGCGCGACGAGCAGCGAGACGCCGTCGTTCCCGAAACGCCCGCGCGCCGGGACGTGTTGCGCGAGAGTGCCCTGCGCGGTCGTGACGTACGTGCGGCTGGTCACGATGACGTCGCCTTCGACCTCGAGCGTGCCGCTGCCGAACGTGTGGAACGTGCGCCCGACGACGTCGTCGAGCGCGATCGTCTGCCCCGCGTCGAGCGAGAGCTGCTGCATCGCGAAGCTCGTGGAGCCGTCCTCGCCGCTGCGGGTGAAAATCAACCGCACGGTCTGTGGCCTGCTCCCCGGGTTCGCGATGCGCACGTCCGAGACATACGAGCCATTCTGCCCGAAGAGATGTGCAACGACCGGGATCATGTGCGACGACATCCGCGGGCGCATCGTCTGCGGCTCATCGCCTGCAAAGCGGATCTCGAGTCCCCAGGACTCGAAGGTTCCCGCATCGCGAGGGCGGCGATCGGCCACGAACAGAGTCCAGACGCCGGCCGCGCTGCGCCCCCGCAGAACGTCGAGCGACTCCACCGGCACGGCGTCGAGACCGAACGTCGCGTGAATGCCAGGCGTCCGCGAGCTCGAGAGCTGGTGCAGCAGGATCTGCGTCCCATCCGGCGCGGTGAGCTCCACGAAAAGATCGCCGCGCGACGGATGATCGATGTCGACGCGCACGTAGAGCTCCTCGATTGCGCGAGGGTCGTCGATCGTGATCGACGACGTGACGCCGATCGGGCTGTTCTCCGGAATCGGGACACCGCGTTCATTCGCCTGATACAGCGTCCGCTGGCCGCGAGGGGTCGTGTCGCATTCCGTGACGATGCCGCGCATGAACATCGAGCTGCAGATCGCGCCGGTGTGCGCTCCCTGATAGAGGAGGCGGTCGGCCTGGAGGAGACGTTCCGCCATGATGGCGAACGTCGGGCGCGGGGGGGCGCCGAAGAGCGACTCGATCACGAGCGTGTCGGTCACGGTGCGTCCGAGCTTCTCCTGAATCTCCTTCAGAGCAGAGGCCCAGATCGCGCCGTTGCGGTGCTCGACACCCGAGGTCTCGATGGTCTCGTAGTCGGCCATCGTCTTCGTGCTGTCGAGGCGACGCAGGCAGTCGGTGCCTTCCGCGTATCCGCAGCTCTCCGACGGCGCGTCCTCCCAGCAGCGCGCGTCCCAGTCCGCGAAGCAGTACGGATCGCGTCCCGACGCGCGGCGCGCGGCAACGTGCGCGGAGAATGCCCAGTAGTCGCCGATGCCTTCGCCGACCGCCCGGGCCTCGGTCGCGAACCCGCCGCCGAAGGTGCCGGGAGCGATCCATTCGATGATCGCGTGCGCGTACTCGTGTACGAGCAGGTCCGCGTCTTCCGCATCGTCCGTCCCGCCTTCGCCGAAGTAGAGCGTGCCCTTGCCCGCCTCGGTCGAACTGGGGATGAAGTACGAGTTGTCGGCCCCGTTCGCGGCGTGCGCGTCGACCTCGATCGCGTACGGAACGACGGCGCGTGCGCTCGTGTAGCCGAGGGATTGCAGATGGCGCTGGTTGCGATCGATGTGAAAGTACGCGTTGACGTCCTCGAAGCCGTCCTGAGCGCGGTCGAACACGAGCGCGCCTTCCGGCGGCGCGATGTTGGGCGGCTGACGATCGACCAGCGTCACGTAAGGCCCGTGGAGAGCCTGGTCCGGCAGTTCCACGTCTTTGTAGGCCGCGGCTGGAACCGCGCTCGCGCTGTCGTTGCGATCCTGCAGCGTCGGATCGTTGAGCGTGACGACCGGGTTGGGATCGAACACGCGCGCGGGCTTCGCGCGGAAGAACAGCGGCGTGCGGCGGATCAGCGCACCGGTCTCGATGTCATAGTCGTGCGCGTACGGCTCGAAGACATTCTCGCGGACGATCCGTCTTCGAACGATCCGGCCTTCCGAGAAACGCAGCCCCTCACCCAGACCCTCTCTTCTCGGTTGCGCCGTTGGGAGAGGGGACTTCGTGGTCACGTAGGTATCGGTCGGCAGTCCGTTCACGTGCTCGCGGTAGCGGTAATGCGTCCCGGTGAGGGACTCGCGGGAGAGCTCGAAAACGAGGGCGACGGCGAGGAACATCGGTCAGAGTCTACGACCGTGCCGCCGCCGGCGTTGAGGAGATCGCGCCGACCGACGCCTCGGCCGCGGGGAGAGAGAAGTAGAACGTCGTTCCCTGTCCCTCCTTGCTCTCCACCCAGATCGATCCGCCGTGGCGCTCGATGATCTGTTTCGTGATGTAGAGGCCGAGGCCGAGGCCGCCGTAGTTGGTCGAGCTCACCTGACGGCCACGATGGAAGCGCTCGAACACCTGGTTGAGCTCGTCCGCGGGAATCCCGATTCCCCGGTCGCACACGGCCGTGATGAGGGCATCGCTCCTCTCATCGACCGTCACCGTCACGTCGCTACCCTCGGGCGAGTACTTCACCGCGTTCTCCAGCAGATTTCCGAGGACCTGCTCGAGCCGGTCGCGATCCCCGGTGACGATCTTTCCGTCGTCGGGAACGCTGACGTGGAAGCGGCGGTCGCTGACGGCCGTGTGGTGGCGATGCACGACGTCGCGGACGAACTGCGGCCAGGCGATCGGCTCACGGCGGATCTCCAGGCGCCCGGTCTCGATGCGCGACACATCGAGCAACTCGAGAATCAGGCGCGACATCCGATCGATCTGATCGAGGGCGATCTCCAGGTACTCCTCCGAAGTGTTGAGATCGCCCTCCTTGATCAGCATCTTCGCGAGCTGCGTGTAGCCCTTGATCGACGTGACCGGCGTCCGCAGCTCGTGCGATGCGATGGACAGGAACTCGTCTTTCAGTCGCGAGAGATCCTCGACCTTCCGTCGGGCCTCGACCTGTTCGGTGTAGAGCTTCGCGTTCTCGATGGCCAGCGCGGCGCGCTCGGCCAGCACCTCCGCGAGCGGAAGCTTGTCGTCCGTCATCGCCCGCTCGGGGTCATTCGCCGCGATCACGAGCGCGCCGATCATCTCCCGGCGCGTGCGCAGCGGCAGCACGAGCAGCGACGCGAGCTTCACCGGCGACTGGTGATACGTCCCGGGATTCGTGACGTCGAGAGTGCGTGGGACGTCGGTCATCATCGACGGGTAGCCGGTCGCCACGACCTGTCCGATGATGCCGTCGCCGACCGCCAGAGGCTGGCGATAGATGTACGACCACGCCAGACCGAGCGAGGCCATGTCCCGGTGGTAGATCGATGCGACGCTGAGCTCTTTCGCGTCGCCGGTGCGCAGGATGACCGCGGACCAGTCGCCAAGGACTTCCGCGACGCGCTCGGCGATCGCCTGCGTGACCCAGGCCGGATCGATGTTGCTGGAGAAGAATGCGCCGGCGTCCGCGAGGATCTGCGCGCGCTCGGCCTGAATCTGCATCTGCTCCTCGAGCGCGCGGCGCTCGGTGATGTCCCGGAACGTGACCACGACTCCGGAGGTCTGCCCGTCCTCGCGCAGAGGCGTGGCGCTCATCGACACGGCCACGCGCTCGCCGCCACCGCGCGCGATCAGCACGGTCATGTCCTGCACCAGCCGGCCGGTGGACAGCGCCTGTGCGGCGGGAAGCTCCTGTGGATTGAGCATGCGTCCATGCTCGTCGCGGAGCCGATAGACCTCGGCCTGCTTGAAGATCGGTACGCCGATGTCCGATCTGCCGAGGAGGCGCTCTCCCGCGGGGTTGATGAACTCCGAATTGCCGTCGCCATCGACGAGAAGGACGCCATCCGACATGCCGGCGATCATCGCTTCGGTACGCCGGACCTGGCGGATCAACGATTGACCGAGGCGATCCTGGATGCGGGCCACCGCCGCCGCGGCGAAGGCGATGATCGCCACGCCGAGGATGACCATCCCCATCATCAGCCACTGCCGGAGATTCGAGATGCGCTCGAGAGCATCCCGCTGGTCGGCGCGAACGCGGTCGGAGATCAACTCCGCGTAGTCGTCCGTCTTCCGTCGCAGAGACGCCACCTCGCTGACAGTCCGTGGACTGCTGGTCTCGATCTGGACGTCCGTGAACGCCTTCACATCCTTCTGGTGCCGGATCAGCGCTTCGACCTGGTCGCTGTACTGCACGTTCGCGAGCTCTCGTGCTCGCGATGCCGCCGTGTCGAAGTTGCGCGAGGCATCGTCGTACTGCTGTCTGAACGCGGTCTCGCCGGTGATCACGTGGCCTCGCGCCGCGGAGATCATCGTCGCCAGTGATTCGTCCATGACCCGGACGGTGTCGAGCAACGGACGCCACTCCTCGGCGAACTGCTGTCGCTGCTCCATCTGCAGGATGGAGATCGTCGCGGCAACGCCGGCCACCGTGAGGACGGCCAGGCCGATGAAAGCTCCCCAGAGCATTCGTCGAATCGATGGAGGCATAGTTACCCGGTCGCGGCTTCTTGCAAGAACGGCGCCGTTCGTCTGCTAACTATAAGGAAACACGCAACTTCTCCTTCCAAGCGGCAGGAACGCGGCGTGCAGGCCCCAGCGGTGATTTGGCCGTGGATGAGAGTCTCAAAGTCTCAAAGTCTCAAAGTCTAGAATTTGAGACTTCGACGTGAGGAGCAACCGCCCATGCCCGACCTTCTGAAAAAGTATCGCAACATGCGGGACTTCTCCGACACGCCCGAGCCGGCGGGAGGGAAGCCGAAGAAGGGGAAGCTGCCGATCTTCGTCATCCAGAAGCACCGCGCGTCGCGTCTCCACTACGACTTCCGCCTGGAGATGGAGGGCGTGCTGAAGTCGTGGGCGGTGCCGAAGGGTCCTTCGTACGACCCCGGGAACAAGCGATTAGCGATGATGACCGAGGATCATCCTTATGACTACGCTTCCTTCGAAGGGGTGATCCCGGAAGGGAACTACGGCGCGGGCAACGTGATCATCTGGGACAACGGCCAGTGGGAGCTTCTCGAACCGGGCGACGACCCGGTCGCGGCGCTGCAGTCCGGGAAGCTGACGTTCCGGATGTACGGGAAGAAGATGTTCGGCGAATGGGCGCTCGTTCGGATCCAGGGACGCGGCAAGTCGGATCGCGGCAACGAATGGCTGCTCCTCAAGCACCGTGACGAATACGCGAACGAAACGGTGGACGTGACGGAAGTCGCACCGCGCTCGGTGATCTCGAACGCGCTCGTCGAGGAGGTGAGCGGCGAGAACGTGTGGAAAAGCAATCGCAAGGCGGCTCCGAGAAAGGTGCGGACGCTCGCCGACTCTAAGAAGGCAGCGGCGAAGAAAGCGCCATCTCGAGCAGCTTCCGCTCGGAGTCGAAGCTCGCGCGCTGCAGGGACGAAGAAAGCTCGAACCACTGCACGTCGTCGACCTCGCTGAGCTGGGGCTCGAGCTCGCCCGCGACGTACTCCATCAGATAGAAGTCGACGCGTTTCAGGATCAGCGTCTCGCCGGCGCGGAACTGGTATTCGATGGTCTCGAGTGGACGGACGATGCGGGCCTCGAGCCCCGTCTCTTCGCGCACCTCGCGCAGCGCTGCGGCTTCGGAGGTTTCATCCGGACCGACCGCCCCCTTGGGGAGTCCCCAGCGCGTCCTGTTGCGGGTGGCGATGAGCGCCACGTGCGGCGCACCGTCGCGCGTCGCGATCACCACGCCGCCCGACGAGTGTTCGTTGCGCGTCTTCCGCCGCCCACCATCCATTGGCGGCATTCTAGTGGTAAGAGCGACACGGATGCGACCGCTTGATGCGCCGAATGTGCTGGTCGAACGGGATGGAAAGGCGTACATTTCCGAGAGTACACAAATTCTGGAGCAGGAGGAGGTCGCCAGTGCCCGAGCTTGCAACGCTGACCATCGTTGGATTGATCGTTCTCGCGGTGCTCGTCATCGTGTTCCTGAAGATGCGCCAGAAAGACATGCTCTCCGCGTTGGTGGAGAAGCGGCGCGGAAGCGCCAGACTGGTGAGCCGCGCCGAATACGTCGAAGGAAATGAGTCGATTCCCGTGGCGATGGCGCTCACGAATGACGTTCTGTACTACGAGAACGCCGACCTGGAGGCGTCATTCGACTTGAATCGCCTCGAAGAGATCGAGTACGCGGACGATCTTGCCACCGGGAAGAGGCATTCCGACGACACGCGCGTGCTCCGTCTTCGCTCGCACGGCGCGACGTTCGAGTTCCTCATGGACAAGGCCGAAGCGAAAAAGTGGGAGGCGAGTCTCCCTCCACGCACTCTCGGCAGCGTGAACGCTCACGCGAGCTGACTCGGAATCGGACGCCGCGGCAGCCTGTTGCGACCGCCGCGGTTCTCTCCATGCGTCGGGGTGTAGCGCAGCCTGGTAGCGCACCTGCTTTGGGAGCAGGGGGTCGGAGGTTCGAATCCTCTCGCCCCGACCAACTCGCCGCCGCCCGCGGCGGATCTCTTCACGTCCCCGTAGCTCAGTCGGATAGAGCAACAGCCTTCTAAGCTGTGGGTCGCAGGTTCGAGCCCTGCCGGGGACGCCAACGCTCGGCTCCACCGTCGATCGCGTTCCCGCAGTGCGGATCACCAGAGGCGGCTACGCCGCCGCTGGAAGCACCCCCCCTTGCATTCCTTTCCGGGGGTCGCTCGCTGTGCGCTCGCACCCCTCTACCGTCTGGCTGCCGCTCCGCGGCACAGGATGCGGCCGCTTCACGTCGCCGTAGAACGTACGGCGCAGACCTCGGAACGGCCAAACTCCAGATGCCCGCGTAGCGGGCATGAGGAAATAGCCCCCGGCTTTCAGCCGGGGGTGGGGCGCGGTGTCCTTGATCAGCCCGCGTAGCGGGCGAAAGAGTCGTCCTGTCGCCCGCTCGCGGGCTGGACTCTAGCGGTCGCAATTCCCCCGGCTCAAGCCGGGGGCTACTCCCTGTAGCCCGCTACGCGGGCATTGGGCAACAGGCCCGCCGGCTGGAATAGCTCCGCCCTTCAGCCGAGCTTTCAGCCGGGGGCTATTTCCTTTTGCCGCTACGCGGGCTCCGAATCACGCGCTGCGTGCAAAGGTCCAAACTCCAGTCCCCCGGCTGAAAGCCGGTGGCGGGCCCGCTACGCGGGCACTGGAGTTTGGCCCTTCCGAGGTCTGCGCCGTACGGTCTACGGCGACGTGAAGCGGCCGCATCCTGTGCCGCGGAGCCCGCAGCCAGACGGGTAGTCGGGGGTGCGAGCGCACAGCGCACGCATCCGTCAGCACACGGACGATTTCTTCACAACCTCTCAGTCACGCGGAAAGTGTAGCGACGAGGGCGGTTCCGGCGCTCTTCGCCGGCCTCAGCTGCAAAAAAAAATCCACCAAGTCCGGTAGGGATTACAATCCCCGCGACACTCCCTAATCGTCTCGTCGAAGAGAGTCCGGTAGATTCGGTGAATACCTCCGTCTTTAACGGCGGCCTGCCACGCGCAGCCGTCGAGCGTTGTCGTCTCCAAGCAAGTCACCTTCTTGTCTTGCTTGCGGTCACGATCTTGTTCGCCGCGCGCTGCGGCGTCACGCAGAAGGCGCGGTCGATGTTCGGCGGGCAGCTTCCCTTCGAGGTCGTCATCGCCTCGGACGCGAACGAAGACAGTCCGGTCGCCGTCGATCTCGTCTTCGTCTACGACAAGAAGCTCCTCGACACGCTGCTCAAGACCCCCGCGATCGAGTGGTTTGCGAAGCGCGAGCAGTTCATCAAGGACTACGGCAATGCGCTGGCGGTCGAGAAGTGGGAATGGGTGCCCGGCCAGCAGATCGAGCCGATCAGCGTTTCGTATCGTCCCGGCGCGCGCCGCGTCGTGCTCTTCGCCGACTACCTGACCGAAGGCGATCACCGCGCCACGGCGGATCCCCAGGAACCGTTCCGTCTGGTGCTCGGCGCCCGCGATTTCTCCGTGGAGAAGCTGCAATGACGACCGCGGACACCACGCAGCCGATCCGAACCGACCGCCGCAAGGGCCGCGCGCGCACGACGGCGCGCGACGTGCCGCCGGCGATCCAGTGGCATGAGGGGATGCTCCTCGCGCCGCAGCACTTCCAGGGGCTGGCGCAACGCCAGGAGACGCTCCTCCATTACCACGCCACTTCCATCTCGCCGTTTCACTGGGGCGTCCGTCATCTCGAAGTCGACACGGTGAAGCTCGTCGACGGCTTGTTCCGGGTGATCGAGCTCGAGGCGGTCATGCCGGACGGTCTCGTGGTCTCGTACTCGGCCGGGGACGGACCGGACCTGGTCTTCGATCTCACGCAGCTGGCGGACATCAAAGTGAAGCCGACCGCGGTGCACCTGGCAGTCGTCGCGCGCAGCCGCGGCCTCGCGCTCGCGGAGCGATTCGCATTCGAGGAGAGCGGACCCGTTCCCGACGAGAACACGGGCGAGGGCGACCTGCCCCTGATCGTGCTGCGCCCGAGGCTTCATCTCATCGCGGGTGAGGAGCCGGCGCCGAAGTACGTCAGTTTTCCGCTGGCCGAGGTGAAGTACGAGCACGACGTGTACACGCGGACGCGCTTCGAGCCGCCGCTGCTGCGCGTGGCTCCCGGATCGGCGGTGCACGGCCTCTGCTCCGCGGTCACCACCCGACTTCGGGAGAAAGCAGCCGTCCTCGCGGACCAGGCCCGTAGCACGGCGGACGCACATGCGCCGCAACGCCTCGAGACCAAGACGCTCATTCACTGTCTGGTCGGAGAGCTGCCCGCGTTCGAGGCCGTCCTCGGGACCGGCAACTCGCATCCGTTCCAGCTCTACGTCGCATTCTGCTCGCTCCTCGGACACGTGGCGGGAGTGAGCCGTTCGCTGATCCCGCCGCCGCTCGAGCGCTACGACCACAACGATCTGATGGCGACCTTCGAGCAGGTCCGCGCGTCGATCTCGCGCGCGCTCGACGAAGGCATCCACGAGGCCTACACCGCCTACACCTTCCGCCACGACGGCGAGGAGTTCCGTCTGTACTTCGACCCCGAGTGGATGACCCGGCCGCTCGTCATCGGGGTGCGTGCGCCCGCCGGAATGCCGGCGCGCGAAATGAGCGCGTGGATGAGCGCCTGCGTCATCGGCAGCCGGTCACAGATCCAGTCGTTGCGCGACCGGCGCATGACCGGCGCGCGCCGCAAGGCGATCGAAGCCGACGCCGATCTCGTTCCGTCCACCGGGGTGACGCTCTACGCGCTCACCGCCGATCCCGAGCTCATCACGCCGGGCGAGGACCTCGTCGTCCTCAGCCCGGGGGAGAGCGGTACCCGTTCACCTGACCAGATGGTTCTTTACATTCGCAAACCACCAGAGCGCAAACCAGATCGCAGAACGACATAGCGATCTCGAAAGCGAAGCTGATTCCCCGGGGTCCGACCCATGTTCGTCACCGAGAAGTTCCAGCAGTTTCATGCGGAGCTGACGCGGCTCCAGGACCGGTTGCGCGAAGGCAGCATGGCCTTCGACAGCGACACGCCCGCGGACGTTCGCGGCGCCGGTCTCTCGGCCAGCGCCGCCTGGCGGCGCATCCTGAACGTCCTCGAGCGGCAGGAGCAGGACGCCGTCCGCCAAGGCGGCGATCTTGGCCTCGAGCTCTACAAGCGAGCGCAGTACGCGATGGCCGCACTCGCGGACGAGATCTTCCTGCACCTCGACTGGAGCGGCCGCGATGCGTGGCGGCAGAATCTCGTCGAAGCCAAGCTGTTCGGCACGCATCGGGCCGGGGAAGAGCTCTTCGAGCGCATCGACGAGCTCCTCCGGGACCGCGACAGCGGCCACACGGAGATCGCCCGCATCTATCTCTCCGTCCTCGCCCTCGGCTTCCAGGGCAAGTACCGCGGGCGACCCGATGCGGAGGCGGAGATCGAGGTCATCCGCCGTCGCCTCTATCGCTTCATCTTCGGACGCGATCCACGCGTCGTGCGCGGGCGCGAGGCTCTGGCGCCGCAGGCCTACATGGGGACGATCGAACGTCCGCGCGTGGAGCTGCCGCATCTGAAGCCGTGGATCTGGGCGATCGTGCTCGTGACCCTGGTCTGGCTCACCGGCCAGCATCTGATCTGGCAACACACCATGACCCAGATCCGGCCGCTCGTCGACCGCATCCTCGAGCCGGACATGAGCGCCATTCCCGCGACCACGACGATCACGGAGGCGCACCGATGAACCTCTCCGCGATCTGGCCGTACGCGCTCGCCGCGGTGCTCGTGCTCGCCGCGATCATCCTGATCCTGCTCATCGTCGTCCTCCGCAGATCGGCGAAGGCCTCGAAGTTCCCCGATCCCAGCGAGCCGCCGGCACCGGAGCCGGCGCAGACTCCGGAGGAGACCCAGCAGGCCGTTCCTTCGCTCGCGGGAGTGTTCCGACGCGCCGCCCGGCGCATGCGCCAGACCCGTCAGGGGGATCCGCACGAGCTCCCGCTGATTCTGCTCGTCGGCGCCGCAGGCTCCCGCGACTCGAATCTGCTCGCGACGACCGGACTCGATCTGCCGTTCGGCACGGCCTCCGATGCGGAGACCTCTCTCGCGTACGGCCGCGGCTTCTGGCTGTACGACCGCGGCGTCGTGCTCGACGTGGCCGGCGACATGATCCTCCGCGCCGACGGCACGACCGCCGACGACGGACACTGGTCGGCCGTATTGCGCCGGCTGCAGAAGCTCCGTCCGAAGCGCCCGATCGACGGCATCATGCTGACGATCTCCTGCGACAGTCTGCTGGCCGCGGTGAAAAACGAGCTCGCGCGCACGGATCTCGCCATGCGCATGGGCAAGATCCACCGCCGCATCTCCGACGTCCAGCAGAAGCTCGGCTTCCGCGTGCCCGCCTACATCGTCGTCACCGGCTGCGAGTCGCTCACCGGCTTCAGCGCGCTGTGCGCCGGGCTCCCTCCGCAGGCGCGGCGGCAGATGCTCGGCTGGTCGAGCACGTACACCACCGACGCGGCCTACTCGCCCGAATGGGTCGACGAGGCGTTCGAAGCGATGAATGCGCGCGTGCAGGATCTCCAGATGGAGATCTTCACCGAAGGCAGCAGGGAATCGAGCACGCTCCTCCTGCTCGACGAAGCCGTGACCTCGCTCGCGGCACCGATGCGCGTCTGTCTCGATCAGCTCTTCCGCGCTACCGCCTATCACGACGCGCCGATGCTCCGTGGCATCTACCTCACCGGAAAGGACGCGGGCGAGACCGACATGCTCGGCCAGAGCAGCGGCGGTACGGCGTTCCTCGGCGACATCCTGGAGCGCAAGGCCTTCCCCGAGTGGGGCGCGGCCACACCGACGACGTGGACGCTCGTCGCGCGCAACCGCGCGGTGCAGATCGCGCAGATCGCGACCATCGTTCTGGGCATCCTGTTCGCCGCGGGCACGGGTTTCGGCTCCTGGCGCCTGCACCAGTCGAACATCGAGGTCATGCCGTTCCTCGAGGCGACGGCGGATCGCGTGGAAGCGTGCCGGCTCACCACCGGTGTCCCCGACGGCGACATGCAGCGCTGGTCGCTCGACCTGCTGCGGGGGATGTCGCGGATCGAATTCGGCCACTACGGCGCGATCTTCATCCCCAGCTCGGTCATCAGCGGCTACGACAAGAGACTCGAGCGTGCGATCACGGAGGCGTTCGAGACGGTCATCCTGGACGGAGTGCGCGTCGAGCTGGAAGAGCGCGCGCGCCGCCTGCTCGACGGCTCGTACAGCTGCACGACGCGCGTGCTCGAGGCCTCCGCGGAGCCGCAGACGCGCGGCTTCGCGCTGGAAGACTCTCCCCAGTTCCGCGAGTTGCGCCAGCTCGTCTTCTGCTTCCGCGAGCTCGAGGACACGAAGCGGAAGTTCAACGACCTCTCCCGCACCGCCGACGTCAAGGAGCTCGGCGCGGTCGTGAAGGTCGCCTTCGGCCAGGAGCTGCCGGCGGAGTTCTACGTCCACAACGACCTCTATCGCCGCGCGCTCCGCAACGCCGACTACGTCCGCTTCGACGCGACACGCTATCGCAACGACGCGAACCTGCAGGCCGCGAAGATGGCCCACGGCTTCTACAACAGTCTCTTCGAGCAGAACCTCTTCTACGCTCGGCTGCGCGAGCTCGGCGGCGCGATCGGCACGGCCGCGACGCAGTGGCCCTCGGCCGGCGAGACGGAGCGCTTCTCCGACCTCGTGAAGCGCATGCGCGAGATCGAGTCCGCGGCCGCCACGCCCCAGATGGAGTGGGCGTTCCGTCCCACGTTCAGCCTCGGACGCGAGTTCGACCGGCTGCTGATGGACATGGAGACCTCCGATTTCTTCGGCCGTCCGGCGACGACGAGTCTGCGCAACGATGCCGCCGCGGCCTGGCGCGAGTACCAGCGCCGGCTGGCCGGCACGACCTCGCCGCTCACCGGATCGATCCTGGCCCTCGACAGCGGCCGGCCGACGATGCAGCTCTCGTCCGACACGCTGCTGCTGAAATCCGCGCTGGAGACGTTCCTCGGGCAGAAGTTCGTCAGCACGCCCTCCGCGCAGCGGCACGTTCAGGTACGGCTGCTGCCCGGCACGCGCCTGACCTGGTCCGCGCCGGCGCTCGCGCAGGCCTCGGACGTCGTGCAGGCATACGACCGCTTCCGCGAGAAGACCTACCCGCTCATCCCGGCCGATCTGCGCATCAGCGTCGACCAGGTCGCGCGCGATCGAGCCCGCGCGCAGATGATCGATCTGCTCGCGCAGTCGCAGCAGTTCGAGAACGTGCTTCCGCCGGCGACACGCGACGCGCGCGAGGAAGCGGTGCGCTCCGACGTGTCGACGTTCGTGGCGGCGACGAAGTCGCTGGAGGCAGCGCTCGACGGACTGACGCGCCTCAACCTCGTCGACGACAAGCGCGACGTGACCCTGGCGATGACTTCCGAGGCGCGCAGGATTCTCGCGGAGGTCGACGAGCTGCTCGAGGCCGAGCAGCCCTATCGTCCGCGCCAGGGCGGCTTCGACTGGTGGAATGGCGATGGGCCTCCGACGCCGACCGCATGGGGCGCGGCCGATCCCGCGGAGGTCGCGCTCTACCTGAACACCACGCGAGAGCGCGTCGCGTACGTCGCGCGTACCTACGCGCATCCGCTGCTCGCGTTCCTGGCGCACGAGGGAGCGCGTGCAACGGCGGAGACGAGGCGCTGGCAGAACATCCTCGACGACCTTCGGGACTACGACTCGAAGAAGCCCGGCAACGCGGTGGCGCTGCTCGAGGACTACATCCTCGAGAGGATGGCGAAGATCGATCTCGCCAACTGCGGTAACGCGCGCCTCCCGGCCGGCTTCAGGCCCGACAGCGGGATCTTCGCCACCCGAACGCATGCGCTCGCGTCTCAGCTCACGACGCGTTGCACGAATGTGGCGATCGAGCGAGTGGCCACGCGCTACCGGGAGATCGAGCAGTACTTCAATCAACGCCTCGCCGGACGCTATCCCTTCACGGATTCTCCGCCGCGCTCGGGCCAGCCCGAAGCGGACCCGAACGATCTGCGGGGCTTCTTCCGCATCTTCGACGCCTCGCAGGCCATGGTGCGGAGCATCCCCGTCGATGCCACGGCCGATCCTTCATTCGCGAGGGCCCGCCGGTTCGTCGACGACGTCGCGGCCGTACGCGGCTTCTTCGCAACGTACCTCGAGAAGCCGGAGGCCGGTCCCGCGGTCGATGTCGAGGCGGTGTTCCGCGTGCTGCGCGATCGCGAGGTCTACGGCGATCAGATCATCGACTGGACTCTCGAGATCGGACGCGACGTCGTCACGAACCGGGACACGAAGGCCCGCAAAGTCCGCTGGTCGTACGGCGAGCCGGTGCGCCTGTCCCTGCGCTGGGCCAGCGGGTCGCCGCGCATCCCCGTCGGCGGCAATGTCCGTCCAGGCGTGACCGTCGCCGATCGCACGGTCACGTACGAATACCGCAACGCCTGGTCGCTGCTGACCGCGCTCGAACAGAACCAGTCCTCGCCGGACGACCTCCCGTCGTTCCTCGATGTCGAGCCGGTGACGCTCTCGCTCGAAGTGCCGACGCAGACCGCGACGGCACAGAAGGACGAGCCGCTCAGCGATGCGCGCGTGTTCCTCCGGCTCTCGGTGCTCGATCCGAAGAGCGCGTTGCCGCTCACGATTCCGCGCTTCCCCGCTTCCGCCCCACGCATCGGCGGTGCCGCATACGCGGCGGAGGTCCGGCGATGACCGCGCAGATCCTTCCCTTCGCGGGCGCACCCGTCGACGTCGACGCGCTGCTCATTCCGATCAGCGCCGAGAAGCCCGCGGGCGAGTGGCTGCGCTTCGACCCTGTCTATGACGAGATCCAGCGCCTCCGCCAGGAGGATGATCCGGCCCTTCCCCTCGGCGTCTGGCAGCGCGAGCTCAAGCGCGCCGACTGGCGTGGCGTGGAGCGGCTCTGCACCGAAGTCCTCACCAGTCGCTCGAAGGATCTGCAGGTCGCGGCATGGCTCAGCGAGGCCTGGCTGCACCTGCACGGTTTCAACGGCTTCGCCTCGGGAGTCCACGCGGTGGCCTCGCTCTGCCGCGACTTCTGGCCGGACCTCTACCCCGCGCTCGAGGACGGGAGCTGCGAATACCGCACCGCGCCGATCTCCTGGCTCACCCGCATGGCGACGCCGATGCTCTCCATTCCGTTGACGCATCCGACCACCGAAGAGCCGGCGGCGCACGGCTGGAAGGAATGGACGAACGCGCTGCGTCTGGCGAAGATCGCCGTCAAGGACCAGCAGGCGCTGACCAAGGCCCAGGCCGCGGGCACGGTGACGCAACAGAAGTTCCTCGTCGCCGTCTCCCTCACGCCGGGCGCGTGGTACGCCGCCCTGAACGACGAGCTGGCGGCCTGTCTAACCGCACTCGACGCGCTCGACGCGGTCGTCGTCGAGAAGTGCGGCGCCCAGGAGGCGCCGAGCCTCACGCCTCTGCGCGAGCTTCTGCAGTCCATTCAAGCCTTCGCCGCGCGGGTCATCCGCGAGCGCACCGATAAGGGGGAGCTCACCGCTCCCGAAGAGCCGCCGAATCCAGTGCTGGAAGAAACGATGATCGACACGACCGAATCCGCCTCGACGCCGCCCACGCCGCGCCTCGTCGTCGGCCCGATCGCCAGCCGCGCCGACGCCTATCGCGCGCTGACCGATGCCTCCGAGTACCTGATGCGCACCGAGCCGCACAGTCCTGTCCCGTACCTCGTCCGCCGCGCGATCTCGTGGGGAAACATGAGCCTCGTCGAGCTGCTCGAGGAGCTGCTGCAGAAAAACGCGGACATCAACACCGTTTACGCGTTGCTCGGGATGAAACGCCCGAGCTGAGATCGACCAACGAACCCCAGGGGGTGAACACGCACGGCATGCCCACAGAAACGACTCGCGCCACAACCATCAACACATTCAGAAGGAGGCTTCAGTGAGTGAAAGCACACAAAAGAAACTGACTCGCATTCGCCCGCCGCGGGTTCAGATCACTTATGACGTCGAGACCGGCGGCGCGATCGAGAAGAAAGAGCTCCCGCTCATCGTCGGCATCCTCGCCGACCTCGCCGGCAAGCAAGAAAACCCGATGCTGCCGATCAAGACCCGGAAGTTCGTCGAGATCGACCGCGACAACTTCAACGACGTCCTGGCGTCCATCGGTCCGCGTCTCGCCATCCAGGTCGACAACAAGCTCAAGGACGACGACACGAAGATGAACGTCGAGCTGAAGTTCAAGAAGCTCGACGACTTCCGTCCCGAGCAACTCGTGCTGCAGGTCGAGCCGCTGCGCAAGCTCTTCGAGGCCCGCCAGCGCCTGAACGACCTGCTCGCGAAGCTCGACGGCAACGACGATCTCGACGCCCTGCTGCAGGACGTCGCCGCCAACACCGAAAGCCAGCAGCAGATCAAGGCCGCCGTCGAAGGAGGATCCAATGGCTGATGAAACCACTCCCGCACCGGAGGCCTCAGCATCCGCTGCCGCCGCCGAAGGGTCGCTGATCGACCAGATCATCTCCAAGGGCAAGCTCGCCCGCGACGAGGAGCAGAAGCCGCGCGCGAAAGACCTCGTCGGCGAGTTCGTCCACCAGATCCTCGACGAGGGCATGACCGTCAGCCGCGACACCATGGCCATGATCCAGGCCCAGATCGCGCGCATCGACGAGCTGCTCTCCCTCGAGCTCAACGAGATCATGCACCACCCAGACTTCCAGAAGCTGGAGGCGTCGTGGCGCGGCCTGCACTACCTGGTCATGAACACCGAGACCAGCACGCGTCTCAAGCTGCGCCTCATGTGCGCGACGAAGCAGGAAGTGTTCAAGGACCTGGACCAGGCCATCGAGTTCGACCAGAGCCAGCTCTTCAAGAAGATCTATGAGGAGGAGTACGGCACCTTCGGCGGCTTCCCCTTCAGCATGATCGTCGGCGACTACGAGTTCGGCCGGCATCCACAGGACATGGCCCTGCTCGAGAAGCTCTCCGGCGTGGCCGCAGCAGCGCACGCGCCGTTCGTTTCGGCCGCCTCGCCGCGTCTGTTCGACATGGACAGCTACACCGAGCTCGGGAACCCGCGCGATCTGGCGAAGATCATGGAGTCGACGGAGCTGATCAAGTGGCGCTCGTTCCAGCAGACCGAGGACTCGCGCTACGTGACGCTGGCGCTGCCGCACATCCTGCTCCGCCTGCCGTACGGCCCGAACACCGTGCCGACCGAGGAGTTCAACTTCGTCGAGGACACCGACGGCAAGAACCACAGCAAGTATCTGTGGGGCAACGCGGCCTGGGCGCTCACGCAGCGCATCACGAACGCGTTCGCGCTCTACGGCTGGTGCGCCGCGATCCGCGGCGTCGAAGGCGGGGGCATGGTCACCGGTCTGCCGACGCATACGTTCAAGACCGATGAAGGCGACATCGCCCTCAAGTGCCCGACGGAGATCGCCATCACCGATCGCCGGGAGAAGGAGCTCGACACCCTCGGCTTCGTCGCGCTGTGTCACTGCAAGGGCACCGACTACGCGGCGTTCTTCGGCGGACAGACGACGCAGAAGCCGAAGCAATACGACACCGACTCGGCGAACGCGAACGCGCGCATCTCCGCGCGTCTCCCGTATCTCCTCGCGGCGTCGCGCTTCGCGCACTACCTGAAGGTCATCTGCCGCGACAAGATCGGCAGCTTCCAGACCAAAGACACGCTGCAGATGTACCTCAACCGCTGGATGGGCATGTACGTCCTCGGCACCGACGACGCCGGCCAGGAGCTGAAGGCGCAGTTCCCGCTCCGTGAGGCGCGCGTCGACGTCTTCGACGTGCCGGGCAAGCCGGGCGCGTACCGCGCGGTCGCGTTCCTGCGCCCGCACTTCCAGCTCGAAGAGCTCACCGCGTCGATCCGTCTCGTCGCCGAGCTCCCGCCGCCGGCCGCGGCTTGATCACGTTTCACAGGAGGAAATGAACCATGGCAATCAACATGTACCTCAAGTTCGAGGAGCCGGCCGTCACGGCATCGTCGACGGCCGCCGAGCACGCAGGCGAGATCGAAGTGCTCTCCTGGAACCACGGCTTCGTGCAGCCGACCAGCCCTTCGCGCAGCTCCGCGGGCTCGGGCACGGTCGAACAGGCCACGCACCAGAACTTCACCTTCACCAAGTACCTCGACACCGCGACCGACTCGCTCCTGAAGTACTGCTGGTCGGGCAAACAGTTCGGCAAGGCGACCCTGACCTGCTATCGCGCGGACGGCGCCGCCGACAACAAGCCCGTCGAGTACCTCAAGGTCGTGATGGAGCACGTCGTGATCTCGAACTACAGCGTCTCCGGCGGTCCCGGCGACGTCCCGGTCGAGAACGTGTCGCTCGACTACGGCATCGTGCAGTACAACTACAAGAACCAGAAGGCGGCCGACGGAAGCGCCGATTCGAACAAGCCGGCCAAGCACAACCTCGAGACCCGAGTCGTCGAGTAAACGCCATGGCCACGCAGAAGATCGAGGTCCGCATGCCCCTGTTCGACAGGCTCGTCGACCGCGATCCCCGTCTGCGACACGAGCTGCGCCCGTCGCGCACGCTCGACCGTCGAGGTTTACGCGAGTCGGTGCGCCGGGAGCTGGAGCAGCTGTTCAACACACGCTGCCCCTTCCCGGCGCATCGGCTCCCGATTCGGGAACGCTCGGTCATCGACTACGGCGTTCCCGACTTCTCCGTTTTCTCCCCGCGCAGTTACGACGACCGCGTTCGCCTGGCGGAGCTCCTCCGCCGGACGATCGAGGCCTTCGAGCCGCGTCTCATCGACGTTCAGGTCTCGCTCGAGCCCTACCCGGGCAACGACCTCTCGCTCCTCGGCATCATCGAAGCGACGCTCCTCACCGACATGGTGCCGGAGCCGGTCTCCTTCGAGACCTCGCTGGACTTGAAGGAAGGAAAGTTCGAGGTCCATGCGGGCACCCGGTAACGATTTCCTCCGCTACTACCTCGAGGAGCTCTCGTATCTCCGGGAGATGGGGCAGCAGTTCGCGCGGAGCTATCCGAAGGTGGCGTCACGGCTCGAGCTGCAGCCGGGCGAGTGTCCCGACCCCCACGTCGAGCGGCTGATCGAGTCGTTCGCATTCCTCACCGCGCGAATCCAGAGCGATCTCGACACCGATTTCCCGGAGGTCGCCGCCGAGCTCCTGGACGTGCTCTATCCGCATTACCTCCGCCCCGTGCCGTCGATGGCCGTGGCCCGCTTCGACTTCGATCCCGAGCGCGCGAAGCTCACCACCGGCTTCGCGATCGCGAAGCACACCCCGCTCTTCGCGGTCGCCGATCAGGGCGCCGTCTGCCGCATGCGCACCTGCTATCCGGTCACGCTCTGGCCGATCAAGGTTGCGCAGGCGGAGATGGAGGTGCCGGAGCGCTTCGACTTTCTCGGCGCCGACGTCGCGGCCGTGCTGCGCGTGCGGCTCGAATCGCTCGCCGATCCGTTCGAGGTCCTCGGCGTCGACAGGCTCCGCTTCTACCTCCATGGCGATCCCGTCCTCGTGAGCCGGGTCTACGAGCTTCTCCTGCGCGACACCATCCGCGTCGCGGTCGTGCCGCACGATGCGAGGTCGCATTCGTATCTCCCCAAGAACGCGCTCACCGCCGTCGGCCTCGAGGACGACGAAGAGGTCATCCCCTACCCGCGCCACTCCCATCCCGCGTATCGCCTGCTGCAGGAGTACTTCGCGTTCCCCGAGAAGTTCCACTTCGTCGACGTCTCCGGACTGGCAGGTCGCGCGTCCGGGCAATCGATCGACCTCCTCTTCCTGCTAGATCGCGCGTCGAAGCGACGGCTGCTGCTGTCGCCCGACACGTTCTCGCTCGGCTGCACGCCGATCGCGAATCTCTTCCGCAAAACGACCGAGCCCATCCGCATCGATCAGCGCCAGATCGAGTACCGCCTCGTCGGCGACATGCGCAAGGAGCGCACGACCGAGATCCACTCCATCGTCTCCGTCTCCGGTTCTTCGAACGAGGTCGAGTCCTCACGCGAGTACGCGCCGTTCTACTCGTTCACGCACGGCATGGAGACCCGCAAACAGAAGGCGTTCTGGCACGCACGCCGCGTCCCCGCGTCGCGCGAGGATCTCACCGGCACGGACGTCCTGCTGTCGTTCCGCGATCTCGACTTCAAGGCGACGCATCCGCCCGAGGAAGTCGTGTTCGCGCACACGCTCTGCACGAATCGCACGCTCGCGGTGCAGCTCCCGGCCGACGCGCGCCTGCAGTCGGACGAGGCCATCCCGGTGTCGCGGATCGTCAGCGTCAAGAAGCCGACCCGTCCGATCGATCCGCCTCTCGGAGGACAGGCGCTGTGGCGCCTGGTCTCGCACCTGTCGCTCAATCACCTCTCGTTGACCGAGGAGCGCGAGAGTCTTCGCGCGCTGCACGAGATCCTCGGCCTGTATTGCTTCGCGGAGTCGCCCGCGCACTGGCAGCAGATTCGCGGCATTCAGGCCATGGCTCAGCGGCAGATCATGCGCCGCGCGCCGACTCCGGACTGGAAGGGCTTCGCGCGCGGCACGGAGGTCACTCTCACGTTCGACGACGAGAACTACGCCGGCAGCAGCGCCTTCCTTCTGGCCTCGGTTCTGAGCCGCTTCTTCGGTCTCCACGCCTCCACGAACTCGTTCACGCAACTCGTCATGACGCGCGTCGCGCGCGAAGGGGAATCGAACCGATGGCCTCCTATGGCTGGCGGCAGAGCCGTACTGTAGCCGAGGGGCTGTGGCAGGAGGGGCACCGCTTCTCCTTCCTCCAGGCGGTCCGTCTGCTGGAGACGCTCTTCCCCGATCGCACCTCGCCCGCCGAAGGGGTCGACCCCCGGCTCGAGGTGGTGCGCTTCAAATCGCAAGTGCGCCTGGACTTTCCTCCCGGCGACGTCGAGACGATCCGTCCGCCGGCGGAAGGGGAGCCGGCCGAGATGCGCGTGAACGTCCTCGGCCTCGCCGGGAGCATGGGTCCGCTGCCCCCCGCCGTGGTCGAGCTGATCATGGAGCGCAGCTTCCGCAGGGACGGAGCGTTCGCCGAGTTCCTGGACATCTTCAATCACCGCCTCGTCTCGCTGCTGTATCGCGCGCGGAAGAAGTATCGGCCTGCGCTCGATGCGAAGGCGCCGGACCGCGGCCGCGTCGCGACCGTGCTGCACGCGCTCCTCGGCCTCGGCACGCCGCACCTCGGCGGACGTATGGGCGTGCGCGATCGCACCCTGCTCGCCTACACCGGTTTCTTCAGCGAGAGCGTCCGTCCCGCGGTCGGCCTCCGGCGTCTCCTCGAGGACTGCTTCGACACGAACGTCGGGATCGAGCCCTTCCGCGGGCGCTGGGATCGCATCGAAGACGACGACGTCACGCGCATCGGCGAGTCGGGACAGAATCAGGTTCTCGGATCGACGGCCGTTCTCGGACGCCGCGTGTGGGACCAGGCCGCGAGTTTCGAGGTGCGCATCGGGCCCCTCACGCTCGCGCAGTTTCTATCGTTCCTGCCCACCGGACGCGCGTTCCAGCCGCTCGTGGCACTGGTCCGCTTCTACTCGCGCGAGGAGCTAGGATTCACGTTCCGCCTCGCGCTGCACGCCGCCGAAGTTCCCGAGCTCCGCCTCGGCGCGGCATACGGCGCGTACCTCGGCTGGACGACCTGGGTGAAAACGAAAGACATGACCCGCGACGACACCCAGGTGCGATTGGTGGGACGACGATGAGCAGCGAGCTGATGATGGCGCGCGACACGCGCATGAAACGGTCGCCCGCGCAAGGCCGGCGGGACGCCGACCTGTCAGCCGCCGGGACGGCGGCGGTCCGCATGTCTGCGTTGCCACGTGAGTCGGCCGCCCGTTCCAGCGGACCGCCGGCGTCCCGCCGGCTGACGTGCGGGCGTCCCGCCCGCACCTGGAGTTTGGGCCTTCCGAGGTCTGCGCCGTACGGTCTACGGCGACTTGAAGCGGCCGGATCCTGTGCCGCGGAGCGGCAGCCAGACGGTAGCCGGGGGTGCGAGCGCTCAGCGAGCGACCCCCGGAAAGGAATGCAAGGGGGGGTGCCGCGTCAGCGGCACCGGATGTCGGGATGACGTCGAAACTCATTCTCGGTTTTAACGGAGCGCGCAATGAGCAGTGAGCTGAGATCCCTGATCTCGAAACTGAATCCGCTCTCGAAGCGCGCGCTGGAGACCGCGGCCGCGCTGTGCGTTGCGCAGACGAATTACAACGTCGAGGTCGAGCACCTCCTGATGAAGTTCCTCGACCTGCCGTCGACCGACCTCGCGCCGGTGCTGCGCTACTACGGAATCGAGAACGGAGAGCTCACGCGCCAGCTCACCACCGCGATCGAGAAGTTCGACCGCGGCAACAGCCGCACCCCGGCCATGTCGCCGCAGATCCTCAAGCTCCTGCGCGAAGGATGGGTGCAGTCGACGCTCTTCCTCGAGTCCAATGGCATCCGCTCGGGCGGGCTCCTGCTTGCCCTGTACGAAGACGAGTCGCTGCGCGCGACCATCTACGAGTCGTGCCCCGTGCTCGCGAAGATCCCCCGCGAGTCCCTGCGCGAGACGCTCCGCGATCTCATTCGCGAGTCCAGCGAAGAGACCATCGGTCCGGCGAGTACACCCGGCGCGACCCCGTCACACGCGTCGTCCGGGCAGCCGCCGGAGCGCGTCGACACCACGGCGCTCGGCAAGTACACCGTGGATCTCACCGCAGACGCGCGCGCCGGCAAGATCGATCCGATCCGCGGACGCGACGCCGAGATCCGCCAGGTGATCGACATCCTCACCCGCCGCCGGCAGAACAATCCGATCCTCGTCGGCGACGCCGGCGTCGGCAAGACCGCCATCGCGGAAGGGTTCGCGCTGCGCGTCGCATCGGGCGACGTTCCCGAACCGCTCCGCAACATCACTCTCCGCACTCTCGATCTCGCCCTGTTGCAGGCGGGCGCCGGCGTAAAAGGCGAGTTCGAGGAGCGCCTCAAGAACGTCATCAACGAAGTGAAGACGGCAGCCAAGCCGGTCATCCTCTTCATCGACGAGGCCCACACGATGATCGGCGCGGGCGGCCAGGCCGGCCAGGGCGACGCCGCGAACCTGCTCAAGCCCGCCCTCGCGCGCGGCGAGCTGCGCACCATCGCCGCGACGACGTGGTCCGAATACAAGAAGTATTTCGAGAAAGACCCCGCGCTCACCCGGCGCTTCCAGCTCGTAAAAGTGGAGGAGCCGGACGAAGAGCGCGCGCTGGACATGCTTCGCGGGATCGCGCCTCATCTCGAGAAGCACCATCGCGTGCGCATCCTCGACGATGCCGTGCGCGGCGCCGTCGCACTCTCGCACCGCTACCTCTCCGAGCGCCGCCTGCCCGACAAGGCCATCGGCGTGCTCGACACCGCCTGCGCGCGCGTGGCGCTCGCGCAGGAAGGAACGCCGGCGACCGTCGAGGACATCGACCGCAACATCCGCATCGCCGAGACGGAGCTCGAGATCCGCACGCGCGACGGCGACCTGGCCGGCAAAGGACGCACGAAGAGCGAGCTCGAACAGCAGCTCAGCGAGCTGCGCGACGAGCGTGCGAAAGTCAACGACCAGTGGACGAAGGAGCGCGAGCTCGTCGCGGAGATCCGGAAACTCGAAAGCGCCGGCGGCGACGCGACGGAGAAGCGCCAGGCGCTCGACGCGCTCCAGGGCGACAATCCGATGGTACCGCTCGCCGTCGACTCGCGCATCGTCGCCGCGGTCGTCTCCGGCTGGACGGGCATCCCCGTCGGCCGCGTGCTCTCCGACGAGATCCGCAGCGTGCTCACGCTCAACGAGCGGATGTCGCGGCGCATCGTCGGCCAGCCGCAGGCCCTCGAGGCCATCTGCCGTCGCGTCTCCACCTCGCGCGCGGGACTCGAGGATCCCTCGAAGCCGAAGGGCGTGTTCCTTCTCGTCGGCCCGACCGGCGTCGGCAAGACCGAGACCGCGCTCACGCTCGCCGTGGAGCTCTACGGCGGCGAGCGGAATCTGATCTCGTTCAACATGTCCGAGTTCCAGGAGGCGCACTCGGTGGCCACGCTGAAGGGCGCGCCTCCGGGGTACGTCGGCTATGGCCGCGGCGGCGTGCTCACCGAGGCCGTGCGCCGGAAGCCGTGGAGCGCGATCCTGCTCGACGAGATCGAGAAGGCGCACCCCGACGTCGTCGATCTCTTCTATCAGGTGTTCGACAAAGGCATCCTCGAGGACGGCGAAGGCGTGCCGGTGGACTTCAAGCACACCGTCATCATCATGACGTCCAATGCCGGCTCGGAAGTGATTCTCGAGCTCTGTCGGACGCCGGCCGAGAAACGCGATCCGGCCGCGGTCGTCGAGGCGTTGCGGCCCGCGCTGCTGCAGCACTTCCGGCCCGCGCTGCTCGCGCGGTTGGTCATCGTGCCGTATTTCCCGCTGCGCAAGCGCGAGGTCTTGCGCATCGTCGAGCTCAAGATGAAATCCATCGAACAGCGCGTGCGCGAGAACCACGCCGCGGAGCTCACCTACGACCCGGGGCTCGTGCAGACGCTCGCCGACCGCTGCGATCCCTCCAGCGGCGCGCGCGAGATCGACCAGATCCTCACCCAGACGCTCCTGCCCGAGCTCTCCACGCGCATCCTCGAGCGCATGGTCAACGGCACGAACTTCTCCACCATTCACATCTCCGTAGATGAACAGGGGAACTTTGTATGAGCGCCGAAGCCTTCCCCACGTCCGCGGACAAGTGCATCGAGGAATTCGTCGCCCGGCTCAACCGGCGCGTTCCTGACAGCACGAAGTACATGCAATTCATGCCTCTGCTCACCGCGTTGATCGACCAGTCGACGGCCGGCAGACCGGATTCCGCCGCTACCGAGCGCATCATCAACGGGCTACCGCCGGGCGCGCTCGTCGCGGGAGCGGAGCCTTTGGCGTACCTGCGCAGACACTGGGGCGCCGGTCTCCGCGCGGCCGCACCGAGAAGCGCGGCGGCGGTGGCTTCCGCGGAAGCGAGCAGCCGGACCGCCGTTCCGCATGCCGCCTCTCCGAGCATCGCGCGGGGCGCGGCGATCGTTCGCAGTGCGACGACGACCACCGCCTCCCCGTCACCCGCGCCTGCACCATCGCCGTCGCCGTCGCCGTCGCCCGCACCCTCGCCGGCGCCGCGCGCGGCATCGCCCGCCGCTTCGTCGGCAGCCGTGGCGATTTCCGTCGCACCGCCGGATCGCGTACTGATCCGCGACGCTGCCGAAGCCGGAGGGGGCACGGTGAAGTTCTCGTGGGCCCAGAGCTCTCTCTTCGATTCCCTCGCCATTCCGAGGGGCACGTTCAGCGGCTTCTGCGCGCTCACGGTCGGCGAGTTCCTGATCCGTCCCGACACGATCGAGACCAAGCTCCGTTCGTCGCGAGGAAAGATCGACCTCCTCAACGCCAACGGGCGCTATCACGGCAGCGGGAAATCGTCGTACGAGTTCATCACCGGCGAATTCGGGCTGACGTACGTCGGCGCCACCGACGTGGCGGCGCTCACGCCGGAACATACCCTCGCCGCGCTCGAGTCGCTGCGCGGCACGCGACACATGATCGGCCTCCTGCGCACCGGCGGAGGGTCCGGGCACGCCGTCGGAGTGATCGTCTCCGGCGGCAGGTATTCCTTCTTCGACGCGGAGGAAGGACAGGCCGAGCTCCCAAACCGCGACGCCTTCTGGAGATTTCTGTACCGGTACATCACCCACCCGACGAAGGGGCTGGCAGCCGTCTACCAGCGCGTCTTCGTCGCAACATGGAGCTGAGACAATGGCAAAACTACGACGTGCCCTGCGCTACCGCCTCGACGGCCTGACGGTCGTCGTCATGCTGCTTTCGATGCTCATCCTGAACGTGCTGTTGTTCAGTGCCGGCTTCCTCGTGGGAGTGCTGCCGAGTGTCGGGACCATCGAGTTGTTCGTTGCGAGTGGTGCACCGCAGGCGGCGAAACCCGCGCCTGCACCTGCACCTGCACCTGCACCCGCGCCACAACGCGCGCAGCTCGCAGCTTCGAGCTCGCAACCCTTCGTCATGCCCCGCTGGGCGCCGCCCGCGGAGCCGGCACCCGCAGATCCCGCGCCGATGCTCGTCGCCTATCGCGCGCGCGCGCCGCGTGATTACGACGCGCTCATCGAAGAGACCGCGTATCGCGAGTCCGTCCCGCCCTACCTCGTCGCCGCGATCATGCGCGTCGAGTCGAACTTCGACGCCCGAGCCGTCTCGCACAAAGGCGCGCGCGGCCTGATGCAGGTCATGCCCGCCACCGCCCGCCGCTTCGGCTTCGACGCCGAGCGCCTGCACGACCCCGTACACAACGTCGCCGCCGGCGCAACGTATCTCCGCTGGCTTCTCGAGCGCTACGAAGGCGATCTCGATCGCGTCCTCGCCGCCTACAACGCCGGCGAAGGCGCCGTCGACCGATACAGTGGCATTCCGCCGTACAAAGAGACCCAGGAGTTTGTGAAACGGGTGAGGGCGGTGCTGCACAAGAACGCGGCGACGTCGTCGGTGTGACCCGTATCGTGTTGTAGCTCCACCAGGATGATCTCGCGAGCGGGTGGGGCGAGACCTAGCGGCCCGACGCTCTCGCCCGCAAGTTCCCGTCCGCCGTTCGCGACTCGCGATGGCACCGGGTCTTCCCCGCGACGCGGCGCTGGCACGACCCCGAGGGGAGAGAAGGCCGCCACCACCTTCACGAGACGGTCGTCCCACGCGCCGTGAGTGAAGACGCGCGAGAGGCCGGAATCGACAAACGCGTCACCCGCCACACCGTCCGCCACTCCTTTGCCGCCCACTGCTCAAGCGCGGCCACGACATCGGCACCGTCCAGAAGCTCCCCGGCCTGTTCTCGGCCGACAGTGCGGTGTTCTCGGCCCGCAGCGCTGCGTTCTCGGTTCGTACGCGGCATTCTCCGCTTCCAGATCCGTCACGCGCTGCTCCAGCGCCTCGACCCGTTGCCGCATCGCCTTCACCTCGGCGAGCAGCCCCTCCACCCCTTGCACGCTCTCAGTAAACTACGACTTCATCCGCCGATCAAGCCGGTAAACAGATACAAGCAGCTTTACCCACGTTTTTTAGCCGTGACACGACACTAGAACTATGACGCACCGGCTAACTTTGGTGTGAAGCTGTCGGCGGGCTGGTGGCCGGCGCGCCGGGCGCGCCGGGCGCGCCGGGCGCGCCGGCTACCGGCGCACCCGCTACGCGTGTTCTCGGTGCGACGTATCATCGAGGTACTGACGAACTGTCATCCCGTGGCTCGCAAGCACATCCAGAAGCGCCGCTCGCAATGCTGCATATTCGCCACAGTGTTGGTCGAACCGCGGCCGCGAAATCGCTCCTGTAGCGTCGATCGACGATTCGTCTTGATCCTGAACGCGCAAATTCATTCCAAGTCGTGCGGCACATTCGGAGAATGTATCCGACAGCAGTATCGCCTGAGGAGTTGGACGGCCATGGGCGTACGCCATATCGCGCGCGCATTCATACTCCAACATCCTGTCATATAGCTCAGCGGTGATCTTAGCGGTCTTAGTTCCTACCGACTCCAAGATCTGGCGGGAAAGCATCTCAACGCGCTCACTAATCCCGCGCAGCATTGTGAGTGTATCCGTCACGCGTTCGCTTTCATTCCGGCTGAGCAAGAACGAAAACATCATTCCAGCCCACTGCAGCCTCAGGTACGTCTCGATGTCAGCGAAATTCTTAAATGGCACGAGCGCATTGTTTATCGCTGTCGAGCGTACCTCCTCGATGAACTCGAAAATCCTCGTACTATCCGCCGATGGGTATGAAATGAGCGATGCGTCGACGGATCCATTCTGGCGGTTGGCCAGATACAGTTGAAAATCGTTGTACACAGCCTGATCGACGAGAGCGAAGATCGGAATGCGCAACCGCGCTGCCTCACGGTATTCGTGATTTGTCACGGAGTCGCTGGTTGCCCGGTATTCGCTGCCATAGCGTCCACCGATGACTAGTATAAACATCTGAGTGTTTGGTATCTCGCCAAGACAGGCATCTTGAACGTGAACACGGGGGTCATAAAAGACCGATCCTTCTTCGCTCAGGATCGGCTCGTACCCCAACGTTCGCACGAAATACTTAATGTTCTCTCTGATGTATCGGAGGTCGTACCACGTCGAGCTGATAAACACGCGAGGGGTTGCCATGGTGTTCAGAGTCTAGCCCAAGGTCGGCCGTCGTATCCTTTCTAGTACGTCACGACTTGTTTCGAGGGAGGTAGGAGTGAGAAGCTCCAAATGTGGGTCGAGTTCTCGAACACGCCGGAGACGGACATACCCGACGCGCTGATTGTCGTTGCGTGCCGGCTCGTAGAGTTCGATCGCTGCACGGACGGAAGTAGCTACGTTTGGGTCATCCAGGAAACTCATGAGAACGGCTGCGACTTTATCATCATGTGATGTGAACACCTTAAGAAGTGCGACACCCAACGCAGCCGATGGACGGAAGTGCGGGCGCTCTAGCGCCAGCCGACCGAAGAACGCTCTCAGATTAGCGCCGGAGCATGAGGTGCCTTCAGCCGCAAGCACGAGAGATGCAACCCATGTACTCGGATCCGACGAGAGAGCTGACGCAATTGCGACTACGGTCGGAGCAATATCAAGTAGGCGAGAAGGGCTATGCGCTATCGGCTCCCGCACCAGATACTCAGCACACAGATACTCTTGCAACGCTATATGCGCGAATTCGAATCGAGTACCCCCAGAATTGAGGAAAAGTCCTGTATGCGCCTCCAGTTCTGCCAACACATGTTTGGCTTCGGTGGCCGGCAAGTGAAAGCGCGCGTGCAACTGCTCGTAAGCGGCAAGAAGATCCCTCTCGCTGAATGACCGCTGCTGCTGCACGACAGTCAGGTGATAAGCCAAGGCCGACAGAAAGGATACTTTACGCTCGGTGTCGAAGTCGCTATACCGAGACGGCCGGCGAATTGCCCGCTCGGCATCCCAATCCTCTACCATCAAAGCAATGATACGGCGATAGATCTGCGCCGGCTGCTGCGGGAGATGGCCGTAACGGCGGTATAGCATCATTAGCTGAGCAAGAACTAGCGGGCTCTCGGCCATTTCACGAAAGGGGGCGGCCTCCATGAGCGTTCCGAACGTCTCGTGGTGATCGGGCAACCAGCAGCGACCCAGCATGGCGACATCTCTGGCGTCGAGAGGACAGAGTTCAACGTGGTCCATACCTTCTAGCATTACGTTATAGTCACCACTACGACATGTGACGATCGTCTTCGCACGAGGCGAGTTGCATACGAGCCACGCGATATCCCGCTCCATGGTACGACGAGCAATCGGTCCTACTTCATCCAAACCATCGAGTAGGAGGATCGTGTCGACTGTGTTGAAAAATGCAGCGATGGCGTGATCCAGTGGCAAGTCTCCCAGCCATTGATTAACGACCTTCTTATTCGTACCTGCGTCGGTTGTGAAGGTGCGGACACGCTCCGTTAGCGAAAATCCGAGCGTGTGCGCCAGCGTCACGAAAAGATTCGTATAGCGTGGCAACTCGCGGAGTCGTACTACTATAGGGAAGCGCGTTACGCCAAGAGTATCCGGATCAATTAGGCGGCGCGCGAGGCGCTTGAGCGTTGTAGTCTTGCCGCTTCCGGGGTCGCCCAAGAGTACGTAACTTCGATCATCGCTAGCAAGATCGACATCGCTGCGAATCTCGGCGGGAGCATCGGCGCGGCTGAACCGCCGAGGGAGATCGCTAATTCGTAAGCCGATCGTGCCGACCTCAGTGTCGGCTGCCTTGGGCATGCCTAGAATCTGAATGCGAGAACTCCAGGTCACGACGGACTGCCAATGGTGCTGAATCGCCGCTCGACAGGCAACCTCACCGGCCGAATGATTTGTCCGAGAACCAAGATATTTGACGATCTGATCCGCTATCGCCTCAAATTGTGCAGCCATTCGTCTCACCCTACACTGCGGCACTGATCGTAACATGTGGGGACGATGCTTCGCCCCTCGCGGCGTCGAACGACACTCGTGCGCCTAACCTAACGGCCTGACGCTCAGCCGCGCCAACCCGCACGCAGAAGAGTAGCAAACTACAACTCACGTGGCGCCGGTGGCGTCGGTTGCAGCCTTGAGTGAACGAAGCCGCGCTTCGCGTAGTTGAGCGATCCTACCGAGGCCCGGTCATTTCCTCCCACCCGTCCCGGCGGAGGCCAAGGTGATCCACTGATTCGATCTCACTGAGGAGATCGTTCATGGTCACCACCACCACCCCTCTCCGCGAGCAGATGTGCCGAGCCTTACGCATCCGCAACATGTCTTCCCGCACCGAGTCCACCTACATCCACATGGTCGCCAGGTTTGCCGCTCACCTCCGACGCTCCGCCGACCGGCTCGGCCGTCCCCACGTCGAGGAGTACCTGCTCTTCATTCGCGACGTGAAGAACGTCTCGTACTGCTCGTGGCACCAGTGCGTCTGTGCCTTGCGCTTCTTCTACCGGCACGTGCTCGATCGTCCCGAACTGGTCCAGCGCATCCCGTTCGGTCACCGCGAACGCCACCTCCCGGTCGTTCTCTCCGTCGATGAGGTCCTGGCCTTCCTCACCGGCATCCGCTCACTCCGCGATCGCGTCATCATCACGGTTCTCTCTACTCGGCCGGCATTCGGCTCGGCGAGGTCTGCCGCCCTCGCGTCGACGACATCGACTCGTTCGCATGCTTCTGCGCATCCGTCAGGGCAAGGGCCGTAAGGATCGCTTCGCTCCGTTGTCGCCGACCGCCCTGGGCCTGCTCCACGAATGGTGGCTCGCGAGTGGTCATCCAAAAGGACTGCTCTTCCCCAGCAAGAACGATGCTTCACGTTCCCTCAGTTCCACCACCGTGCACCGGGCGGTCAAGATCGCCGCCCGTGATGCCGGCCTCACCAAACGCGTCTCTACCCACAACCTCACGCGCTCGTTTGCCACGCATCTGGTCGAATAGGACAGCGCGGTCCGCGGCATCGGGCTCATGCTCGGTCACGCCCACGGCCGCACCACCGAGATCTACACACACGTCTCGCACAGGTTCGTAGTCCCCTCTACAGGATCACTCCGCCAACCAGGACCGAGTGATCTGCCTCGGTGGGCTCCGAGGATTCAGTCGGCGCCCTTCACTCGTGAACGAACGGAGCGGGGAAAGGGCGGTGAGCTTCTCGCCAAGTTCCCCGTGAGCCCCGCCCAGCGCAAGGTGATGCGCGCCATCGCCGACTGCCGCGCGGCCGCCCTCGGCGGTCATCGCGAACGCTGTGACTCCTGTGGCTGCGAAGCATCTCCGTCGCGATCCTGGCAAAACGTTGGGGCGGACGAAAAGACACGTCTCGAGAGTAGGCAGTCCTACGCGACTGAGAGAAAATCAGGCAATGCGATCAGGTTGCGCCTGCGGAGTGCTTCCGGCCCAGAGCTCTTCGCGCGCGCAAACGATCGCGGCATATCTTCCAAGCCAGGGTCGAGAACGATCATTTCGCGCGCTGCGCCCACCGCCTGAGTCCACGACGGTGGTGTCCCGCCGGCGCGAAGCGCGAGCAGTTCCGTGATCCCCGCGGCTACAGTCAACTCCCGGTCGCTGAGGCCCGGCGGCTGCTCGAGTCGCTCCCAGTGCTGGTTCACGCGCTGAGCGTCCGCCACGAGCTGCCGGGCGGCGATCAGGTCGCCGGCGAGAACTGCGCGAACGAGCTCATGAAGCTCCATGCATCGCCTCCCATAGATCTTCCAAAGCGTACGAAGCCTTATCGCGTTCGTGTGGGGGCACGAATGGTTCCACCTCGCGCCAAATCTCATCGGCGGAACCGGGCATTCGCGAAAGGAGTAGCCTTGCGTCGGCGCGATCAATCGCATCACGCCATGCAGCGAGCTTCATCGCCAGCAGTTGCGCCGTCGAGGCCGCGTGCACCGTGAGGGAAGACGACTGGTAAAGGACTTCGCCAGTCGTGATGCCGACGAAGTATCCTTTCGCGCCGTCATTCAGCCAGTCGTCGGGCAAGGCCAAACGTTCGGCCACCGCTTCGGCAGCTTCGCGGACCAGGGACGCCTCGGGCTGAACAAAGTAAGCGTCGACGTCCTTCGTGCTTTCCCTGGCCCGGAACAGGAGCACCAGCGCAGCTCCGCCAACGACAACGATCTCGGCGCGCCGGTCCTGGCGTTCCAGCTCGGACGAGAGCTCGGCAAAGGCTCGCCTTATGTCATCCGCTGAGAGCGGCATACCGGAACGGTAGTCGCATTTTGCTTCCCAGTCGAGTGCTCGTGCAGTCCTCAACGGATCAAGGCTTTGGTGTTGCCGCTGCAGGCGACGGCAGAGCGGCAAACGTACCAGTAGGTGGACGGATCACGGTTTTCGTGTGCACCTGGAGCACCATCGGAATCCGCGTCGGATCGACGCGCTGCTCGCCGGCCGTGATGTCGAGTCGGCCGGCCGCGGTTTAGCGGTCGAGCAGGCGCACCAGGGCCGCGCGGTCGCGCGTGCCGTCGAGGTGCAGGAGCAGCAGCTTCGCGACCGGCGATCTGGACACGCGAAGGACGACGACTGCCGAGGTAAGATGCCATCGTGAAGCAACGAAACATCGACTCCACGCGCATTCTCCGCGGCGGTGCTCCAGCTGCCGAGGACACCGGATGGCGGGGATCGACTCCTGATCAGCGGATCGAAGCCGTCTGGGAACTGACGCGCATCGCGTTGGGGTGGTCCGGCAGTGCTGAACCAAGACTTCAGAGATCTATTTGCCGAATTCAACGCTCACGCGGTTGAGTTCTTGGTCGTCGGCGCCCACCCCCTGGCAGTTCACGGTCACGTGCGTGCCACGTAAGACCTCGACGTGTGGGTGCGGCCAGATGGTGAAAATGCCCGCCGCGTCCTCGGAGCGCTGCAAGCGTTTGGCGCACCGACGGAGGCGCTATCCACGGAAGACTTTTCTGCCCCAGGTGTGACGTTTCAAATAGGGTCGAGCCAGTTCGGATCGACATCATCACCTCGATAGACGGCGTTGACTTCAACGCAGCTTGGAGCAATCGAATCCTCGCGAACTACGGAGATCAATCGGTCCCTATCCTCGCACGCGGAGATCTGATCGCGAACAAGAAGGCATCCGGCCGTACTCAAGATCTCGCTGACGTCGAGGCGCTGGAGCGACAAGAGCCCGAAAGCACCGGCTAACTTCACCGTGCGGCCGAGCCGGCTGCTTTGTCGCAAGCGTCGTCGACGAGGACATCAGTGTCGACGGATTGCTGCACGGATCACGGCCGCGCATGGTTCCCGAGAACCGAATGCTCTCACAATCGGAGTATCGCCGCGGTGATCACGGCAGCACGTGGCACTGGTGTACAAGCTGCAGCTTCTATCCAACGCAAGAGGACAAGTTTACCGTAACGAGACAGGCGCGACTCCCTCTCCGGGGAACTTCGATCGGCGTTCTCCCGTATAACGGTTTCCAGTGAAGACGCCCGGACGAATCCCCGACTTGCAGATCCGTCCGGCATCGCGCGACCTGAGGGCGGTTGCAGTCGCTGCGGTCCTCGTCGTGGCGTCACTCGTCGCTTCCGCGGCTCATGGCGAAGTGGTCTCGACGCCCCACGTGAGGGCGGAGTTGCTGCTCGAAAAGCCATCCGTAGCCCCCGGCGAATCATTCGACGTCGCCCTACGGTTGCGAATGAAGGACGGCTGGCACACGTACTGGAAACATCCGGGCGACTCCGGAGAGCCGACAGACATCCGCTGGAACCTTCCACCCGGATTCACCGCCGGCGACATCCAGTGGCCGCATCCACAGAAGATCAGCATGGCTCCTCTCACCACGTACGGCTACGAGGGTGAGACGATGCTGCTCGTCCCGTTCAAGGCCGCGAGCGATGCGAAACCGGGGACGACCGCGCGCGTGACCGCGGACGCCTACTGGATGGTGTGCGAGAAGATCTGCATTCCGGAGGAAGTCACCCTCGCTCTCGATGTCCCGATCGGCGAAGGCCCGGTGGTTCCCTCGGAGCCCGCCGCGTCTGCATTCGCGAGCACGAGAGCGAAGCTTCCGATCCCGGCGGATGACTGGAACATCGCCGCGAGTGAACAGGCCGGGCAGTTCGTTCTCCGCATTGACCCGCCGCAGGGCGTCGCGCTCGATGGCATTCACGATGGCGACCTGCAGTTCTTCGCCGCCAGCGGTCCGCTGATCGAATACAGCGCACCGCAGACGACGAGCGTGGATGGCGGGGTCGTCACGATGCGGCTCGTACGCTCCCCATACCTCACAGGCACGCCGGAGAGGATCAACGGGATTCTGCTTGCCGCGAATGGCGGCCGCGGCGGCGAACCCGCTGCGTTCGAATTCGACGTCCCCGTTTCGGCCTCTACGGCTGCCGCTTCGCCAGTCACTGCCGCAACGACAGCCGTGCCCCCGACGCTGTTCGTCGCGCTCACACTCGCGTTCGCCGGCGGCGTCATCCTGAATCTCATGCCGTGCGTCTTTCCGGTCGTCTCGCTCAAGATCCTCGGGTTCGTGCAGTCGGCCGGCGATGATCCGCGCCGCGTGCGTGCCCACGGCCTCACGTTCGCATCGGGTGTTCTGGTTGCCTTCTGGGCTCTGGCCGCGCTGCTGCTCGCGCTGCGGGCAGCCGGCGAAGAGATCGGCTGGGGCTTCCAGCTGCAATCGCCGGGTTTCGTCGCGGCGATGGCCTTCCTTCTCTTCGGTCTCGGGCTGAGTCTCACAGGCGTGGTCGAGATCGGCACTTCGCTCACGCGCATCGGCGGAGCGGGCAGCAGTGGTCACCGCTCGAGCTTCATGAACGGCGTTCTTGCGACGGTCGTCGCGACTCCCTGCACAGCGCCGTTCATGGGAGCCGCGCTCGGATACGCGATGACCCAGAGCGCGGGCACTTCGATGCTGATCTTCACGGCTCTCGGCGCAGGCATGGCTGCTCCGTACGTGGCGCTTTCCGCCTGGCCGGCGCTGCTCCGTTTCCTTCCGAGGCCCGGTGTGTGGATGGTGCGCTTCCGCCACTTGACGGCGTTCCCGCTCTTCGCCACCGTCGCCTGGCTCGTCTGGGTGTTTGGCCATCAGACCGGGATCGACGGTGTGCTGCGCCTGCTTCTCGGACTCACACTGCTCGCCCTCGGGCTCTGGATCTGGGGACAGTGGGTGACGTTGTCGGCCGCGGAGCGAACGAAATGGGCCGCGCGGACGGCCGGCGCCGGATTCATCGTTGCCGGGCTCGTTCTCGCCGGCACGAGCGCGGCACTGATGAATCCAAGGGCAACCGCAGCCCCATCGCCAGGACCTGCCGAGGGGATCGCCTGGGAGATCTATTCGGAAGAGAGAGTTGCCGAGCACAGGGCAGCGGGACGTCCGGTCTTCATCGACTTCACGGCGGCGTGGTGCCTGACGTGCAAAGTCAACGAGCGCATCGCGTTCAGCTCGGACGAGGTTCACCAGCTCGTGAAAGCGCGAAACATCGCAATGCTGAAAGCCGACTGGACGAACAACGATCCGGCGATCACCCGCACGCTGGCCGGCTTCGGTCGCTCCGGCGTTCCTCTCTACGTCCTCTACGACGCCGATCCTGCCGCGCAGCCCCGCCTGCTGCCGGAGATCCTGAGTCCCGGAGTTCTCATGAATGCATTCTCGGAAGTGAAGTGATCACGCTCGCGGCTGAAAATCAGGAGGATTGAATGAAACGAATGCTGACCGTCACATCAATGCTGACGCTCGCGCTGCTCGTGGCTGGAGGGTGCGGCGCTGACGCCGCCCAGCGGCCCTCGCCGTACCCTGCCCCCGCGGTCGGCAAGGCGGCGCCGGAGCTCACGGCAGTCGACACCTACGGAAAGACGCACTCTCTGAGCCAGTATCGCGGAAAGTGGGTGGTGCTCGAGTGGGTGAACCACGAGTGCCCGTACGTCCGGAAGCATTACGACAATGACGTAATGCAGGCGCTGCAGAAAAAGTACGCGGATCAAGGCGTCGTCTGGCTCTCGGTCGTTTCGTCAGCGCCCGGCAACCAGGGGCACTATTCGAATGACAAGGCGAACGCCCTGACGAAAGAGAAGGGGGCGGCCCCGCATGCACTCCTCGTCGACGAGTCGGGCACGGTCGGGCGCATGTATGACGCCCGCACGACTCCTCACATGTTCGTCATCGATCCGCAGGGAACGCTCGTGTACATGGGAGGCATCGACGACAAGCCGACCGCGCGCGCGGCAGATCTCAAAGGGGCGCGGCCTCACGTCGACATCGCGCTCCAGGAAGCGATGGCGGGCAAGCCGGTCAGCGTGGCGACGAGCAAGCCGTACGGCTGCAGCGTCAAGTACTGATCTGCGTTACGAGCGGGCCGCTCTTCACAAGGGAGCGGCCCGCGCGCTCGCGAGCCACCGCCGGGAACCAGGCAGTGGACGTGAGGATGAACTGCGGGGAGCACACCCAGGGCGGTCGGCAACAACGGAGCGAATCGATCCTTACGGCCCTTCCCCTGCCGAATGCGCAGAAGCATCGTCATGAACAACGTCACGACCCAGTCGTGCGACGACTCACGCGCTCCGGAATGGATGGGCGTCACGGACCTTTTGGCGCAATTCGGCACGCGACATCATGGCCGAGGGAACGGAATGACCATGCGCGCGCCCGGGTTGTCAGCCAGTGACGTATACTGGTGCGGTGCTGGCGTTTCGTGAAACCTCTTTGTTCACGCGTCGCCTTGTCGAGAGACTAACGGACGCTGAGTACCTTGAATTGCAAACCGCTCTTATGTTACAGCCGGAACTCGGAGACGTAATTCCGAACACCGGTGGGATTCGCAAGCTTCGGTGGAGCGAAACGGGCCGTAGCAAAGGTAAACGCGGTGGTGTTCGTGTCATCTACTACTGGTATGCCGTTGGGTCGTTGTTTACTTCTTGCACATCTACTCCAAGTCAGAACAGGCGGATCTTTCCGGCGACGAAAAGAATGCCCTTCGGAAGCTCGTTGCGCCGGAGTTCAAATGAAGAACAAGTTTTTCGATGAGCTGGTCGAGAGTATCAAAGAGGCCGGGCGAATCCATCGCGGCGAGATAAAGCCGTCTCGAGAGTTCATATTCGAAGCGCAAGACGTTCGGCGCATTCGAGAGAAGCTGCATAAATCGCAGGCAGAGTTCGCGCGGATGATCGGCGTCAGTGTGTCCACCCTGCAGAACTGGGAGCAGGGTCGTAGGCAACCCCAGGGCCCCGCTCGCGCACTCCTCGTCGTCGCTTCAAAATCGCCGGCGGTCGTCGCGAAGGCACTCTCACAGGTAACGCGGCGCGGCACATGACTTTGGCGTGCGGCCTCGGATGGGTAGACTTCCGACAGGAAGGAGTTGTCTGAAATCCAGAACCTGTCGGTGCCGGAGAGGCTCGCGTCACGGGTTGTCGGCCTGCTCCGTCATATCCTCATCCTAGTGTCGCGTCAGGGTTGAAAACGTGAGTGCGTTGCGCACCGGCGAGCCGCCGGTGCGGTCCACAGCCTCTGCGACGCACCCGCGTTTTCAAGCCGGACATGACACCAGTAGCGCGCGGCCCGATGTTGCACGCGTCAAGCTTCCAACAGTGCGAGCCGCATCAATCGATTGAGGTGATGGTCGAGCACCGCCTGCAACACCATCGGAATCCGCGCCGGATCGACGCGCTGCTCGCCGGCCGTGACGTCGAGTCGGCCGGCCGAGGCCTCGCGGTCGAGCAGGCGCACGAGCGCGGCGCGGTCGCGCGTGCCGTCGAGATTCAGCAGAAGCAGCTTCGCAACGGGGTCGTCGATCTTCAGCACGCGGCGGCGGAGGTTCGTCACCAGCGCCCCGCGGGAAGCCTGCCGGCGGGCGAGCTCCGACGCGCGCGGGCGCTCGCTCACCTCATGGACGCATCCCGGCGGCTCGAGGTGCAACTCGGAGACGCCGCTCCAGTAGAACGACCAGAGCAGATCCGCGAGCAGTTCCTCCTCCGCGTCGACGCGTGTGAGCAAGTGGTCGAATGACAACGCGCACGGCCACGCATCGGCGAGCGCCACGAGCAACGCCTTCGCCTCCCGGTGCGAGGAGCTGAACGGCTTCCCCCGCTCGTTTTCGAACGACTCCGGCACGCCGGGCGAGAGATCCGGCTGCGCCGACACGGGACGCGCGGAGCTCGCGGCGTGCAGGCGTCGCATTCGCCCGGGCTGCAGCGTCCGATCGAGCGTCACGCCGTCGCGCACCAGCAGCGTGCGGCGGAACGAGCGGTTCACGACGAAATCGAAGAACTGCTCCCGCTCGAGTGAATCGCTCGACAACGCCCGCAGCCGCGACGACACCTCGGGTCCAAGGTTGTCGTGCTCGTTCATCGGCACGTCGGCGTCGCCCGCGTAATGCAGACCATGTCGCGACGCGCGAGAGAGAAACTCGTGCAGGTACAGCGGCTCGTTCGTCCGCTCCAGGTAGTCGTGAAGGAGATACTCCGGCTCTTCCGACCACTGCTCGAACTGCTCGCGCGCGGTGCGGAGAATTTGCGCCCACGCGTCCTGATCGCGCGCGGTCGCGTCCGAGAGGAACCGGATCAGCTCGAAGGAGCGCGTCGCCGGATCCTCCGCATCGCGCGCGCCGTACTGCAGCAGCTCTCGAACGAAACGCCGCACGTTCCATCCCGGCAGCGCGTTGTAGCTCACGTAGGCGATGCCGTTCGGCGCGAGTGTGTCCCGGCACAGCGCGAGGATCTTCTCCTGCACGTCGCGATCGACCCAGGAGTAGACGCCGTGGCAGATCACGTAGTCGAACGTCCCCATGGAGCCGTCCGCGTCGAGGACGCTCATCGCGCGCAGATCGACGTTCGTCAGCCCGAGCTCGCGCACGTTCGCCAGGCCGGTCTCGATCTGACGCGGCGAGAGATCGATGCCGAGAAAGTGGCTCTCCGGGAGCTCGAGCGCCATCGGAAGGAGATTGCCGCCGTCGGCGCACCCGAGCTCGAGGACGCGGCAGCGCGTGGGCGGGGCCGTCTCGATCCCGTGCAGGAGCGCCAGGGTCGCGAGATGATCGGGATGCGTGTGGTGATACGAGCCGCTCGCGTACGGGACGCGCTCGTAGGACTCGCGGAGCAGATCTTCTTCGTCCCTCAGGCTCACGCCGCGCTCTCCGCCGGCGCAGCCGCGGTCGTGGTCGGCGACTCCGTCTCCACGGGCGTCCACGCATCCTTGTCGAGATCGGGGAACGACACGCCGCACACGCCGGAGGGGATGTTCTCCACGCGGGCCATGCCCTCAGCGTCGAGCGTGCCGCTGACGATCGTGCCGCCCGCGAGCATGACCGCGTACCTTTCGTTGGGAATCGGCTCGTCGTCCTCTCCGATGAGTTGAATCGCGATCCACGAGCGCAGTCGCAGCTTGTCGCCCGCCTCGCCGGCGGCTTTGCAGAGCTGGACGTGCGCGACGCGGCTCACGCCTGCGCCTCCTCGGTCTCCTCCGTCTCCGGCTCGACGTCCTGCGTGGTCTCGTCCTGCGCGGGGTCGTAGTAGGTCTTCAGTTTGTCGCGCAACGTGTCGTCGATCGTGCCGGTCGACTCGAGACCGGTCCGGGCCTGAAACGCCTTCACCGCCGCGGCGACGTCGTCGCCGAAATCGAATCCGAGATTCGCGAGCCGCGCCTTCACGCCGCTCTCCTCGGCGATCGGATCCATCCAGCCGATTTTCAGCTCCCACTCCTCGAACGTCGTTTCCGTGAGCCAGACCTTGAGCTTTCCGGCGGTCGTGTCGATGGGAACCGCCTGCTCGAGGATCCCGTCAGCACCGATCGTGCCGCTGGTCGTCGCGCCGGCCACCGCGAGGTCGTACTTGCAGTTCGCGAGCGCGGTCCCGTCGGCGTCTTTGATCGCGAGGCGCAACCAGGCCTTCGGCCGCTTCACGGTGAACGGATGCTTTGCGTCGATCGCCGACGGTTGCTGTTTCATCGTCTTGTTCGGGATGAAGAGACTGAGGCCCGGTTTGAGAATGCCGGGATCGGTGAGGGTGTCTTTGATCGACGCGTTCTCGGAGGCGTTGACGATGTCCTCCCACGAGTCGAGGCCGTTCGACGACGCGAGCCCGAGCAGCGTCTCGCCCTGCTGGACGGTATGAAACGGCATCACCCGCCTCCGCCCGGGTTGTACGACTCCTTGTCGAGATCGGGAAACGTGACCTTGGCCGTGCCGGGATCGACGCCGTCGATGCGCGCGAATCCCCTGGCGTCGGTGCGGCCCGTCTTGCTCGAGCCGTCGGGGAGCTCGACAAAGTACGCCTCGTCCGCGATCGGCTTCCCTTCGTCGTCGAGGAGCTCGATCTCGATGTAGTGTGTCTCCTCGGTCTGATCGGCGGTGCTCGAGGCCGCCGCCGCTTCTTCGTCCTGCAGCGGGGTGGTCTGGGTGGCTGCTGCTGCCGCAGCCGCCGCGCTCGACGCGGCGGCCGAGGACTCGGTGAGCGTGCCCTGAATGGAGGCCAGCCACGTGTCCGCGCAGGAGACGACATAGAGTCCCTCGGCGACGATGCGCTTCGCGAGCGCGTCGAGCAATTCGCCGTCCGTGACGACGATCGCGGGTCCGAGGGCGCGACGGATCGCGATGCCGTTGCCGGCCTGCGCGATCAGAGGCCTGAGGAATTCGCGCGCGGCCTCGACGTCGCGGAACTGACGCATGTGACTCGGGGAGAGGACCTGCAGCCGCGCGGGACCGTCCTGGAGGAAGAGGCGCATTGCCGTCATTTTACGGCCGGCACGGCCGGCTGGCCGGCACGGCCGGCTGCGCTGTTGGCCAAGCCTTGGGCACGCCTGTCGCTCGAAGCTCAGTTTCTGCCGCGCAGACTCCTAGGCCTACCCAAAGATATTTGAAATTTGAGAGTCAATGGCCGGGCGCGGGCTCGGGCGCGGGTTCGGGTCCGGGAAAAGCAGGTAACCGCGGGTTTTCCGGGCGCGCCCGCGCCCGAGCCCGCGCCCGGCTTTTCGTCGCACTCTGAGAGACGAATCCTCAGACCGCGGCTTCAAGAATCTAGGAACCGCGAGCATCACGGACTCCACTGCTGCCCTTCCTCGAGGCGGATGTCCGAGGAGAGCTGGATCTGTCCGGCGGAGACGCGGTTGATCATCTGCGACTCGACCGGCAGACGGTCGCCGAAGTAGCAGCGCTTGGCCCATGGGTCGCAGACCACCGCGCCGAAGTTCCAGCGCGCGATCGGCGCGACGGTGATGTAGCCGCTCATGCGCTCGCGACGCTCTTCCTGATCGAGTTTTCTGCCGATGATGACAAAGGCGTGGTCGGGCTCGACCTCCTCCTCTTCCCTCATCCCGAAGAGGCGCACGCGTACGGCGTCCGCGGGGGTGAGGTACGCGACCTCGAGCGGCCGCTGGCCGTTCGCGGCGAGATAGACGAAGGCCAGTTTCGCCATCTCGTAGCAGTTCCCGGCCTTCAGATCGCGGTAGGCACTGACTTCCGCCTCGAGCTCGGTCTGCCAGTTCGCGGCCGCCTCGGAGCGGCGCCGGAAGCCTTCGATCCGGGCCGCGCTGACGTCGACGACACCCTGGCGGCGATCCCACTCCCGGTTGTTCGACCGCATTCCGATGGTCGTGCGTACGTAGTCCACCGCGCGTTCGGCCCAATAGAGCGACATTTCCGTTCTCCACCGGCACGGCCGGCACCGCTGGTTGCTCCGCCTTACGGCACGTCACCGAATGCACTCGATCGTCGCGGCTTCGAGCGGCGCAGCGCGCCTGACGTTTCTACCGCGCAGACTCATGGGACATACTTTAGCGTCATGGCCTTCACTCAAGCCAACCAATACCTCTCCATCACCACGCCGCTCGGCGACGACAAGCTGCTGATCCGCAGCTTCCACGGCGAGGAGAGGATCTCGGGCCTCTTTCACTTCTTCGTCGAAGCCGTCTCCGAGGACAAGGCCCTCGATTTCTCGCTGATCGTCGGGAAGAGCGCGACGGTGGAGATGGCCCTCGCGGACGGGTCGACCACGCGCTACGTGAACGGCATCGTCGGCCGGTTCGTGCAGGCCGGCAGCGACGCACGGTTCTTCACGTACTTTCTGGAGTTGCACCCTTGGTTCTGGATGATGTCGATGAGCATCGACTGCCGGATCTGGCAGAACAAGACCGTCATCGAGATCGTCACCGGCCTTTTCGACGAGCTGGGGTTCACCGACTACGAGAACAGCACCACCGGCACGTACACGGCGCTCGAGTATTGCGTGCAGTACAACGAGAGCGCGTTTGCGTTCGTGTCGCGGCTGCTCGAGGATCACGGCATCTTCTACTACTTCGAGCACGAGGACGGGAAGCACACCCTCGTTTTGGCGGACGCGTCGTCCGCGTTCGTCGATTGCCCGGGCGCGGCGACGGTTGATTATGCGACCTATGGATTGTGGGCCCAGCAGAACATCGTCACATCTTGCATCATTGAACAGGCGGTCATCCCCGGAAAGTACGCCGTCGACGATTTCGGGTTCGAGACGCCGTCGACCGACCTTCTCGGCTCGAGCGACAGCACGAAGGCGACGAACGGCAGCACGCGCCGCATTTACGAGTATCCCGGCGGCTTCGTCAAGAAGGATGCGGCCGACGCCAAGGCCAAGCTGCGGATGGAGGAAAAGGAAACGCCGCAGAAGACCCTGCGCGGCACGAGCTTCGTGCGGGCCTGGTATCCGGGCGCGAAATCCACTCTCGCGAAGCATTATCGGGACGACGCCAATGCTGCTTATGCGATCGCGCGTGTCTCGCACAGTGCGACGCCGGACAGCTATTCGAATTCATTCGAGGCCTTCGCGGCCGATCTCACCTACAGGCCGGCGCGAACGACGCGGAAGCCGGTCATCGCCGGCACGCAGACGGCCATTGTCGTCGGGAAGTCAGGAGAAGAGATCTGGACGGACAAATACGGCCGGGTGAAGGTGCAGTTCCACTGGGACCAGAAGGGGACGAACGACGAGAACAGCTCCTGCTGGATCCGCGTCGCGCAAGGCTGGGCGGGGAAGGCCTGGGGGCAGATGTTTCTCCCGCGCATCGGCCAGGAGGTCGTGGTGAGCTTCCTCGAGGGTGACCCCGACCGGCCGCTCATCACCGGATCCGTCTACAACGCCGAACAGACCGTCCCTTATACGCTGCCGACCGATCAGACGAAGAGCACGATCAAGAGCAACGTCTCCAAGGACGGCGGCGGCTTCAATGAGTTTCGTTTCGAGGACAAGAAGGACTCCGAAGAGATATTCCTCCAGGCCCAGAAGGACCTCAATACAGTCGTCAAGAACGACGAGACCCACAAAGTCGGCACCAACAAAGAGGACGGCAAGGGCGATCAAACCATCGAGATCTACAACAAGCGCACGGTGACGCTCGAGAAAGGCACCGACAAACTGCAGATCAAGGAAGGCGATCGCGACATCGACGTGGACAAGGGAAACGAAACGCACGACGTCGCCGGCACGCGCACGCTGAAGGTCACGAAGAAGGAGACCCACACGAGCGAAGACGAGTTCGTGCACAACGTGACGAAGAATTACACGCTGAAGATCGACGGCGACCTCTCCATCACCGTCGCGGGAAAGGTGACGTTCAAGTCGACGGGCGATATGACCCTCGAGACGAGCGGCAAGCTGACGGCAAAGGCGACGGGCGACCTCCTCGCCCAGGGAATGAACGTGACGAACAAGGCGACGACGGACCTCAAGGGCGAGGCCATGAACATCACCAACAAGGCCTCGCTGAACCTCACCAATGAAGGGGCGATGGTCAAGAGCAAGGCCTCGGGGATGCACGACGTGGAGGCCGGCGGGATTCTCACGGTGAAGGGATCGCTGGTGAAGATCAACTAGGCCGGCACGGCCGGCAGCGCTGGTTGCTCCGCCTTACGGCACGTTCGCGGATGCACTCACCCGTCGCGGCTTCGGGCGGCGCAGCGCGCCTGACATTCTGCCGCGCAGACTCCGAGTGTGGCGTCTCGCGAATCGCTATGCCATTTGCGAGACACCACACTAGAATCCCGCGCATGGCTCCGCCGATCGTCTACGCGACCACCCAACTCACGATGGCGTTTCCGAACGTCAACCAGGTCCAGGCGACCGTGGTCACGAACGCGAGCGCGACGCTGCGCCACAACAACATGACCGGCGGCTCGGGCGCGTCGTCGACGATCAACCCGCCGGGATGGGGAAGCGGCACCTGTCCGATGCACCACAACCGCGGCCACCTCATCGGCAACGCCCTCGGCGGGCCAGGCAACGTTGCCAACAACCTCGTGACGCTCGTCTCCGGCACGAACCACCCGATCATGTACGACTACGAGGCGTATGTGCGGATCTTCGTCGCCAACAACGCGTTGCGCGAGCCGTTCACCTACCTCGTGGAGTGCGACTACAGCGCGACGAACTACACGCTCACTCCGGGCTTCACCGTTCCCGGCGCGGCCGGCAACCCGTTCTGCCTCTTCCCCTGTCCCGCCGGCCTCGCTCTTTCACTGAGGGATACGACCGGCACGAGCGTGACGATCAACGAGCTCGTGACCGCCGCCGGACAGCAATGGTCGGTTTCGAAGCTGCAGAACTTCTACACGATGATGATGAGCGGCGAGAAGCTGCTCATTCCGAACGGCGTGTTCAAGCAGTATGGCGCGCAGGCGCATTTCACGAACAACTGCTGGTCGGTGACCCACGCCGCCAACGTCCTAGGCACGGACGCCACCAACTACGCAACCACGCTGGGCTACTGAGTACTCCATTCGCTGAGTTCGAGCACAGAGCGCGTGAGCGCCGTGGCGTCGGGTGCGAGGCGCCGCGACGAGGCGATGCGGGACATCGGCGAGGAGCGGCAACGAAGCAGACGACGTCACGCCGCCACGCGATCTGTGCTCGAACTTGGCGAATGGAGTGCTAAGGCTCGCCGCTCCGCGCGATCACGAGGTGCACGTCGTAGTCGACGCTGCTCCGCTCGTGCAGACGCACCCGCCACGGCACGTGCGGCTCTTCCGCGATCACCTCCAGCCCCGCCTCGGCGAGGATCGCGCGGAGGACCGGCTCCGAGGCGCCGCGATGCGCACCGCGCTGGGAGTGGCCGCCGAGCCACGACTCGACCGGTGTCGCCGACGCGGACCAATCGTACGGCGTCGCGAGGATGACCGTCCCGCGAACGACGCGCGCGAGCTCGTGCAGCGTCTCGCGGGGCGCGCCGACGCAATCGACGACGTTGAGGCTCGAGGCGACCGCGAAGGTGCCCTCGGCGAACGGCAAGGCCGCGGCATCGCAGCACCAGAAGTCGACGAGCTCGCGCCGCGGCTCATCGACCGCGACCTCGCGCCGGTCGTAGACGAGGCCGACGCGGCGTTGGGCCCAGCGCACCCGCCCCTCGCGGAGTGCGCGCGACGCCACTCGCAGCATCGCAAAATTGAGGTCGACGCCGAGCGTCAGATCGCCGGTGCGCGCCGCGATCGCGAACGTCGTTCCGCCGACGGAGCAGCCGACGTCGATCGATGGTCCTCCCGCGATCGTCGCCCGATCGAGGAGCGCGCGCGCGGAGTGGGTCTCATAGTGATCGTGCGCGTAGATGCCGGTGTGCTGGCGGATGGTGTCGAACTGCGAGCCCGCGCCCAGTACGTCGCCGAGGAGGCTCTCGATCTCGGGGGAGAGGTCGTCGCGGAGGAGGACCTGTAGCGGATTCGCGGAGAGCCAGGCACGGATCGGCCCGACGAGGACGGGGATGCCGTCGATCACCGGATATTCGCGCGAGCACCCGTCGTCGGTGCAGGAGAGGATGCCCTCGAGCAGATCCTCCTTCTCTTCCCGGATCGCATGAGCGACCGCGAGCAGACCGCGCCGGCAGACCGGACAGATCGGACGCAGCGACTCGAAGTGTGCCCGACGCATCAGCCTCCGATCATCACGGTCGGACAGCCCGGTGGCAGGATCTTGCCGGTGGGACCGGGAATCGGCGCCACACATGCCGTGTGCGCGGTCATGTCATTGATACGCGCCGCCGGCATGTTGCCGATCAGCACCGTCGCCGACCCGAGGGCGATCATCCCCGGGCCGCCGGGAACGCAGCCGGGGAGCGTGCACGGCGTCGTGGTATCGGTCAGACGCGCGGCCGGCATGTTGCCGATCAGCACCGTTGCCTCTCCCTTGATGATCGTCAGCGGCAGCGCCGGATGGGCGCTCGGCGCCGGCACGGGCGCGGGAGGATGGATGGGCGCGTGACAGTGTGGCGAGTCCTGCAGGACCATGTCCGTCATGCGCGCGGCCGGAGGCATGGGCGCGAGTATACGTCTGCTATTCTCGCCGTCGATGGACGGTCCTTACGAGACGTACGACGCGCAGGGCTGGCTCGCGCAGCGGGCGCACTTCAAGGACGGCGTTCTCGACGGCGAGCTGATTCAGTTCGACGCGGACGGCAACACGCTCGCGATCATGCAGTACGCCGGCGGAAAACTCGAAGGGGAGTCGATCTTCTTCGACCGCGGACAGCCGCAGCTCCGTATGAACTACCTCAACGGTCTGCAGGAGGGCGAGACGATCGTGTATGGCCCGAACGGCCTTCCGACGACCAAAGCCGTATATCACGCGGGAAAGCTCGACGGCACGAGCTCCTGGTTCCGCCCCGACGGCACGCTGATGCGCACCGCGGAGTTCATCGATGGTGTGCAGGAGGGCGACGCCATCGAGTACGACGAGCGGGGACGCGCGCCGCAGGCCGCACGGAGATAGCGGATGCCGCACACGATGGTCACCTTCCGCCTTCATCGCAGCGGCGTGATTCTGCTCGCCGTTTTCTGCCTGGTGCTGGCGGTGCTGATCTACGTGGTGGGGGTGCTGACAGCGCGCTTTTGGGGCGTGGCCGCCCCCGCCCCAGTTGCAACGGCGCCCAGCCGTCCGGTGGCCGGTACGGCCGGCAAGGCGCCGGCCCTACAGAAGCAACCCGCCACTCCCGCATCCAGAGAATTGCTGACACTCCGCGTCGCGGTCCTCACTGATGAAGAAGACGCGAAGGCCGAGATCGCGCGGCTCACGGCGATGGGCCTCAACCCCTCGGTCGTTCAGGTACCGACGTCGAGCGGCGTCACGCTGCACAACATCATCGTTGGGCAGTTCGAGACGCGCTCCGCCGCGAATGCCGCGGCCGAGGAACTGCAGAGCCGGCTGGGATTTCTTCCGGTCGTGATACCCGCTCCCCGCCCTCCGAACCTATAATTTCCCGCACTCATGGTCCGGTCCAGCCTCGGTTTCCTCCTGGTGGCGGTTTGCCTCTTCACGGGTTGTGACTCCGGCAATCCCGTCGCGCCTTCGCCCGGACCGAACCCGCCGAGCGGCGTGACGGTCACGCTAGGGGCGAATCCCACGAGCATTGAAGCCGGCTCCTCGACTCCGTCGACGATCACGGTCACCGCGAAAAACGCCGACGGCTCGGCCGCCCCCGACGGATCCGAAGTCACGATCACCACCTCCCTCGGCAGCTTCGCACAGAGCGCGGAGCCGCAGCGGAGCATCCGGCAACTTCTCAACAATGGCAGCGCGCAGATTCCGCTGTACGCGGGAACGGAGACCGGAACCGCGAGCCTCATCGCGCAGGTCGGCTCGAGTATCGGCCGCGGCAGCGTCGCGATCGTGCAGCCTCCGGAGCCTGTGCCCGCACCCGTGGCCGAGTTCACGTTCGTCGCGGACGGCCTCGCCGTCACGTTCACCGATGCATCAACCGGCTCTCCCACGAAGTGGAAATGGGACTTCGGCGACGGAGAGACGTCGACGGTGCGCCATCCGGTACACCAATACGCGCTGGCGAACACGTACACGGTGAAGCTCGAAGTCGAGAGCGCCGGCGGCGCGAGCGATCGCTCGAAGTTCGTCAGCCTCTCAACCGGCCCTCCGATCGCCGTGTCATTCGATTACGAGCAGGATCCGAACGACCCGAAGCAGGTGCAGTTCTTCGACCGCTCGACCGGCGATCCGACCGCGTGGAGCTGGACCTTCGGCGACGACAAGAGCAGCAGCGCCCGCAACCCGTCGCACACCTACGCCAGCGAGGGCACGTTCTCCGTGACGCTCGTCGCCTCGAACGCATTCAGCTCCGGGAGCGTGAGCCGGTTCGTCAACACCACCCGCTCCGACCCGCCCATCGCCGCGGCATTCGACTTCGAGCAGGATCCGAATGACCCGAAGAAGGTGCAGTTCTTCGACCGTTCCACCGGCGATCCGACCGCGTGGAGCTGGACCTTCGGCGACGACACCACCAGCAGCGCCCGCAACCCGTCGCACACCTACGCGAGTGCGGCGACGTTCTCCGTGACACTCATCGCGTCGAATGCGTTCACCTCCGGGAGCGTGAGCCGGTTCATCAACACCGCTCCCGCGGCACCCACGGCGGACTTTGACTGGCAGGCCGAAGGACTCGCGATCCAGTTCGTGAACAAGTCGACCAACGGCGCGACAGTGCTGTGGGACTTCGGCGACAACCAGACGTCGACCGAGACGAACCCACGGCACACTTACGCCGTTGCCGGCAAGTATCCGGTGACCCTCACCGCGACGAACGCGGGCGGCTCGGCGTCGGCGGGTAAGATCGTCGAGACGGACCCCGTCCCTGACGCCGACTTCACCTTCTCGATCGACGGCACGTCGGTCTCATTCACCGACAAGTCGACGAACGATCCCACCTCCTGGAGGTGGCGCTTCGGCGACGGCGGGCTCGGCTTCGACCAGAACCCCGTGCACGTCTACGCCGGCCCGGGTACCTTTTTCGTCAGGCTCGAGGCCACAAACGCCTCCGGAACGGGAACGATCACGAAGGAAGTGAAGATCGTCGGCGCGGAGTGAGATCGCCTGTCATCCTGAAGCCGGCACGGCCGGCGGCGCTGGTCGGCCAAGCCTTGGGCACGCTGTACTACCAGCACTGGCCTCGAT
>CAZLGP010000027.1:0-5988 GCA_964558905.1 uncultured Thermoanaerobaculia bacterium | reverse complement strand
CCCTCGCTACGCGGCGAGCTGCGCCAGATCGGCGGCACGACCTACGACGTCCGCTCCATCCACCGCGCCGCCGGCGGAGGCATCCCCAGCGGCGAGCCGTTCGGATACGAGATCGCCCGCGGCGAGCGCGCGTTCGCGGTCGTCGAGACCGTGAACCGGGGCCGGGTCTGGATCGACCCGGAGGCACCGAACCGCGACGATCTCGCGGCGGCCGCGGCGGCGCTGCTGCTGTTCCGGGACGTGGAGTGAAGAAGTTGGAAGCAGCAGCGGCAGAAACGTCAGGCGCGCTACGCCGCCCGAAGCCGGAACCGTCGAATCCGTCCGTGAACGTGCCGTAAGGCGGAGTAACCAGCGCAGCCGGCCGGCCGTGCCGGCCCTACACCCGCCGCCGCTCGCGACCCGGCTTCTTCTCCATCTCTTCCCACGCTTCGACGCCTGGCACGGAGCAGCGTGCGATCTTCTCGCCGAGGATCTCTTCGATCTTGCGGACCATCGGGATCTCCTGCCAGGTGGCGATCGTCGAGACGATGCCCAGGGCCTTGCCGCGGGCGGTGCGGCCGGCGCGGTGGATGTAGTCGTCCACGTTCTCCGGGATGTCGAAGTTGATGATGTGCTCGATGCCGGGGATGTCGATGCCCCGGCCGTCGATGTCGGTGGCGACCAGGATGCGGTGCTGTCCCTCGCGGAACGTCTTCAGCGCGCTGACGCGCTTGTTCTGCGACTGATCGGCGTGAATGCGCGCGACCGGATGGCCCTTGCGCTCGAGCACCGAGTAGAGCCACTCCGCGTCGATCTTGCGGCGGGTGAACACCAGCGTCGAGCCGAGCTCCTGGCCGAGCAACGCCAGCAGCGCCGCCCGTTTGTCCTCGAGCTTCACGAGGTACAGCCGGTGCGTGATCCCCTCGGCCGCGCTCCCGACCGGCATGATGTCGATGCGCTCCGGCGAACGCATGAAATCGCGGGCGATCATCTCGATCGAGTCCGGCATCGTCGCGGAGAACATCATCGTCTGGCGCTCGCGCGGAAGGCGGCGCAGCACCTCGCGGATCTGGGGGAGGAACCCGAGATCGAGCATGTGATCCGCTTCGTCGAGGACCAGGACTTCGATCTTGTCCAGCGACGCGCTGCGGCGCTTCACGTGGTCGAGCAGGCGTCCCGGCGTGGCCACGATGATGTCCGGTTTGGCGCGCATCGCGTCGAGCTGCGGGACCATCTTCACCCCGCCGATGAGACAGGCGGTGTGCAGGTCGTGGTGCTTGCCGAAGAGATCGAGGAACGCCTTGGTCTGCAGGGCGATCTCGCGGGTGGGGGAGAGAATCAGCCCGCGCACGCCCTGCCCGTGGACGAGCCTTTCGGCCATCGGCAGGACGAAGGCGGCGGTCTTGCCCGAGCCCGTCTGCGCGAGGCCGATGACGTCCTGTCCCGTCATTGCGGTCGGGATGACCGCGGCCTGGATGGGAGTGGGATGCACGAAGCCGAAGTTCTCGATCGTATGGATGATCTCCGGGCTCAGCCCGAGCGCGGAGAAGGATTTGTCGGTCGTCTGGACCGGATGCTGCGGAATTGCGACTGTGACCATATCTATCGAAACACCCTCACATAAACGCTGACATTGATGATCAGCACGATGACGCCGATCGCAATCTCCATCCCCCGTGTCAGCCCGGGAGGATAGATGATGGGCATGATGTAGTGCGCTACGAACCCCGTGTCGTAGCCCGCGCGTCCCGCCTCACGGAGAAAATGGTTCTCCCATTTCGTGAGCGGACACCACCAGCCGAAGAACTCGATGAGAATGCCCCAGACCGCCGCCGGCAGATGCACCCAGGCCAGCTTCGGCCACTTCAGCACCAGCAGTCCGCCGAGGAAGACGAAGGCGATGAAGGCGAAGTGGAGGAGTGCGATCGAAGTCGCTGCGACGTTGTACGTCATGCGTTTCATGCGCTCTGGTTGAGTGCTGGGTGCTGAGTGCTGCGTGCTGAGTGTAACCGTGGAGAGACTCTCTGTGTTATCCATGCACCCAGCACCCAGCACCCAGCACCCAGCACCCAGCACCCAGCACCCAGCACCCAGCACCCAGCCACGGGCACCCAGCAGCCCCAGCACTTATAATCGCCGCCCGTGAAACGGTCCCTCCCCCTGGTTCTCTTCCTTCTGGCCTCGGCCTGCGCGTCCGTGGCCCCCCAGCCAGCCGAGCCGGTTCACGTGGTTCTGGTCGGCACGACTGACGTTCACGGCTGGTTCGCCGGCCATGTGGAGACCCCTCCCGAGGGTGGCGAGGGCGTGCTCTGGGGCGGGCTTCCGGCGTTCGCGACCTACGTCGAGGCGCTGCGCGCGAAGCATCCCGGGCGGGTGATCGTCGTCGACGCGGGCGACATGTGGCAGGGGACGCTCGAGTCGAACATCTTCGAGGGCGAGGCCATGGTCCGCGGCTACAACGCCATCGGCTACGCCGCCGCCGCCGTCGGCAATCACGAGTTCGACTTCGGTCCCGTGGGTCCGGATGCGATCGCGCGCACCGCCGAGCAGGACGAGCTCGGCGCCGTGAAGCGCAACGCCCAGGTGGCGATGTTTCCGTTCCTCTCCGCGAACATGGTCGAGAAGTCGAGCGGCCGCACGCCCGACTGGGCGAAGCGATCGACGATCGTCCGCGCGGGCGGCGCGCGCATCGGCATCATCGGTCTCTCCACGCCGGACACACCGAACGTCACCATGGCCGCGAACGTCGTGAACCTGATGTTCACGGATCCGGTGCAGGCGACGCTCCGTGCCGCCGAGGAGTTGCGCGTGCGCGGTGTCGACGCGGTGGTCGTCATCGCGCACATGGGCGGGCGCTGCACGAAGCTCCACGACCCGAGCGATCCCTCGAGCTGCGCGCCGAACACCGAGGCCATGGATCTCCTGGCGAAGCTTCCTCCCGGAACGATCGACGCCTACTTTGCGGGTCACACCCACGCCCGGATGCGGCACTACGTCAACGGTGTGCCGGCCGCGCAGGGTGCGCCGTTCAGCCGCGAGTTTTCGACCATCGACCTCTGGATCGACACCGCCGCCGACAGGGTCGTGAGGAGCGACATCCGCCCCCACACGATGATTTGCGCGTTCGTCTACGAGGGGACCGAACAGTGCGATCCCCGCACCGCGCCGCAGGGCGCGCGGCTGGTGCCGCGCGTGTTCGACGGGGAGCCGATCGTCCCGGACGCGCGCGTGTCGCGCACCATCGCGCCGTACCTCCGCCGCGTGGCCGCCAAGCGCGACGAGAAGGTCGGCATCGTCACCGCCGCCCCCTTCACCCGCACCTTCGTCGGCGAGTCGCCCCTCGGCGTGCTGATCTCCGATGTGCTCCGTGAGTACGGCGCCACCGACTTTGCTTTCATGAACTCCGGCGGCATTCGTGCCGAGTGGCCGGCCAAGGAGCTGACGTACGGCGAGGTCTTCGCCGTCAGCCCCTTCGACAACTTCCCCGCGGTCGTGACCATGACCGGCGCCGAGATCGTCGAGACCCTGCGTCTGACCTCGACCGGCATCCGCGGGCTGCTGCAGGTGAGCGGCCTGCGCTACACCATCGATGCCGCGAAGGACGACGAGAAGCCCGCCCCCGAGCGCAACCGTATCGTCAGCGTCACCCGCGAAGACGGGACGCCTCTGGAGATGGACAGGCTCTACACCGTGGCCATGCCCGACTTCATCGCCGCGGGCGGCGACTCGACGCAGGCGGTGATGGAGAAGATCCCCCGCGAGCGTATCAACATCTCGTACGCCCGCCCCATCCGGGACATGCTCGTGCAGGTGCTGAGCAAGAAGCCGCAGCCGCTGGCCCCGCGGGTGGAAGGACGGATCACGGTGCTGAATTTGCCGGCGGGCTCGTGACGTAGCGAGCGAAGCGCCGGCTCTTTGACCCCGAGCGAGCGAAGCGAGTCGAGGGGCCGCGTGAGCACCAACGCTGAGCGTACACAGTTCGGTCCACCCAACGGCCCCTCACACTGAGCCGCGGGGCCAGGGGCCCATGTGCCGAAGCCGCCACCCAAGTTACGATGACGCAGGCGGCTAGACCTCCTGGTGCGTCTCCTATGCTCGCCGCTTCCATGTGGAGTCGTCTCGTGATTGATGAACGACGCCTACGATCAGCACGGCAGCCGGCTCGATCACGTAGAACACCGAATATGGAAAGCGCTGAAGAAGCGCGCGCCGGAATCGCTTGTATACAAGTGGGTACATATGAGGCTGCTCGACGATCGACGAGTACACGTTGTCAAGCTCCATATCGAGACGTGGCGGAAGACTGGGAGAGACCTGACGAAGCCACGTCTCCGCATCAGCGATGTCGGCTTGCGCTTCTCGGGAGACGATCAGCCGAAGCTTCACTTCGTACCGAACAGTTCCGCTCTGATCTCATCCCACGGACGCGCCGACGCGGGATCTGCGTAGTACGCGTCCAGGCGTCGATCGAGCTCTTCGCGCACGGCATCGCTGATCGGCACGGCTTCAGGAACATCGAGGAGGCTATCCCAAATGGCCTCGACGATTTGGAGACGTTCATCGGGCGGCAGCTCGAGGAGCCGAGCAAGGTCTTTCACGGGCGAGATTGTAACAAACGTCGGGAGCACCCGCGCGGTTGACTCCACGCCGCCAGCGTCTTACGCTGACCACGATCGATGCGGCGGGGGTCGTCATGGCACGCACCAGGGTTTCTTCGAAGTACCAGATCGTCATCCCCAAGGACGTACGACGATCGGCGGACATTCGCGTCGGCCGGGAGTTCCAGGTGATCGCGAAGGGCGGGCAGATCACGCTTGTTCCTGACAGGCCGATCGCCTCGATGCGTGGTTTCGTACGAGGGATGAAGACCACTGGGTTTCGGGAGAAGAAGGATCGGATGTGATTGTTCTCGATTCCTCCGGATGAATCGAGTTCTTTGCTGCCTTCCGTTCTTCGTCACCGGGCGTCGGCGACCGCGTGCCGAAGCAGAGCGGCGCGACGGTTGCCGCCAATGAGTCGCGAGCAACGACTGGCTCCCAAGAGCAGTCTCATCGGCCCTCAAAGGCGTCGAGCAAATCGTCGAGCAGTGGGTCGTCGAAATCGTCCGGCACGACGAACTCGCCTTCGGCCAGAGCGACCGGGCGCAGCTTGTCCGTTTCTGTAAGTGGACGTATCTCGGCCACAGCGCGCTTGCCTTCGTAGACAACGATCGTCTCGCCGTCCATGACGCGGTGGAGGTACTCAGCGGCTCCCTTCTCGACTTCCTGAAGCGTTGCTTTCATGCGGTCTCGGATTTTAGCATCGTTGGCGATATCTATATCGCTCACGGTCGAGAACCAAGCAACGCTTCTGTCGTTGCTTGTTGGTTCCGTAGCGTATCGCCCCGAGGAAGAAACCCAGCTCCAGGGGCATGTTGAAACGCGCCAAGCCAGTTTGCCTGTCGATACCGGCGCGCGAAATGTCGTGTATTCCGTACTTTGATTGCGCGATAATGTCGAGAATCTTCAGGACCCGCGCCTGTCCGCTGTCATCGACTTCCAGGGCTGAACGGGCGATGAAGCCGCAATCATGAACGGCAAAGACCAGCGCATCGAAAAGACGGGCGTACTTCCTATCGAACGGCACGTTAAGGAAGACGCTATCCTGATATGCCGCAGGCATCGGCTATTTCTTTTTTGAAGATCCGCGCACAGACCGCGAATGCGATGCGTCCGAATCCTTGCGGTCCCTGAAGGTTCCTTTGGCGGAGTCCGACGCCGGCGCACGATCCCTGATCCGACCCGTCAAGTCACGCTCGACGATCACGAAGCTACCGGTGGTGCCGTCCCGGTAAACCACACGTGCTGCTGACGTTGCCTCGCGGAGTGATACCCGGCTCTCCCCTGCGGCCGGCTTGATGGTGCGCTTCGTCATGGCTCAAGCATCATAACACCGGAAATGCGGGCTAAGGTGTGGGGCCAGGGCCCGCGGGCCTAGTGTCGTGTCCAGGTTGAAACCGTGGGTTCTTTG
>CAZLGP010000026.1:0-20639 GCA_964558905.1 uncultured Thermoanaerobaculia bacterium | reverse complement strand
TTCCGGCCTTCATCCTTCCGCCGTCGCCTGTAATACGATGCGCCCATGACCCAGCCCGCCGTTGACGGCGAAGAGCATCCCGCGATCGCGGAAGCCAGGCGCGTCCTCGAGGTCGAGGCCGCGGCCATACTCGGGGTCATCGCGCACCTCGATCAGTCCTTCGTCGGCGCCGTCGAGACCATCGCCACCTGCAACGGCCGCGTCGTCACGATGGGCGTCGGGAAGTCGGGCATCATCTGCAAGAAGGTCAGCGCGACCCTCGCCTCCACCGGCACCCCATCGTTCTTCATGCATCCGACCGATGCGATTCACGGGGACATGGGGATGCTCGTGAGAGGCGACGTCGTCGTTGCGATCTCAAACTCCGGCGAGACCGAGGAGCTGGTGCGGCTATTGCCGTCGATCAAGAGGGTCGGCGCGGAGATCATCGCCATCACCGGCAACCCCGCCTCGACCCTCGCGCGCGGCGCTGACCATCACCTGAGCGCCGCCATTTCGAAAGAAGCGTGCCCTCTCGGACTGGCGCCAACGGCATCGACGACCGCTACGCTCGCTCTCGGCGACGCGCTGGCGATGGCCCTCCTCCGCCGCCGCGGATTCAGGGAGGAGGACTTCGCGTTCCTTCATCCCGGCGGAAAGCTGGGCAAACGCTTCCTGCGCGTGCGCGACCTCATGCACAAGGACGGTGAGGTTCCGATCGTGCGCGAGTCGACGATGATGCACGAGGTGATCTACGAGATGTCGAAAAAGGGCTTCGGCATCGCCGCCGTGGTCGGCGAGGCCGGACAAATGAGAGGCGTGATCTCGGACGGCGATCTCCGGAGGCTGCTGGAGCGCGACGAGCAGATCGTTCGCAAGACGGCCGGCGAATCGATGAAGCCGGATCCCGTGACCATCGGAGCCGGTGAGCTCGCCTCAGCCGCGCTGCAAATCATGGAGCAGCGCAAGATCACTTCGCTTTTCATCGTGGACGAAGGGAAGCGCGTCGAAGGTATCATTCACATTCACGACTTGTGGGGTCTGGAACTGTTCTGACAACGATGCCTGATGAGAGAGTGGTTCTTCGCTACCGCGACGGGCGGACGGAGCGCGTCGCGCTCGACCCGATCGACCCGAGTCGCGAAATGATCGTTGCGCGCCGCGACGACGGCGAATCGTCCGAGGTTCCGTTCACGGACCTGAAAGCGGTGTTCTTTCCGCGGACCGCCCCCGACGAATCGCTCGATCCCGCCAGAGGGATGCGCATTACCATCGAGTTCAACGATGGCGAGGTCATCCGCGGCTCGGCCCAATACAACCCCGAGCGGAATGGCTTTTTCCTCTTCCCCGACGACCGGAGCAAAAACGACCGCATCTTTGTTGTGAACTCGGCGATCGTCAGCATCGAAGTCGAGAAGCTCTGACTTTGCTGGCGCGACGGTTGCGAGTTGCAGGTTGCGAGTTGCGTGTTTCGAGTTGCAAGAGCGTTTCGGCTCTTGCGGTCACGCCTGGCAAACTCGTCACTCGCAACTGGGAACTAGGGAGGTTCACTTGCAAAGACTGGTCATTCTTGCTGCGATCGCAATCGCAGCCGTTACGAGCGAAGCAGCACCCCTCGAGCTCGACCGCGCCGCGAGCGCGATGTCCGGCATGGAGGCGAAGTTCACCCATCGCTTCACCGCCAAAGGGTTCAAGACCAGCCAGGTCGAGAGTGGGACGGTCGTCTTCGGGACGCTGCCGCGGATGCGCTGGAGCTATACCTCGCCCGAGCAGAAGCTATTCGTCTTCGACGGCACCAACTCGTGGTTCTACGTCCCGGGCGACAAGCAGGTCACGACCGGCCGGGTCACCGACGCGCGCCGCCGCGAGCTCCCCTTCCTCCTCCTGGGAGATCCCGTTGCCCGTGAGCGGGTCTTCGTCGTCAGGCAGCAGAACCGCGGCGGCAACGTCGTTACGACCCTACAGCCGCGCGACAAGAGCTCGGCGATCCGCAACGTCACCGTCACCATCGCGCCGTCGACGCATCTGATTCAGCGCATCGACTACACCGACCGCGACGGCAACCAGACCTCGTTCTCCTTCTCGGGATATCATCGTCGCGGGGCGTCGGCCAATACGTTCACGTTCGCACCGCCCGCGGGGGTCCAGGTCATCAGAGCGGATTGAAGAATGGCACAAGACTTTTCGTTCGACATCGTGTCGAAGACCGAGATGCAGGAAGTCGCGAACGCCGTCCAGCAGGCGCAGAAGGAGTTGGCCCAGCGCTTCGACTTCAAAGGCAGCAAGAGCTCGATCGAGCTGACTGCCGAGGAGATCGTCCTCAACAGCGACGACGAGGGGAAGCTCCGCAGCGTGAAGGACATCCTCGAGTCGAAGCTCGTGAAGCGGCAGGTGTCGCTGAAGGCGCTCGAGTACGGCAAGGTCGAGCCGGCGCAGATGGGCACGGTCCGGCAGAAGGCGAAGATCGTCCAGGGGATCGAGAGCGAGAAGGCGAAGGCGATCGTCCGCACGATCAAGGACGCGAAGTTGAAGGTCCAGGCTTCGATCCAGTCCGATCAGGTGCGCGTGGTCGGGCGCACCAAGGACGACCTCCAGCGCGCCATCACGCTCGTGAAAGCGAACGACTACGGCATCCCGCTGCAGTTCACGAACTACCGCGGTTGAGCGCGTGGCATTCTATCGACTATCCTTCGCGCCGTGACAGCTCCTCGCACCCTCAACGGACAGACCGCTTACGCGGAGCGTCTTCTCGACCTCATCGCGCCCAAGCTGGAGCTGGTGGAAGAGGAGCTGCGCCGGAATTTCCAGTCCCGGATCACGACGATTCATGACGTCGGTGAGCACATCCTCGGAGGGGGCGGCAAGCGCCTCCGGCCGGCGCTGCTCCTCCTGGTCTCGCGCATGCTGAAGTACGACGGCTACCGCGACGTGGTCTACGCCGCGGTCGTCGAGTTCATCCACACGGCCACGCTGATCCACGACGACATCATCGACGAGGCGGACGTCCGCCGCGGCCGCACCTCGGTCAACTACGGATGGGGCAACAACCTGACCGTGCTGGTCGGCGACTACATCTTCATGCACTCGATGGCCATGGCCCTCGCCGAGGGGAATCTCGAGATCCTGCGGCTGCTCTCCGATGCGACGATCAAGATGATCGAGGGAGAGATTCTCGGCACCGAGCACAACAGCCACACCGATCTCACGGTCGAGGACTACTTCGACATCGTCGGAAGGAAGACGGCAGCGCTGTTCGGCGCGACCTGCCGCATCCCCGGCTACTTCACCGAGATCCCGGAGGCCAGCGCCGCCGCGCTGCAGACGTATGGCTACAACCTCGGCATCTGCTTTCAGCTCATCGACGATCTGCTCGACTTCACCTCGAGCACGGAAGTCCTGGGCAAGCCGGTCTTGTCCGATCTGAAGGAAGGAAAAGTCACGCTGCCGCTGATTTTAGCCATGCCCCGCGCGACGGCACGGGAACGCGAGGTCATCAGCCTCGTCGCGACGAACAAGTCCTTCGACGGCATCGACCCCGCCGAGATCCTCGGCATCGTGAACCGCTACGGAACGCTGGAGAAGACCCGCGAGATCGCCCGTGACTACGCCAATCGCGCCCGCGCCGCCCTCGTCCCGTTTGCGCCGTCGCCGGCGAAAGAGGCGCTGGAGTTTGCGCTGGACTTCGTGCTGGAACGGGATCGCTGATTCGGTTGGCGGTTGGCGGTTGGCGGCAGACCGGTAGGCCACTCTCCCGCCAACCGTCAACCGCCAACCGATCAGGACAGCATCTCCATGATCTCGCTCATCGCCGCGCGGGCACGCGTGTTCACTTTTTCATCCTGACCGTCGGCCGAGAGGCGGATCACTTTGTTGTACTGCTCGATCGCGAGCGCGTAGTCGCCCAGACCGCGGTGGTAGATCTCTCCCTTGCAGAGCTTGGCCTCGAGGTTCATCGGGTCGAGCTCCAGGATCTTGTTGAGGAAGATCATTGCCGTGTCGTACTTCTGCTCCTCCATCGCCATCTTGTAGCGCAGGCGGTAGAGCGTGATCAGCTCATTGTTCCTGGGGTCGATCCACGCGCCAGGCAGGTATGTGAGGAGCGTGGAGAGCAGCCGTCCCCGCGTTCCGGGCGCCGCTACGGGCGCCGGATTCGAGCGCTTCACCTTGATCGTCTGCCGCATTCACACCCTCCCATCGATAACGCCGGTGTCTCGAATGCACACAGTGTAGGTTCATGCGCCCCTGATCGTCAAGACGTTGACCAACACTCTTCTGCTATCCTCCCGGACATGCGCATCGCCGTCTACCCCGGATCGTTCGACCCTCTGACGAATGGGCATCTCGACATCATCCGCCGCGCGGCGCGCCTCTTCGACGGATTGCTGGTCTCCGTCCTCGAAAACGAAGGGAAGTCGCCCGTGTTCACGGTACCGGAACGGATGGAGCTCATCGCCCGCTGTACGCGCGACATTCCCGGAGCGGAAGTGCACTGCTTTTCCGGCCTGCTCGTCGATTTCATGCGCCGCGTCGACGCCAGCGTCGTCGTCCGCGGCATCCGCGCCGTCTCCGACTACGAATACGAGTTGCAGATGGCGCTGATGAACCGCGAGCTCTACGCCGATGCGGAGACGATCTTCATGCTCCCCGCCGTCGAGTACACCTTCGTCTCCTCTCGTCTGGTGAAGGAGGTCTTCCGGCTCGGCGGAGACATCGCGCATCTCGTTCCGTCCCCCGTGCTGGAGGCCCTGAAGGCGCGGTTGCCGGTGATGACCTAGGAGTCTACGCGGCTCAGGATGACACGTTAGCGGGGTCTGCGCGGTAGATCGAGCCTCAGACCGCGCAGGTACGTGCCTGAGGCGGAGCGACCAGCGCTGCCGGCCGTGGGGCTCAGTCGCTCCGCGGATCCAGCGCCTCCCGGAACCGCTCCCCGATCAGGTTGAACGACGCCACGGTCGTGAAGATCGCCAGTCCCGGAAAGAGAATCAGCCACCAGGCATACCCGATGTGCTCGTGCGCCTGCGAGAGCATGCTCCCCCACGACGCGGTCGGCAGCGGCACGCCGAGACCGAGGAACGACAGCGCGGACTCCGTGAGAATCGCCACGGCCACACCGAAGCTCGCCGAGACGAGCACCGGGGCGAGCGCGTTCGGCAGCAGGTGGCGGAAGATGATTCGCGCGTCCCGCGCGCCGCTGGCACGCGCCGCCTGCGCGAACTCGAGGTCGCGGATGCGCAGGATCTCGCCGCGCACGTAGCGAGCCCCGCTCGTCCACGAGGTCAGCCCCAGGGCGATCATGATCGTATAGATGGACGGCTTGAAGAGCGCCACGATCCCTAGTACCAGAAAGAGGAACGGGAAGCAGAGCACGACTTCGATGAGACGCGAGACGATCCAGTCCGCGAAGCCGCCGTAGTACCCGGCAACTGCGCCGAGGAGGGAACCGATGACCAGCGCGATCGTCGTGGCGATGAACCCGACGGTGAGCGACACGCGGGCGCCATGGATCATCCGTGCGAGGATGTCCCGGCCGAGGTCGTCCGTCCCCAGGAGGTGGCCTCGACCGGGCGGCTGCAGACGCTGCACGAGATCGACCGTGTTCGGCGAGTACGGCACCGGCGCTCGCAGGATCCCTGTCCCCGCGCCCGGCGTCTCCATGTCCGGATCGCCGATGACGTAGTCCGCGAACGCCGGGAACCGCAGTCCGTCCGGCGTTTGCTGCACGAGCGGCTTGCGATTGGCCACGAGCGGCGCGAGGAGCGCGACCGCGGCCATGACCAGCACGTAGATCAACGCGGCGGTCGCAAGCCTGCTCCGGCGGAAGCGGCGCCAGGTGAGTCCCCACATCGACTCCCCCCTCACCGCCCCTCCCCCAGCCGCACGCGCGGATCGGCGAACGAGTACAGCACGTCCGCGAGCACGCTGGCAAACAGCGTGATCACCGCGGTGACGACCGTCAGCGCCATCACCACCGGATAGTCGCGAGCGAGAACGGCGTCGTAGTACAGCAGGCCGATGCCGTCCCACTGGAAGATCTTCTCGACGATGACGCTTCCGGAAAGCAGGTACGGAATCGTCAGACCAAGGAGTGTGATCAGCGGGATGAGCGCGTTGCGGAACGCGTGATGCCACATCACCGCCATCCGCCCCGCTCCCTTCGCACGGGCGGCGGTGATGAAATCCTGCCGGATCACCTCGGTCACCGCCGACTTCGAGAAGCGCGCGAAGATCGCGAGTTGCGCATACGTCAACGTCAGCGTCGGCAGGACCAGGTGCTTCAGGCGGTCGGCGAGTCTGGCGCCGGCAGTCATCGACTCGTGCTGATCGGAGAACATCCCGAACAGGGGCAGCACGTTCAACCGCACCGAGAAGAGCTCGATCAGCACCAGCGCGACCCAGAAGCTCGGCAGCGAATAGAGGAGAAAGAATCCGACGGCCGACGCTCGCTCCGTGAGCCGCCCCGAGCGCGAGGCGCTCCACAACCCGATCGGCACACCCAGGACGGCCGCGATCAGGAATGCGATGAAGTTCAATTGAACGGTCGCAGGCAGCTTCTCCAGCATGACCGTCCGCACCGGGCGCCGGTCGATCACCGAGTGCCCGAAGTCGAAGGTGAGAACGTCGTGCAGCCAGTGCAGGTACTGCTCGGGGAGTGGACGATCCAGGTGGAACTCGGCGCGAATGGCGGCGATCGTCTGCGGCGGAAGAGTCTTGATCCCGCCGCGGCCGGCGTAGAACGAGATGGGATCGCCGGGGACGCTGTGGATCAGCGTGAAGGTCGCGACGGTGATCCCGAGAAACGTGAGAACCGCGTAGAAGAACCGCCGTACGAGATAGCTGGTCATCTCCTTACGAGAGTGGACGAGGCGTCACGGACGCTGGGCCGGCCTGTCATGCACGCGCTGGTCGCGCGGGATCCACCACGACAGCACGCCCGGATACCAGCGCATCAGGCCATAACCGCGGCTCAGCTCCACCCCGCGCACGCGTTTGTTGAATCCCCACTTCGACGAGACCTGGATCGTCCATGTGTACGGCTGCTCGTCGGCGACGAGCTCGTGGATGCGCCAGTACATGTCCTTTCGCTTCGAGCGATCCATCTCCCGCCGCGCTGCTTCGATGAGGAGGTCGATCTCACGATTGCTGAAATAGACGAAGTTCTGCCCTCGGGGCGGGAACTGCGAGGAGTGGAGGATGTTGAACGGATCGGGATCGTTGTCCAGATCGAAGCCGAGGTACGCCGACTGATAGTTGCCGCTGAGAATGCGCTGGACGGCGACGGCCGGCTCGAGGGTGGCCAGCTCGAGGTCGACGCCGATCCTCTTCATCTCCGCCTGCACCATCTGCGCAAACTGGATCGTGGACTGCGAACCGCTCATGATCGTCAGCTCGAGCTTGAACGGTTTCCCACCCTTGTCGAGCACACCGTCGCCGTTGGAGTCGAGCCATCCGGCGCTGGCGAACATCCGCCGGGCCCCCTCAGGGTCGTAGCGAATCGCCGGGACGGTGGGGTTGTACGCAAAGTCGTCCGGCGTGAAGGGTCCGGTCATCGCGCGCGCGGTGCCATGGTAGAGCTGCTGGATGACCGCATCGATCGGGATGCACATTGCGAGTGCGCGTCGGACGCGCTTGTCGCGCAACAGCGGATGGCGACCGTTCCAGGCGATGAAGTTGTAACTGAGCGTGTAGAAGCGCTTGAAGTCGATCGACTTCGTCAGCTGGGGGTTGTTCCTCTCCCGGAGCCAGACGTCCGAGGCCAGGCGGGTCTCGTCGACGTCCCCGCGCCGCAGCGCATTCCAGGCCGTGCCGTGATCGCCGATCACTTTGAAGATCACTCGCTGAAGCGGCGGCTTCTGCCCCCAGAAGTCCGCGCGGCGCTCGACGATGATCTCCCTTCCCGGCTCGCGTTTCACGAGGCGATAGGGACCGCTGCCCACGGCCGTCGAGTTGAAGTCGTCGCGGAAGCTACCCTTCGAGTAGACGTGCTCGGGTATGACGTTGACATCGTTGAAACGGACCAGCTGCGCGGCGAGCGGCTCGCGGAACGCGATCTCGATGGTGTGATCGTCGACGACTTTCGTTTTCGTCAGGTCGAGGTGTTCGAATGCCCCGACGATCTGCACGGCCTCCGATTTCGGATCGACGATCTTCTGCAGCGTGAAGAGAACGTCGCTCGCGCGGACGGGCGTGCCGTCGGAGAACGTGGCCTTCTCGTTCAGCTCGAAACGATAGAGTCTGCCGCCCTCGGAGACGTCCCACGACTCCGCGAGACCGGGAATCGCCTGCAGATCCTGGTCGAGATGGATGAGCGGCGTGAAGAGGTACTCGACGATCCAGCGGTCATAGATCGTCGAGACCGTGACCGGATTCACCGTGACGATGTCCGATTCGAGGCGGCGGATGAGCGTGCCGCCGTCGTGGGCCCGGCCTTCATCGACGAGCGGCACGGCCAGCGTCTCGGCATCGGTACTCCCTCTCTCGCGACCGCAGGAGAGGGTAAGCAGAAGGATCGCGAGGACCGCAGCCAGACGACGACTCACGGCGACGATTATACGGTCTGGCAATGCTCCACACACTGCGCGGCAGAAAAGAGGTGTCATCCTGAGCTACGTAGACAGCGAAGGACCCCCTGCGATTTGGGCCGCCCGCGCAAGTGGGAGGGGGTCCTTCGCCGCGCTTCGCCGGCTTCCAATGACATCGGAAGTGTCATTCCCTCAACGAGGCCGGCAAACAAAACGCAAAGTGTGCCGAAGGCTTGGCCAATCAGCGCAGCCGGCCGTGCCGGCCAGGATGACACGTTCGCCGAAAGCGGCTCCTTGGCCGCTCGCAGCGAAGCAATCGGGCGCCTGACCCGTCAGGTCAATTCACGCTTGCCGTGGCCACGTTGTAGAACGCATCCGTCGCGCGCACGATCACGAACTTTCCGGCGATCACTCTACCGTCGAGGCGGAACGTCTCATCACGCGAGTCGGCGATACCGTCGACGGGCGTGAGTCGGATCCACTTCTCCGCGTCGAGCGAATACTCGACTTTGCCGATCGGGGACAGCTCGTCGGTGATGCGCACGATGATGTCGCCGCTGCTCCGCGAGATGGCGATCGTCGGCGCGCCGTTGTCGACCAGAAACTCCACGCCCTCTTTCGTGTCCGTCAGCGGCAGGTCCGGATTGTCGGCCGCGTCGCTGGCGGAGAGACGCAGCTCGTACCGCCCGTCCGGAAGCTGCGACGTGTCGAAGTTGACCTGCGTCTCGGCCATGTTCTCGCGCAGACGCAGCCACTTGTCGCTCCCCTTCTGCCGGAACGAGAGCGTGTAGCGGAGTGAGTCGCCGTTGTCATCCGACGCGCGCCAGGACACGGTGCGGAATCCCTTGCGGAACATGCGCTTGCCTTGCTCGGCCGAGGCGCGCTCGCGCGGCGTATCGAGACTGGTGAACATGCCGTATTCATCGGGATTCGTCGCCTCGACGACCTGCGGCGCGGAGGGATACGCGGTAGTGATGAAGACCACCGCCGGATCCTGGACCGCAATGCCTTCGATCTTCGGAGCGACGTTGCGGTTGATGAACGCGACGGTCACGCCGTCGACGACCGCCTGCAACGCCGCCTTCTGCATCGTCAGCTTCCACTGGATGAACTGCGCGGCCGGAGCACCGATGCTCCCCTCGAGGGCGGTCTCGGGCATCGTCCACGAGCTCCAGGTCGCGTCGGGCGTGCGCGTGTTGCCGCTGCGGAAGGAGATGGCGACGCTCCCCGCCTCGAGGTTGCGTCCCTGGACGCGGTACTGGCCGAAGCGCGAGAACCGCTCTACGTTCTTCGCGGCGCTGCGGAACTCCGGGTTCGCCGTGGCGCGCGACTCGATGCGGTACACCGCGCCGGTGTTGGTGGTCGTGATCACATTGCCGTCGATGGAGACGATCTGCTTCTCCGGCACGGCGCCGATGAGCGCGAGCTCGCCCGCGCGGAGGTCGTAGATGCGACCGTTCGGTCCGGTGGCGAGGAGCACGCCGCCGCCATCGCCTCCGCTGACGGCGTAGACGATCTCGCGCTCGAACTTCCGAACGGTCTCCACGAATCCATCCGAATCGATCCGGTACACCTCGGACGATCCACTCTGCGCCGCGGCGGTGGCCGCGCTGTCGTCGAAGGTGAACGTGACCTCGACCGCCTGTGCGCTCGACGCCGGCTCGTCCTTCTTCTGATCCTGTTGCTGCTGTTGCTGCTGCTGCTGGCCGCCCTTCTGCTGCTGCGACTTCGCCGGTGCTGTCGATGGCAGGACGTTACTCACACCCGCAGCCCAACCGGTCCCGTTCGGATCGACGTAGAGCGATGCGATCTCGTTCAGCGGCGAGTCGAACAGGGCGTGGGCTCTGCCGTCACGCGCGATCACGTAGATGCGCCCCTTGCCGGACGCGCCGGCCAGGAGGGAACCGTCCTTCCGCTTCGCGAGCGAACGGATGTGCGTATCGGGGGCGTCGTAGAGAACCTTCCCTTCACCGTTCGCGCCGACCCGGAAAAGCTTCCCTTCGACTCCGGTGGCAACGGCGAGGTCGCCGCCGTCGAGCACCTCGAGCGCCCAGATGTAGGCCTGTTGCGGATCGAAGAAGACGGTCGACTTGCCGCTCTCCGGATCGACGCGATAGACCTTTCCATTCGGGGAGCTCCCGACCAGCAGGGCGCCGTCCCGGAAAGCAACGGCGTAGATCTCCGGCTCGGGCGCAGTGAAGATCAGCTTCAGATCGTTGCCGCGCAGGCGATAGACCTTGCCTTCGTTTCCGCTGCCGAAGAAGCGGTCCTCGTTGCGGCCCGAGGCCTGCGACAAGACGAACGGATCGGTGAACGACGCGACCTTGCGCATCGCCGGCGCCACGCGCAACTCGCCGCGCGACGTGACGGCAAAGCCTTCCAGCTCGCCGGCGAGGAAGTCCTCGGCGTTCTGCACGCGCCAGAACTGCGGCGCCACGGCGAACAGATTCGTGGTCAGAAGGAATGCCGAGGTCAGGAGGAAGGATCGGCGCATGAAGGTCCTTTCAGGGGGTGCTGAGTGCTGAGTGCTGAGTGCTGAGAGACTCGGCGTGACCCGGCACGCAGCACTCAGCACCCAGCACTTCTACAAGGCGGGCCGGACGTCGATGTCGATCTTCAGAGCACCATCGACGATGTAGCCCAGTGGGCGGGCGAATTGCCCGGCCGGATGGTACTTCACCGCGGCCTGCACTCCATTCGACGTATCTGCAACAACCACCGCGCGCATCGAGGGCGGGAGGTTCGGCAGATAGACGCCCGACGTCACCGCGCCGTCGCCCGTCGAATAGAGGCCGACCGTCAGATCGGTCGAGGGACGGAGACGCTGAAGGACGCCGAGGACCTGCTCGAGCGTGCGCGGATCGGGAGGGACGAGCGAGAAATCGATCGCGTTCATCACCGAGCCGCTTCCGACCAGCAGGTACGCCGCCCCTACGGCCTGTTCATCGGGAATCCGCACGTCGAATGTCTCGACGAACGCCTCGCCGCGGAACGGCTTCAGCACCGTGCGCACCTGCACCGTGTCTCCCGGAGATACCCGGCCAGTGTCGGGCATCACCAGTGACGCTTCCATCAGTCTGGCGATGCGCAGATCGTCGTCGTGGCGGAGATGGATCTTCACGCTCTCGATGTCCGCGTCACGGAACTCGTTCGACATCAGGTAGCCGGCGACGAGAGCGAGATACTGCGGGATCGCCTGCCGCGCCTGTTGTCCGGCAAATCCCTCCCGGATGCGGACGGCATCGAAGCCTTTGAGCCGGATCTCCGACTCCATCAGCACCGTCCGCTCCCCCGCGGCGCGCTGCGCGTTGGAGACGATCGAGTCGGTGACCATCGCCAGCATCAGCGGCGACAGGTAGGAGTGACGCACGACGTTGACGCGGTAGGTCTGCGCGGGACCGGCGCCATCGAGCGAGACTTCGACAGGGATCATGTCCGCTTTCGCGCCGAGGACACCCATGATGCCGGCGGCGCGGTCCTGATGAAGGACGCCGACGATGTCGCCGGTGTTCGAGAATTTGAAGGAGCTGGCCACGCTCGGCAGGACGCCGACGACTTCCGACGTCGCCATCGGGAAGTTGATCTCGCCCATGTCCAGGAACGGATGGCCGAAGGCGTACACGTGCTCGCCGTCGATGTAGGTGACCGTGCCGCTGGCCGCGACGTTGAAATCGCCCGTGAGCAGCACCGCGCCCACCGGATCGCCGGGCGCAAAGGTGGTCTTCGCATTCTTGCTCGTGGTCGATGTCGTCGTCGTACCGGCCGGAACGGCCTGAAAGCCCAGCGCCTCGAAGTACGGCGCAAAGCGCTGGATCGTGTCCGGCGCGAAACTGGAGACGGACATCGGAAGCGCGATGCGCGTGGCGCCGCCCAGCGTGTGGACCGGTCGCGCGACCATTCCCTTCACGAGTTGGTCGAACGCCTCCCCGGGTTTGTTGTTCGAGAGCGCCCGCAGCAGTTCCAGCCCGGTCATGCGCGGAACCAGGCCCGCGGGAGATGCGCCGGCCGGCCGCACGACCTGCGCGATCTTGAGCATCTCCTCGATCGGCGTGATGCCCGCGATCGGCTCCTTTGCGAATTGCCAGGCGTAGGCGAGCGCACCGATCACCTTCCCGTCGATGAACACCGGCGAGCCACTCATGCCGGCGATGACGCCGGCGCGGCGCACGACCGGCGAGTCGACCTGCGCGAGGATCAGGTTCTGTCCCGGACCGATGTTGTGCATCACGCCCAGGATCTCGACGTCGAATTTCTCGATCTTTGTTCCTTCGAAGACCGTGAGACCGTAACCCTTCATTCCCTTCCGGATCTCGGAGAGGGGCATGCGCTCCGCGGCCTGAGCCGTGAACGACAGAGTCACGAGGGCGAGCGCGACCAGGAGACCAGATTTTCGGGTGAGCACGAGCGCTGTAACCACCTCCGAGCACCGGTCATTTCGCAGGTCGTGCCAAGGTGGTGACGCGTTGGCGGTTGGCGGTTGACGGTTGGCGGGGGAACGGGCGCCTCGCCCGCATTTCTTACTGCTAGTCGTCGAGTCTTCAAGTCGCCGAGTCGTCGGGTCTTCGAGGGCTTTCTCCTTGGCGACTTGAAGACTTGAAGACTTGAAGACTCGACGACTCAGCAGTGAGTAATGGGTGCGAGCGGCGGCTCCCCGTCAACCGCCAACCGCCAACCCCCTTCACTCGTACCGCAGCGCCTCGATGGGATCGAGTTTGGAAGCCTTCGCTGCCGGGTAGATGCCGAAGATGATGCCGATCAGCGCGCAGAACATGAACGCACCGCCGATGGCGAGCACGGGGGTGTGAACCGGCGGAAGGTCGGTCCAGCGGCCGATGACGAGCCGCGTGGCGTTCGCGAGCAGGATGCCGCCTAGAACGCCGATCAGTCCGCCAAGTCCGGACAGGGAGACAGCCTCGATGAGGAACTGCAGCAGAATGTCGCCGCGGCGCGCGCCGAGGGACTTGCGGATGCCGATCTCCCTCGTTCGCTCGGTAACGGACACGAGCATGATGTTCATGATCCCGATCCCGCCCACCAGCAACGCGATCCCCACGATCCCGCCCATGACCATCGATACACCGCCGAGGATGCTCGACGTAGTCTTGAGGATCTCCTCCTGGGCGAGGATCCGGAAGTCGTCCTTGTCTTCCTTCTTCAGACGATGCCGCGCCCGGAGGACCTCCCGCACCTGTTCCTTCGCCAGCTCGATGTCGGCGCCCTCCTCCATCTGGAACGCGAGGATGAGCTTGCGCATGTTCTCGCTCCCGTACACGACCGCGGCCGTGGAGAACGGGATGAGCAGGATGTCGTCCTGGTTGTTGCCGAAGGATCCGCCCTTCTTCTCCATCACTCCGACGATGGTGAAGGTGTTGTTGTCGACCTGGATGAGCTTCCCCAGAGGGTTGTCGCCGAGGTTGAGATCCTTTGCGGCGTCGATGCCGATCGTCGCCACCCGCTTGCGCTGCTCCTCATCGACGGCCGTGAAGAACCGCCCCTGCTCGACCCAGTGGTTGACGATCTCCTGGTAGGAAGGACCGACGGCGTAGAGCTGCACGGAATGCCGCGCGTCGCCGTATTTCGTCTGGGCCTGGGCGATGAAGATCGGCGTGAAATCCTGAATTGACGTCGTTCCCCTGCGCACCGCCGCCGCATCGTCGATCGTCAGATCGGGCATCTTCTGCAGAAACGGATTCCGCTGCTCGCCCGGATCGGGAAAGACCTCGATGAAATTCGACCCGATGTCCGCCAGATCGTTCGAGATCTTGTGCTGCAGCCCCTGAACGATCGAAACCACAGCGATCACCGCCGCAACGCCGATCATCACCCCCAACACGGTGAGGATCGACCGCATCTTGTTCGCCAGGATCGCTCGGAGCGCGATTTTCAAGTTTTCTAGAAACATTACGTGGCCGTGCTGAGTGCTGAGTGCTGAGTGCTGAGTGGCTTTCGGCGAGGATTTCGCGCCGCGATTGAAGCACGGAGTTTCCCGATGATGCGCCCGCACTCGCGCGCTTCGGAGAGGAGCGCATTCATCGTCGGTTCATCAATGTGACCGACGTCGAATGCCGTGTAAAGATCCGACCGAACCTCTGCGCACGAGGCCTTCGCAACGGAGAGGAAATATAAAAACTCGCCGGGTCCGAAACGTTCGAACCCTTCGGCGACATTCGACGGCACGGACAATGCCGCATCCCAGAGCTGGTTACGGAACGAGTAGTCGCGTGCGAACGTGCCACTGTTCACGACGCCGTGGATCCGTGCTGCTAGAGCACGGCCCTTTTGCCAGGCAATCAGATCTTCGAATCGTTCGACTTTGCTCATCCCCCGAGTTTCCCTCGGTCGATTCAAAAGGCCAATCATTCCACTCGCCGTAGACCCACTCAGCACCCAGCACTCAGCACTCAGCACCTACACAGAGACCTTCCCATCCCGAATATGAACGATCCGCCGCGCCTCTTTCGCAACGTCGTCTTCATGCGTGACCAGGATGATCGAATTGCCACGGGCATGGAGGTCGCGGAAGAGGTCGAGGATTTCCCGGCCGGTCTGGGAGTCGAGGTTGCCGGTGGGCTCGTCGGCGAGGAGGAGTGATGGCTTGTTGACCAGGGCTCGGGCGATGGCGACGCGCTGGCGCTGGCCGCCGGAAAGCTCGTTCGGCTGGTGGCTCATGCGGTCCTGCAGACCCACCGCGGCCAGCGCTTCCTCGGCGACGCGGCGGCGCTCGGCGCGCGGGATCTTCGCGTACACCAGCGGCAGCTCCACGTTCTGCAGCGCGGTCGTCCGTGCCAACAGGTTGAACGTCTGAAAGACGAATCCGATCTTCCGGTTGCGGATCGCGGCGAGCTCATCGTCGTTCAGCGTCTCGACCGGGACTCCGTCGAGCACATACGTCCCCGAGGAGGGCGTGTCGAGACAGCCGATGATGTTCATCAGCGTCGACTTGCCGGAACCGGACGGACCCATGATCGCGACGTACTCGCCCTGCTCGATGGTCAGGTTCACGCCGTTCAGTGCGAAGATCTTCTGCGGCCCGAGGTCGTACACGCGCGTCAGCTCGTGCATCACGATCAGGTGCTCGGCGTTCGTTTCCGGGAGTGCGCTCATGATTCGTCCTCGTCTTTCGACGTCTTCTTCTCTTCCTTCGTTTCGTTGATCGCGGCGCCGTCCTTCAGCTTCTTGAGCGTCCGGAACGGACCGGTGATCACGCGGTCGCCGACCTTGACGCCCGCCGTGATCACCACGTGCGTCGCGTCGCTGATGCCGGTCTGCACCTCGACCTGCTTCGCTTTGCCGTCGGCGGCGAGAAAGACGTACTTCTTCTTCGGCTTGTCATCGTCGTCCTCGTCGCTGCTCGCGCCGGGGACGCGCTCGACGACGGACTGGATCGGCACCGCCACCGTGTTGGGGGCGCTGCTCGTCACGATCGAGACCTGGGAGGTCATGCCCGGGCGGAGGCGCTCGTCCACATCGTCGATGGCAACCTTCACCTTGAAATACCGGATGCCCGCGCCCGCGCCCTGCCGAACCGCGGCCGAGCTGCCGATCTCGACCACTCTTCCGTGATACTCGCGATCCGGAATCGCATCGACCTTGATCGTGGCCGTCTGCTGCAGGCTCACGCTGACGACTTCGGTCTCGCCCACCTCCGCTTCGACGAGGATCTGCGAGAGATCGGCGATCACGGCGATGACCGAGCCGGGATTGTTCATCGTACCGGTGACCACGACCTCGCCCTCGCGGGCGTTGAGCTGCACGACCTTGCCGTCCAGCGGCGAGACGATCGTCGTCCGGGAGAGATCCTCGGCCGCCGACCGCAGTCCTGCCTCGGCCTGATTGACTCCCTGCTCCGCCGAAGCCACCGCCGCGCGCGCGTTGTCGTACGCGAGGCGCGCCTGATCGAACAGCTCCTGCGCCTGAATACCCTGCTCGCTGAGACTCTGGGCCCGCTCGTACTGGGCCCGGGCCGTGTTCATCGCGGCGCGCGAGCGCTGCACTTCCACGCGCCGGCTCGCGAGCTCCGCCCTGAGGCGGTCGCGCTGGGCGATGTAGAGCGGCTTCTCCAGCTCCACGAGCTTCTGCCCGCGCTGCACGGTATCGCCTTCGTTGAAATACAACTTCTCGATCTTGCCGACGATGTGGGCGCTGATGTTGACCTTGACCTTCGGATCGATCTGTCCCGGAGCGGTGACGACCGCCTCAATGGTCTTCGTCCCCGCCGCCTCGGTGTGGACCCTCTCCCCTTTCGGACCTCCGCTGCGCACGCTGAAAACGACGACCAGGGCCAGGAGAACGACCCCGCCGCCGATCAGAAGCCAACGCTTCACGCGTTCATCCTCGCGGCTCCCAGCGCCGCGAAGCCGACCTTGATCACCAGCAGGATGACCCACAGCGAAACGATGATTGCAGCCGTCTTTTGCGTCGACAGCTTCGTCAGCGCGGCGAAGCCGATGATTGCGAGGATGATCGTCCAGATCTGAAAGATCTCGAAAGACGAAAGCAGCGAGAAGAGCACCGGCTGCTCCTTCATGTCCACGAGGAACGCCGGGCTCGACTTGACGACCGTGGCCATCGTGGACGGATCGACCATGCCCCGCGCCATGACCACGACCGTGGCAACGATGCCGAGGATCACGCGCGGAAAGTGTGCGTACAGCGTCGCGGAGAAGGCCTGCTTGAAGTCACCCTGTCCGCCCATCATCCGGCACGCGCCCCAAACGACCAGGGCGATGATCAGATAGCCGACGAGCACCAGCAGCGGTCCGATGTATGCCGTGACCTTCGCGATGGCCTTCGTGAAACGGCCCATCTGCGCGAGGTCGGCGTCGGAGACGTTCGGATTCTGCTTCTGCACCATCTCGGCCTGCTGCGCGATCATCGCGTCCCAGTCGAGGTAAGGCATGATCATGAACGTGGTCGCGTAGCCGACCACCAGGATGACCAGTAGCGGAATCAGGAAATCCGGCTTGCGGGCGATGTCCGCAAACGTTTCGACGGGGGCGAAAAACACCCCCGCGATCCTCTCGAACGCATTCTTCGGTTCCGGCGCCGGCGCCGGTGGGGTCACATCAATTGCTGTCATTGCGCTGTTCCTCCGGTTGCACTCTGCTTCCGTAGTTCAGCCAATTGTACCGATCCAGCCACCGACCCAGGGTCGGCTCCGGTTCGATCTCCGGCGCATCGAGGCGGATGTTGTGCACCTCGAGGATGTCGCCCACCGCGCGATGGAAGGCGGAGACGGCGTTGTTGTACCCCACGATTGCCTGCAGTTCGCGGACGCGGGCGTCGGAGAGTTGCTGCTGCACCTCGAGGACCTGAAAGTTCGTGGTCATGCCGTTCTCGTAGCGTTTGCGCTCCGCATCCACGTTGCTCTCGGCCGCTTCGCGCGCGGCCCGGGTGGCGGCGATCGTCTGCGCGAACGCATCGACCGTGCGCGCGGCCGTCCGCACTTCCACGGTGATGTTCTGTCGCGTCTGGACCTCCGTCGTCCGCGACTGATCGAGGTCGAGCACCGCGGCACGGGCGTTGGCCCGCGCGCCGATGTTCAGGATCGGCAAGGCGAAGTTGAAGCCCACGTTCCAGGTCGGGAAGTCGAGGCCGGCGATCTGCGAAAACGTGTCGAAGTACGGCGTCGTGCGGGAGCCCACGACCTCGCCGTTCTCGTCGAAGACCGCACTCCGGCCGGCCAGGCCCGCGAGCCCGTAGTTCAGGGCGAAGTCGACCGCGGGAAGGACCTGATTGCGCGTGTACAGCGCCTGCACGCGGGCGTTCTCGGTGACCAGGTGTTGCTGCGTCATCTCCGGCCGGTTCGCGAGGGCCTGCTGCACGGCCTGCGCGGAGTCGATGGTGATCGGATTGAACACGACGTCGTCCGTCGGGATGATCGGACGGTCCCACTCCGAGGTCGGCAGATTGAGCAGGGCCCGCAGACGATCCTCCGCGTTGCGCACGCTGGTGACGGCCGCAATCAACTGCTCCTCGGTCGTGGCGATCGTGACCCGCGGCTGCAGGATGTCCAGGGGCGCAGACGCGCCGACGTCGATGCGGATCTGCGTGATGCGGGACTGGTCCCGCGCGAGGAAGAGCGATTCCTTCACCACGTCGACGTTCCGGCGAGCGTACACGAGGTCGAGATAGGCCTGCTCGGTAGCCCGCACCGTGTCCATGACCGCCGTCCGGAACGTTCCCTCGGTGATGCCGAGGTTGTTCCGCGCGATGGTGATGTTCCGGCGCGTGACGTCGACGCCGAAGTCGCGCATGAGCGGCTGGTTGAAGGAGAAATCGAATCCGTTGCCGAACTGCGGGTTCACGAACGTGCCACCGCCCGCGACCGTGCTGCGCGAGCTGTCCCAGCTCACGCGATAGTCGCCACCCGTGGGCAGCATCTGCGAGACCCCCGCGCCGACGGTCGTCGACCGCGACCCGCTCGGCTGAAAGGGATTCGTGGTCGGATTGTCGGAGTACGAATGGCGGATCGAGGCGTCGCTGAACCAGTCGAACAATCCGTACTGCGAGCGGAGGTTCTGATTGGAGATGCGGTATTCGTACGTCTGCAACTGTACGCCGAGGTTCTGCTCGAGCGCCGTGCCCAGCGCCCCGTTCAGCGTCAGCCGCAGCGCGCGCGGATCATTCGCGTCCCGATCCGTCTCCGCGGACGGGGGCTCCGTCGTACGCGACGTCCGCGTCTCCTGCGCGACGAGCGCCGTAGCTGCGAGCGACAGCATGAAAATCGTGATCAACCGTCGGACTGCGGTCATCTAAATCCTCCCAGACACGCCTCTTGTACGAAAAGACGAGGCATTGGTTTCTTGAACCGACGGGCGATTCTATACGCCCTGGAAGGCCGGAAGGTCCTTCCCCAGAGGCTCCCCTGCAAAGTGACAGGCCGCAAAGTGTCCGGGCTTGTGCTCGATCAGCGGCGGAACCTCGGCCTTGCAGATCGGGAACTGCGCGATCGGGCAGCGCGTGTGGAAGACGCAGCCGCTCGGCGGATTCAGCGGCGTCGGGATGTCGCCGCTGAGAAGGATGCGCGTCTTCTTCACCGTCGGATCGGGGACCGGCACCGCGGAGAGCAGCGCCTTCGTGTACGGGTGGAGCGGATCGTCGTAGAGCGCGCGGCGATCGGCGAGCTCCATGATCTTGCCGAGGTACATCACCGCCACGCGCGTGGAAATGTGCTCGACCACGGAGAGATCGTGAGCGATGAAGAGGTACGTCAGGCCCAGCTCTTCCTGCAGGTCCTGCAGCAGGTTGACCACCTGCGCCTGCACCGACACGTCGAGCGCCGATACCGGCTCGTCGAGCACCAGAAACTTCGGGTTCGTCGCCAGCGCGCGCGCGACTCCGATGCGTTGGCGCTGCCCACCCGAGAACTCATGCGGATACCGCTTTCGGAAGTCCGGACTCAGGCCCACCTTCAGCAGGAGCTGCGCGACGCGCTCGTCGCGCTGGGAGCCGGTCATGCCGCCATGAATGATCAGAGGCTCGGCGACGATCGTGCCGACCGTCATCCGTGGATTGAGCGACGCGTACGGATCCTGAAAGACGATCTGCATGTGCCGGCGCATGCGACGCATGTCGCCCGAGTCGAGCTCGCGCACGTTCGTGTTTTGAAACTCGATGCTGCCGTCGGTCGGCTCGATGAGGCGGAGGATGCAGCGCCCCACGGTCGTTTTTCCCGACCCCGATTCGCCGACGAGCCCGAGGGTCTCACCCCGCGAGATGCCGAAACTGATCCCGTCGACCGCCTTCACCTGCGCGACGACGCGCGCGAGCACGCCGCGCTTGACCGGGAAGTACTTGCGCAGATCGCGAACGACTAGCAGTTGCTCGCCCTCCCCCAGTGGGACTTTCGGCGTCTCCTGCGGCGCGGAACGCTCCCGCGGATCATGCTCGGGCTTCGCGTCGCGATCGATCTTTCGCGCGGTCTGATCCGCGGGCGTGACGAGGCCGCCGGTGATCGCCGGAGAGACCTTGTCGTCACCCGGTATGAAAGGCTGATCAGGCACGGGCCGCCTCGCAATCAGGCAATTGAAAATTGAAAATTGAAAATTGAAAAAGACTCATGGCGCGTGCGGATCTCATCTCTCGGTTTTTCAATTTTCAATTTTCAATTTTCAATTTTCAATTTTCAATTGCCTGATC
>CAZLGP010000025.1:0-14528 GCA_964558905.1 uncultured Thermoanaerobaculia bacterium | reverse complement strand
GCAGCAGCTCTCGAGTTTATCCCGCGCGTAGACGCGGGATCTCTGGTTCCACCGGCAGCGCGCGCGCAGCAGGCCGCGCTGGGGGCTCTCCAGTGATCCCGCGTATAGACGCGAGATCTCTGGTTACACTTGCAGCGCGCGCGCCACAGACCGCGCGGGGGCACCGGAGATCCCGCGTCTCCGCGCGGGATAAACTGAAGGAGCCGCGGGATAAACTGAAGGAGCCACTTGTAACAACCCGCCCTGCAACCATTTCGCTCGCCGCTCGTTATATCGCTCCAGACAGCTCTGGAGGTTTGCTAATGAGCGCGAAGCGGAAACGCAAGATCACCATCTTCACGGTCCTTCTCCTGGTGGTCGCCATCGGCGGCACGGTGGCGATCAAGGCCAACGGCAAGGACAAGAAGCCACCCGAGTCGCCGGTGAAGACGGGCCAGGCCGAGATCGCCGACGTGCAGGTCAAGGTCACCGAGGTCGGCACGGTCGAGCCTGAAGTGAAGGTGGAGGTCAAGTCGGCCATCTCGGGCAAGGTCATCGAGATCGTTCACCGCGACGGCGACGTCGTGAAGCGCGGCACCGTGCTCGCGCGCGTCGAGCCCGACCTCAACCAGGCCCAATCGCTCGCCGACACCAAGAACTCCGTCGCCTCCGCCGCGATCCGCTTCCAGGACGCGAGGAAAAGGTTCGACGAGAACAACACCCTCTTCTCCCAGGGCCTTCTCGCGCCGGCGCAACACCGCGACGTCGAGACCGAGTACCTCGAGGCGCGCCAGGAGTACGAGAAGACGCGCGAGAAGTACGCGCTCGTCGAGAAGAGCGGCATCCCCATCAGCCAGTCCGCCGCCGACTTCCGCGGCTCGAACGTCGTCGCTCCGATGGATGGCGTGGTCCTGACCAAGAACGTCGAGATCGGCGAGTCCATCACCTCGGGGGTCTCGTCGTTCAACGCGGGAACCGTGCTCTTCACCGTCGCCGACGTTTCGCGGATGATCGTGAAGGCGGGCGTCAACGAAGTCGACATCGGCAAGATCCGCGTCGGCATGCCGGTCAGGGTCACCCTCGACGCCTATCCCAAAGTCGCGTTCGCCGGGAAGATCGACCGCATCGCGCCGGCCGTCCGTCTCGACGACAAGGTCCGGGTCTTCGACGTCGAGATCCGTCTCGATGCGCAGGGTCGCGAGCTCCGCTCCGGCATGACCGCCAACATCGAGGTCATGGGCGAGCAGAAGAACAAGGTTCTCACCGTGCCGGTGGAGTCGATCTTCAAGCGCGACGATCAGGAGATCGTCTACGTGAAGAAGGCCATCGACCCGAAGGCCTTCGCCGAAGAAGCGAAGCAGAAGAAGAGCGGCGAAGAGGCGAAGAAAGCGGAGAAGGACGCCTGGAAGAAGTTCTTCGACAAGCGCGTGGTCACCACCGGCCTCGCCGACAACGCGAAGGTCGAGATCCTCGCCGGCCTCGAGGCAGGCGAGGAGGTCGCGCTGGAAGATCCGACGCTGACGAAGAAGGATCAGGAAGAAGACGATTGATGATCGGTTGGCGGTTGACGGGAGACCGCCGCCCCACCGCGATCGCCACCGTGGAGTTGCCAGTTGCCAGTTGCCGGTTGCCAGAAGGGCAACGCATCAGGGGAGCGATCCCGAGAGCCAACGACCGGAAACTGGCAACCTCCTCCCGCCAACCGCCAACCGCCAACCGGAGAAGCCATGAGCGCTGTATTCAAATTCGAGAACTGGCGAGACAGCGAGCCCGAGCCGCCGACCGCCGCGAAGGTCAGCAAGGCGCTCATCGAGATCGAGCGTCTGACCAAGATCTACGATTCCGGTGAGAACGCCGTGCAGGCCCTTCGCGGCATCGACGTGAAGATCGACCGCGGCGAGTTCGTCTCCATCATCGGCCCCTCCGGGTCCGGCAAGTCGACGCTCATGCACATCCTCGGCTGTCTCGACTCGCCGACCGAGGGACGGTACTGGCTCGATGGGGAAGACGTGGCGGCGATGTCGGGCAAGGCGCTCGCGCGCATTCGCAATCAGAAGCTCGGCTTCGTCTTCCAGACCTTCAACCTGCTGCCGCGCGCGACGATCTGGAAGAACTGCGAGCTGCCGCTGCTCTACGGCGGCGTCGAGAGCGACGAGCGCCGGGAACGTGCGCTTGCCGCGCTCGATCGGGTGGGCCTGAAGGACCGCGCGAAGAGCCGTCCGAACCAGCTCTCCGGCGGCCAGCGCCAGCGCGTCGCCATCGCCCGCGCGCTGGTCAACAACCCGTCGCTCATCCTCGCGGACGAGCCGACCGGAAACCTCGACCAGAAGACCGGCGGCGACATCATCAGACTCTTCGAAGAGCTCGCGGCCAACGGCCAGACGATCATCCTCGTGACGCACGACCCGGGAATCGCGGCCCGCACGCAGCGGAGAATCAAGATCGTCGATGGTTTGATCGTCGACGGAGACGACCTGGATTAGAAGTGCTGAGTGCTGAGTGCTGAGTGCTGAGTCCCGCCCGCCCGCGGTTCTTCACTCAGCACCCAGCACCCAGCACCCGCCCCGGACGAACCCTCTCGGAGCAAGCAATGTTAATCCTCGAAGCCATCATCGACGGCATCCGCGACATGAAGGACCACCTCGGTCGCACGCTGCTGCAGCTCTTCGGCATCATCCTCGGCGCGGGGTCGATCGTGGCCACCTTCTCCCTGTCCATTGCCGGCAAGGAAGCGGCGATGAAGTTCTACCGCCTGAGCGGCGGCGTGGAGCGCATCTGGATCGGCGACAAGGAGACCGGCAACATCACCCTCGATGCAAAGGCGCTCGCCTCGAAGGGGCTCACCTATGCCGACGCAGTCGCATTGCGCAGAGAGGCGAAGGAGATCGACCTGGTCTCGCCCGTCTCCGAAAAGAGCATGGTCGTCCGCTACGGACAGCTCGAGAAGAGCCGCAACGTGATGGGCGTCGTGCCCGCGTATTCGCCGATCAGCTTCTTCAAGGTCGAACACGGACGCTTCATCACCGACCACGACCTCGCCACCGCCGCGCGCGTGGTCGTCCTCGGCACCACGCGCGCGCAGGAGTTCTTCGGCAGCGAAAACCCCCTGGGGAAGACCATGACCATCGACGGCGCGGGCTACCTCGTCGTCGGCGTGATGGAGGAGAAGTACTTCAGCTTCGGCAACGGGCGGAACGCCCTTCGGTGGATGAACCGGTTCATGTACATGCCCATCACCACCATGATGACTCGCAGCGGACAGCCGCTGCAGCAGGGAAAGATGTCCTTCATGCACGCGCGGATGAAGGACATCGGGCGACACAGGGAAGCGGTCGCGGAGATCGAGAGCATCCTCCTCCGCCAGCATGGCGTGAAGGACTTTCAGGTCTTCTCGCGCGTGGCCAACCTGGCCCGTAACGAGAGCGAGGGGAAGATGTACGACGTCACGTTCATGATCTGCGGACTGATCTCCCTGCTCGTGGGCGGGATCGTGATCATGAACATCCAGTTGGCGTCGTTCAACGAGCGCGTCCGCGAGATCGGTACGCGCAAGGCCGTCGGCGCGACACCGGCGCAGATCTTCTTTCAGATGCTCACCGAGTCGGTGATCGTCTCCGTGTTCGGAGGCATCATCGGCATCGTCGCCGGCAAATTCTTCACCGACGGCATCTCCGCGCTGACGCGCAACCCCGCCGCGATCACGCCCGCCACGGCGATGACCGCGGTGATCTTCGCGGCCGGAACGGGACTGTTGTTCGGAATGTATCCCGCGATCCGAGCGAGTCGATTGAATCCCATCGAGGCATTGAGAACGGAATGAGGAATCGGTTGGCGGTTGGCGGTTGACGGTTGGCGTGAGGCCCCCACCCGCCGCGTTCCACCGCCAACCGCCAACCGTCAACCGCCAACCGGAGCGACCCATGCAACTAGGCGAAGCGATCCGCACCTCCTACGAAGAAACCAAAGCGCACCCCCTGCGCTCGCTCTTCACGCTCGTCGGCGTGATCCTTGGGACGCTCGCGCTGGTCGTGGTCATGTCCGTGCTCGACGGCATCAACAACTCCGTCATGAAGGGCATCAACGACCTCGGACTCGACGGCGTCGTGGTGGTCTCGCCCCGCGAGCCCGCCGATCCGCTGGAGAGGGCCAAGGCCCATCTCTCGCGCGGCCTGCGCGTCGAGGACATCGCCGCGTTCGAGGACTCCGAGAACATCGCCGCCATGGCGCCCGTCGGCGAGACCCGCGCCGTGGTCACCGGGGGGACCATCACGCGACGCATCGACGTGTACGGCGTGACTCCCGACTACGCCGCCATCCGGAATCGCAAGGTCATCCAGGGGCGCTTCATCAGCGAGCACGACGTCGACGCCTCCGCGCCGGTGGCCGTCCTCGGCTACAACCTCAAGAACAGGCTCTTCGGCGGTGAGGAAGCCCTCGGCCACAAGATCAACCTCGGCGGGCGCCGGCTCACCGTCATCGGCGTCGGCCACAAATTCGACACGACCTTCGTCGACGACGACGACATGTTCCGGGAGATGGGCGGCGTGTATATCCCCTGGACCGTCTATCGCGACATGTTCGGCCGCGCCGACGCCATCTCGTACCTGCTCGCCAGGTCCGCGTCGCCGGAGAAGAGTGTCGAGGCCGAATACGAGGCCACGGCGCGCTTCCGCCAGGCCCACAACGGCATCGGCGACACGCGCATCAACAACATCGGCAAGGAGATCCTCCAGGAGCGCGGCCAGATCGAGATCCTCCTCCGCAACTGGCGCATCGTCTTCTTCGCCATCGCCGGCGTGTCGCTCCTCATCGGCGGCGTCGGGATCTTCTCCGTGCTCAAGATCTCCATCTCCGAGCGCCTCTACGAGATCGGCCTCCGCAAGTCGATGGGTGCCACCGACAAGGAGATCTTCGTCCAGTTCCTCGTCGAGTCCGTGACGCTCTCCGTCGCCGGCGCGGGCGTCGGCCTCGCCCTCGGCATGCTCGTCGTGAACCTCATCGCCGGTGCCTTCCCCGCTGGTCTGCCGGTGTCCAACTTCGGCATCCTGATCTCGACCGGCTTCGCGATAGGGGTGGGATTGTTCGCGGGGCTGTACCCGTCGCTCAGCGCCGCGCGACTCCAGCCGATCGAAGCGCTGCGGGCGTAGGACACGGAGCGACGCGCGAAGCCATGTGGAGTGCGGAGGCAACGCCTCCGCTTTTCGATTCGCACGGAGGCACGGGAACTCTGCGCTCCTGGAGCGCGTTCGCTTTCCGATGGCGCGGCGAGGACGACAACGTAGCGCTCTCGGCGCGCGGGTCGGAAAGCGGAGGCGCTGCCTCCGCACTCCAAACGGCCTACGAGACTCACACGATGTGGAACAAATCGCACGGCCGGCCGTAACAGCGGGCATGACTGTTCGACTCTTTCGCCTCGCGACGCTTCTTCTCCTCGCCCTCTCCGCCTTCACCCAGCCTGCTCCGGAGCCTGACGTTACCGTCACGGCGGCGGAGCGTACCCAGGTCATCGAAGGCTCAATCGCCGCGCTCAACCGCTACTACGTCTTCCCCGACGTCGCGAAGAAGATGGAGCAGGCCGTTCGCGCCCGCGCCGCGAAGGGCGAGTACGACACCATCACCAGCGCCCGAGCGCTGGCCGAGAAGCTCCAGGCCGATCTTCGGGAAGTCAGCAAGGACAAGCACCTCGGCGTCCAGTATCGCAGCGGTCCCGTTCCCGACCGCGCATTCAATCAGGCCCCGTCGGCCGAGGACGTCGAGCGCCAGCAGGCGTTCGCGGAGAAGCTGAACTACGGGTTCGAGAAAGTGGAACGGCTGCAGGGGAACATCGGCTATGTCGACATCCGCGGCTTCCTTCCGCCGGCGATCGGCGGCGAGACCGCGGCAGCGGCGATGACCTTCGTCGCCGGCACCGACGCGCTGATCGTGGACCTGCGCTCGAACGGCGGCGGCGAGCCGGCCATGATCGCCTTCGTCACCAGCTATCTCTTCGACCAGCCGGTGCATCTCAACGACATCTACCAGCGCTACGACGAGACGACCCAGCAGTGGTGGACGACGTCGTACGCGCCCGGACGCCGTTTCGGAGGGAAGAAGCCGGTCTACGTGCTCACCAGCAGCCGTACGTTCTCCGCGGGCGAGGAGTTTGCGTACAACCTCAAGAACCTCGGCCGCGCGACGATCATCGGCGAGACGACCGGCGGCGGCGCGCATCCGGTCGACATGGTGAAAGTTGGCGAGCATTTCCTCATTGGCGTCCCCTTCGCGCGCGCGATCAGTCCGATCACGAAGACGAACTGGGAAGGGACGGGCGTAGTGCCCGACATCGCCGTTCCGGCCGATCAGGCCTTCGATCGCGCGTATGTGCTGGCCCTCGAGAAGGTCGTCGCCGCAACGGAGGATCCGGATCGCAAGGCGGGACTGCAGCGGCTGCTCGACCAGAAGAAACAGTAGTGCCGCCGCCCCGGCGGCCGTTCCGCCGGGGCCACGCCGGCCGGGTCGCCGGCACTAGCCGGCCTTACTTCGCGTCGCAGTAGCACGCCGAGAACGCGGGCGTCGTTCTCATCCGCAGGCCGCACCAGTAGCCTCGCCACCCGGCCAGCGCCTCGGCGGAGCTCTTCGGCGCGCCGGACGAGAAGTGATCGAAGTACGTCGTGCGCACGCTCTGGTCGCCGGCGATCGCCGTCTCGAGCTCGCCGAGGGTCGCGGCGTCGTAGCGCGGCTTGGTGTAGGCGTCGCGCCACGCGTATTCGCGCGCCCACGGCAGCGTGACCTGCGGCAGGTGATGAACGACGTAATCCACGACCTCGCCGCGCGAAGTCACCTCCACGACCTGGAAGGCCGGATTGTTGCCGAACACCGGAGTCACGGATGGCGTAATGTGAACGAAGTCGCCGCTCGCGAGACGGAACTCGTCCTGATGCGTGTGCCCGGCGAATGAGCCGGCGATGGTCTTTCGATGCGCGGCCGTGACGGCGAGGTACTTCTGCTGGTACTCGTCTTTCCAGAATGACTGTGGCTTGGCGTCCGGACACGCCCCGCCCCACTCCTCGGTGTCGTACGCGTCCATCCCCGGCGGGATGTGGAAGAGCAGCCACACCCGCTTTCCCTCGTTGCGCGCAAGCCGTAGCTCCGCGTCGAGCCACACGAGCTGGCGCAGCCCGGGATCGGGTCCCGGTTTTCCGCATGGATTCGCGTAGTTCGTCGAGAAGAAGTTCGTATTGAGAGCGATGATGCGGACGTTCCGCAGAGCCGGCACGTCCGCGTGGTAGTAGCCGCCCGTGGGGAAGCGCCGGTCGAACGACCGCGAGCGGATCAGCGGGCGCCAGACGTCGCGAAAGCTCGCCAGGAACGCGCTGTCCGGCGCGACGGCGTAGTCGCCGCAGTCGGAGTCGTTGTTGCCGAGCGTCGGATAGAGCGGCACGTCGGGAAACGCGTCGCGCAGAAGACCGGCCACATAGGCGATGGTCTTCGTGACGAAGGCCGTGTACGCCGTCTGGCTCTTGTCGGTTGCGTACTGCTGATAGCTCTTCTCGAATCCGTGCGCGAGGAAGTCCCCGGAGATCAGGACGAACGCCGGCTCCGGGATCTGCGTTTTCATCTCCGCGATCGCGGACCGCAGCAGCGCGTCGTTGATGTCGCTCCCGTAGGTGCTGAACGAGCTCTGTGACGAGGTGCCGAGGATCGCAGCCCACTGCGCCGCGTCCGCCGCCTCGAGCTTCGTCACCAGCGACGGATCGGCGAACGGATCGAAGTGGATGTCCGACACCGACAAGAACTTCTCCGCGCTCGCGCGCCACGCGCACAGCAGGAGCAGGACGCAGACCACGCCGGCTTTTCTCATGTGTGGGGTGAGAGAATCCGCTCGCGCTCTCTCTTCGAAATCCGATGTCCACGAAGTTTCCGCGGTATGTTCGGCCAGATCTCAGTCTCGAGAAAACTCAAGGCCTGCTCCAGGCGACGCTTCCGCGAACGCTCAGAGCCGATTCTTTCCTTGCGCTCTTCCAGTGCACGCAGGATGACCGTCGTCGTAGACTCGCCCGTCCTTTGCGCGAGCTCCTCCGCCAGTTGCTCCACCTTCGCATTCCTGATGGTCATGGCCATGGTCCCAACGATTCTACTCGTGTCTGGATACAACATCGGAATCTGCCGTCGGCGGCGTCCTTGATCTGCCGTGTTCGACCGTTCATGCTCACCATCCAGACCGAGGTTGCCTCGGATCTAAGGCGGAACGCAACTTTTCTACACCACGTAGTGTTGCGTGGGTGATTTGGCGCCGCAGCGATTCGATGGCGGCCAGCTCCGCCTCACATGTCCCTCGCCATCTCCACGAACCGGCACAGCCCATTCACGAGCGTCATCTGCTCCGGCGTCTTGCAGTGCACGTCGAGGAGGCGGGGACTGGCGACGACGATGGCCAGACAACGCGCGCGGGAGATGGCGACGTTCAGGCGGTTCCGGCTGAAGAGAAAGTCGATGTCGCGCGGAAGCTCCGCTCCGCTGGACGTGGCCATGCTGAAGAAGACGATCGGCGCCTCTCGTCCCTGAAACTTGTCGACCGTACCCACAGGCACGCCTTGCAGCCCCGCGTCGTCCAGTGCGCCGGCGATGTGGCGCACCTGTGCGTTATACGCGGCGACGACGAGGAAGTCGGACGGACGGAGCGGTGTCGTCACGCCTTTGGCATTCGTAAAGGTCCCACGCAGCATCCGCTGCACTTCGGATGCAATCCGGATCGCTTCTTCATCCGATGACTGCGAGTTTCCATCGTGCTCGACGGCGAGAAACCGCAGCCCCGTCTCCTTGGCGCCGTCGATCGTCACCGCTTGCTTTGCGCATTCGTCCCTGGAGCGCAGCCGCGATTCGTAGACCACCTCCGAGACGAAGGCGCACACGTCGGGATGCATGCGCCGGCTCTCCTCGAGGAAGATTCCGCGGTCGGGAGGAACGGTGGCGTTCTTGCCGAGAAGGTGCTCGAGGACCGACACACCGGCGCCGTCGGGATGCGAGCCCTGTGAAACCTGCGCGAGTTGCAGGGGATCGCCGAGGAGGACGACATTCCGCGCGGCGGTCGCGCTGGCGAGCGCATTGGCGAGCGAGACCTGCCCCGCTTCGTCGATGAACAGATAGTCGAGCGACTGGTCCATGTCCGAATCGGAAAACAGCCACGCCGTACCGGCCACGAGACGGATCGACGGATCGGCGCAGTCGTCGTTGCTGCCGCATGGCTCGATCATCGGGTTCGGGAGTTTGGAGGCGAAAACACTGTCCGCGTCGCTGCCGCTCTTCTTGAGGCCGCGGAACCAATAGTTCTCGGCGCGCGCCACGCGCTCCACCTCGTCGAGCAGGTTGTGGATTGCCTTGTGAGAGCTCGACGTGACGCCGACGCGCTTGCCGGCGCGCAACCGTTCGACGATCACACGCGCGCCGGTGTACGTCTTTCCCGAGCCGGGAGGTCCCTGCACGAAGAGGTAGGACTGGTCGAGGCGGCGTGTGACGTCCATGACGTCTCGCAGTTCCGCCCCGCCGAGAACGCGGGGAGGGTTCGAGAGAAGCATGTCGGCAGCCGCGCGGTAGGGCGTCGCAGCGGTGCCATGCTCGACCACCGATGACGCGAACCGCTGCAGCGCGTTGCGAATCGCGGACGTATTGATCGGACCGCCGGGCATGAGTGCTTTTGGGTGCGGTTTGTCGACCAATGACGGCCCGCGCTTGATCCGGATCGTGCGCGTCGCGTCGTCGATCGACACGATCTCGCCGGCCGCGTTTTCGTTCGACGGATCGATCGGCTTGTCGCCTGGATCGAATTTGTGCTCCTGGCCGGGATAGCGATACGTGAAGACCTTCGACTTCTTTTCGGCGACGGGAGGAATGTCTTCCCGGAGCTCCAGTGCGCCGATGCACTCGCTGTCGTCGATCAGTTCCTGCGCGTCCATCTTCTGCCGCGCGAAATACCACCACCAGGCCGGCCGCTCCTCGCGACGGTGGTAATAGAGCAGGTGCCCGAGGTGGGGGACGCCGAGCTGCGCCAATCGCTGGTACAGCGCGTCGTTCGCCTGATCCTCCTCAATGCGGTCAGGACCGAGCTGGCGCGGCTCCTGCGGCTCCTTCCATTGCGCTTCCGGCGGCCGGATGCCGGCCAGCCACGCCCGCATCTCCACGATCGAGAGGCAGCCTCGAGCGTTGCTGCCTCCGCGCGGCGGAGCGCATCGAGACTCCCCGTCGCCTTCTCGATCATCACGACGCGTTTCCCGGCGGCGCGGAGCCCGTCGACATACGCATGCTCGTGCTCGTCGCCTTTGCGCGCGATGAGCACCGTCATCGCCGAGGGCGGGCGATACGCGAGCGCCGTGATCGTCCCGTTCTTCGTGCCGTGATCCATGAACGTCGCGTGATCGCACCGGACGAACTTCGTCAGGTCGGTGGTGGCAAGAATGAGCTGGGGACCGATGAAGCGCATGGAAGGAGTGGACACGCGGAGGCGGCGTTTGTGGCGCCACTTGTCCTCGTGAACCGTGTCCAGAGTACTCGTGAACGTGTCCGGAGTAGTTGTGAGGACCGTGCGGGAGAGATGGGTATGGATTCTCCGTTTTCCGTCACTCCTCAACTGGGTAGTCGTCATCGCATCGACGGACCGTCGCGTCTCGGTGGCTGAGATCGTCGCGTTCCGTAGCCGCGCGGGCAGGCGAGACGCCTGCCTGTCAGCCGGCGAGGACGCCAGCGGTCCGCGGGCGAAATGAAGGCGTTTGGTTGGATTGGACACAGATGAAATGATTGACGATCTCGCCCTCCGTCTCCAGGTCTCCCTCGAACGTGCGCGCCGGCTTGCCGAGCTCGAGCGCCATGCGCGTCAAGTCGTCGGTCGCGGCGTCAGGGGCACGGCCCGCCGAAAGCCCGCCGGCGCGAACCAGCTCTGGATTCCGCGTGGTGGCAGCGCGCAGGTCCACGGCTTCGCCACCGGCGACTTCGTCTACGTCGGCAGCGGCCTGGGTGCACTCGACCGCCACGATGACGAACCGTCACTCGTCGATCCCGCGCTGCCGATCGACATCGTGGAGAATGCCAACACCGTCGGCGAAGGCGTCGAGTATTGGCTGTCCTACAGCGACATCTCCGCCGCGAGCCGAACTGCATACCTGCAGTGGCTCGCCGGCGGCCGCGCCGATCCGCACGCCGGAATCGGCTACGTCCGCCTCTTCTTCTACGGTCTCGAGCGCCGCGTCTATGAATTCGTGAAGGGCAGCGGCTCGTCCGCCGACGAGGTGCTCGCGGTCGCACACGAGGTCACGCGCCTGCTCGACGTTTACGGATCGCGCGGCAACGCGTTCGCCTCTGGAGCGCACGAGCTCCTGGATCTGATCGCCCTCGTCGAGCCGCGCGCGCGCTCCATCCGCATGCGGCCGGCGGCGATCGGCTACTTCCGCTTCCCGCTGCGCCTGCGCATTGCGCTGGGCGAGCGTGCCGCGGCCGGACAGCCGATCCCCGCGAGACTCGCCTGGAGCTGGCTGCGCGCCATGCATTCCCCGAGCACTCCCGCGCGGCGTTGTGCGCGCGAATTCGAGCTCCTCTTTCACATCCGGTATGCAAAGCAGTTCGGAGAGGGACTCATCGTCAAGCCGAACAGGAGTTTCATCGAGCTGACCTACAGTCCAGCGAGTCCCGGTCTGGACGCGTTGACGGTCAAGCCGCGCGAGCTCCCTGACGTCGCGCAGCTCAACCGGCCGCTGAACAAACTCATCGCACTCTCGGACGAATGCTCCGGGGCCCTCTCACCGTTCAGCCGCTTCGTCCTGAAGCGCGGGCGCGACTCCCTGGCCGCATTCGCGCTACTCCCGGACGAGTTGGTCGAAGGCACGCATTCCGCCGACGCGAATGCGATCGCTGATCTGATCCGATCCCGCATCGACAGCCACGGCCACGCCCACGTCGTCGCCGATGAGGTGCTGCACTACATCCGCATCGCTAAACCGGAGAAGATCGCGAAGAGCGAGGCAGTGCTCCTCGCGCAGGCGCTCGAGAAACTCGGATATGGCATCGAGCCGGATGTTCGACTCGGCGGCCCCGCCTTCGAGCTCGGTGCGCCGGCGGTCGTCTTTCGCCGGCTGCCCGATTGCCCATCGACGGTCGCGGAGGAGTACGCAACCGCGACGCTGTGCATGCGCCTTGGCGCGATCGTCAGTGCCTCGGACGACGAAGTGTCGGAGCTCGAGCGCATCCTGCTGCGGCAGCACATCGCGGATACTCTGCAACTCTCCGCGGGCGAGCGACAGCGCCTTGCCGCGCACCTTGCCTGGTTGCTCGATGCGAGGCCCGGCACGAGCGGCCTCAGAAAGTATCTCGCCGCGCTCACGATGAACGACCGCCATCACCTCGGCCAGCTCGTCATCACCGTGGCCACCACCGACGGCCGCGTCGATCCCCGCGAGATGAAGATGCTCGAGAAGCTGTACGACCTCATCGGACTCGACACCGCCGATCTGTACGCGGACATCCACGCCGCGCTGGCGACGGGCGACGAGCCGATCGCCGTCGATGCGCCGCCGGCCGGGGCGAGAGGCTTCGCCATTCCCGCCAGGCCCGCGCCCGCGGCGACGACCGCCTCGGGCATCGACATGGAACGCGTCCGCCTCAAGATCGCGGAGACGCACCAGGTCGCGACGCTCCTCTCGGGCATCTTCACCGACGAAGAGCCGCCGGTCGCCGTCGCACCGGCGACCGTCGAGACCAACACCATCGGCACCCTCGACGCCGCGCATTCCGAGTTGCTGCGCCGCCTCGCGCAGCGGGAGAGCTGGGCGCGCGACGAAGTCGAGCGCCTCGCCGACGAGCTTGCCCTGCTGCCCGATGGCGCGCTCGAGACCATCAATGACTTCGCCTACGCGACCGCGGACGAGCCCCTTTGGGAGGACGACGACCCGGTCGCCATCAACTCGAGAGTCGCCATGGAGCTCATCGCATGACCATCGCACAAACGATCAAACCGAGGCACCGCGAAGCCATCATTCAGTCGCTCCGCGCCGGTGTCGTGCCCCGCGTCGGCCAGCAGCACATCCAGGTCGGGCGGCACGACGAGGTCAAGGCCCTCGTCGCGGACATTGACCGCATCGCCGACAGCGGCTCGTCGATCCGCTTCATCATCGGCGAGTACGGCTCGGGGAAGACCTTCTTCCTGAACCTGATCCGCTCCATCGCTCTCGAGCGGAACCTCGTGGCCGTCAACGCCGACCTCTCCCCGGACCGCCGGCTGCACGCGACGGGCGGGCAGGCCCGATCGATGTACGCGGAGCTGATGCGGAACATCGCCACCCGATCGAAGCCGGACGGCGGGGCGATGGCCGGCGTCGTCGAGAAGTTCGTCAGCAGCGCGCTGGCCGAGGCCCGGGGCGGGGGAGTGGGCGGGGCAGTGGGAGTGGAGGAAGTCATTCGCACGCGGCTCGCGTCGCTGCAGGAGCTCGTCGGCGGCTACGACTTCGCGCACGTCGTCGAAGCGTATTGGCGCGGCCACGACAGCGGCAACGAAGACCTCAAAGAGTCAGCGCTGCGCTGGCTGCGCGGCGAATACACGACCAGGACCGACGCGCGGACGCACCTCGGCGTCCGGACGATCGTCAGCGACGCGAACGTCTACGATCAGTTGAAGCTCTTCGCGCGTTTCGTCCGTCTGGCCGGCTACGGCGGCATCCTGATCGTCCTCGACGAGCTGGTGAACCTCTACAAGCTCGCGAACACGCAGGCGCGCAACAGTAACTACGAGCAGATCCTCCGCATCCTCAATGACGTCCTGCAGGGCACCGCGGAGGGGATGGGCGTGCTCCTCGGAGGCACGCCCGAGTTCCTGCTCGACACGCGCCGCGGCCTGTACAGCTACACCGCGCTGCAGTCGCGCCTCGCGCAGAACCAGTTCGCGACCGGCGGCTTTGTCGACTACAGCGGCCCCGTGCTCTCGCTGTCGCAGCTCACGAAAGAAGATCTCTACGTGCTGCTCGCCAACATTCGCAACGTGTACGCCTTCGGCGACGCGTCAAAGCATCTAGTCCCCGATGAAGCGCTGGAGGCGTTCATGCACCACTGCTCGGAGCGCATCGGCGATGCGTACTTCCGGACGCCGCGCAATACCGTGACGGCGTTCGTGAGCCTGCTGTCGGTGCTCGAGCAGAACGCCGACGCGAGCTGGCGCGACCTCCTCGGCGCCGTGAACGTCGCCGGCGAGCGCAATCCCGATCTCGAAGGGGAGATCGAGGACGACGATCCACCCGTGCCGCCGGAAGAGGATGATGACCTTGCCTCCTTCCGGGTCTGAGTCGTCGTCCTTCGATCTGCTCCACGAGCGCGTGCGCCGCTGGATCTGGGACCAGCAGTGGTCCGAGCTGCGCGACGTGCAGGAGCTGGCGATCCGGACCATCCTCGACGGCGACGGCGACGCAATCATCACCGCCGCCACCGCCGCGGGCAAGACAGAGGCAGCCTTCCTCCCGATCTGTTCGACTCTGATGGAACGCCGGCGTCCCGCCGGCTGGCCCGCCGGCGTCCCCGCCGGCGAGCCCGCGCCGCAA
>CAZLGP010000024.1:0-55393 GCA_964558905.1 uncultured Thermoanaerobaculia bacterium | reverse complement strand
CGTGCGTGGGCAAATCCCTTTCTGGGAGTCCCGTCGTTTTGGGGTGGCGGGTTGGGGTTGGGGGTTGGGGGGGGTATGGGGGGGGCCTGCCCCCCCCCCCAACCCCCAAACCGCCAACCGCCAACCGAATCTCAATTCTTCTTGCGGTACTGCTCCATCTCGCGGATGAAGTCGTCGTCGACTCCCGCCGCGGAGAGACGGGTGAGCTCGCGGATGGTGAGATTCGCGTAGCCGGCGGCGGCGAGCTTCTTCACGAATTCGGGCGTGACGCCCATGGCGCGGAGGCTCGTCGCGTCCTTAGCGCTCTCGATCTTCACGCCGGCGGCACGCATGTCGCGCAGCCAGTCCGGACTCACGCCGACGGCGCGAAGGCTGGTTGCATCGCGAGCGGTCTTGATCTCGAACCCGGCGGCGCGCATGTCGCGGACGAAGTCCGGCGTGACGCCGACGGCGCGCATGCTCGTGACGTCCTTGGCGCTCTTTACGTCGAAGCCGGCCGCTTTCATCTCCCGGACGTACTCGGGAGTCACTCCGACGGCGCGCATGCTCGTCACGTCCTTGGCACTCTTCACGTCGAACCCGGCCGCCTTCATCTCGCGCACGTATTCGGGAGTCACTCCGACGGCGCGCATGCTCGTCGCTTCCTTCGCGGTCGCGATCGTGTAGCCAGCGGCGCGCATCTCGCGCACGTACTCCGGAGTCACGCCGACGGCTTTGAGGCTCGTCGCATCCCGCGGGGTCTTTACGTCGAATCCCGCGCCGCGCATCTCTTTGATGAACGCTTCGGTGACGCCGAGGGCGCCGAGGCTCGTGACCTGGCGCAGGGTGAGGCCGGGGAAGAGGCCGCGCATCGTGTTGACGAAGTCCGGAGTGACGCCGGAGGCGCGCAGCGAGATCAGCTCGTCGACGGTGAGTTTTCCGCCAGCACCGAGCTCGCGGTCATTCTCGGAGTCTGTTTCATGCTCGTAGTCGAAGTCGAAATCCGCACCCGCGGCGAAGCCGGCTATGGCCATCGGTGCGGGAGGGGCGGGCGGCACGGGGATGCCGGCGATTCTCGGAGCGGCGACCGGGCGTGGTGCGATCACCGGACGCGGCATCGGAACGCCCGCAATGGCAACGGGAGCGATGGCCGGCGCGAACGCGTACGGGATCTCAGGCGGGTCCGGCATCTCCGGCGGCTCCGGCGTGACCATCGGCGCCAGGTAGTCGAGGTCCATGTCGAAGTCCATGTCGAAGTCCGCGTCGCCATCGGCATCGCTGTAGACATCCGAGTCTTCATCGTCCACGCGGGCTTCGACGACGTCGACTTTCGTCTCCGCCTTCTGAGCCCTCTCCTCGGTCTTCTTCTTCTCCTCACGGTCGGCGAGCGCGGGGAGCGAGGGGACGGCGACGGCGATGACGAGGATGGCGAGCATGGCCACTGCGGCGGTCCAGCGCGAGGTGGAGGCCGTGCCCTCGGCGCGACCGGCGGCGATGCGGCGGATGCGTCCCAGCAGCGAGCCGCCGGTCGCGGCGACGACCACCGGCAACGCGTTCGCGCGCAGCTCCTCGAGACGCGTCAGCGCGCGTGCATATTGGATCGGGTTGCCGCAGACCGCGACGGCGAGGTCGTCGCAGCAGTTCTCACGCTCGATGCGCACGCGGCGGGACATCCACCACACGGCCGGGTGATAGAACATCAGCGTTTCGACGAGCGCCTGCAGGAGATTGATCAGGAAGTCGTGGCGGCGGATGTGCGCCATCTCGTGAGCCAGCACCATTTCGATCTGCTCCGGCGTCATGCCGGTAAGCGCGCTCGCGGGGAGGAGGATGATCGGGCGCAACGAGCCGATGACCGACGGCACTTCGACGGCCGCGGACTCGAGGAGAGTGACCGCGCGCCGCAATCCTAGGGCCTCCGAGAGTTGCGCGGCGACGCGCTGCCACTCGCCGCTCACGGGATGCGCTCCCCGATGGATGAGGCGTTTCGCGCGCATCCAGCTCACCAGCAGTCGCGAGGAAAGGAGCACGACGCCCGTGAGCCAGATGGCCACGACCGATGGCAGGTGGTTGCGAGCCGCCGCCGCCGTGGCGACGGCGCGGTCGCGCAGCCCCTCGGCGGCGCTCTCGGCGATCAGCACCGGGAGTTGCCGGAGTGCGACTCTCGTCGTCTCGGACGCGGCCGCGCCGTCGGGCGCAAGGGCGATCGGCTCCGCGGCGGGATCGTACGCGCGGATCGTCGTCACCACGAACATCGCGAAGACGAGGGCGAGCGCGCCGCAGGAGACGACGTAGCGGGCGCTGGCACTCTGTCGCGACATCAGCGCAAGCGCCGCCGCGAGGATCCCGGCGACGATGACGGCCTGCCACAACAGATGCAGCAGGGCCCAGCCGATCGCCTGGGCGAGAGGTCCGGTCAGAAGCTGGAGCGAGCTCATCGTGCGTCTTCCTCCATTCGGTCGAGCAGGTGGCGGATTGCGGTGAGGTCCTCGGCGCTCGCCTTGGAGCTGGAGAGAGCCTGCATGACGAGCTTGGCGGGCGAGCCGCCGAAGGCACGGTCGATCAGATGACCGAGGAGCTGGCGTTGGGTGCGCTGCTCGCCGAGACGCGAGGTGTAGACGTGCGCGCGCTGCGACTCGTCGCGGTCGACCAGACCCTTGTCGGTCATGATCTGCATGAGCTTGAGGATTGTGGTGTAGCCGCTTTCGTGGGTCGGACTCAGCGCGTCGTGAACTTCCCGGACGGTGCTGGGCCCGCGCTCCCAGAGCACGTTGAGAATCCCGAGCTCTGCATCGGTGGGTCGTGGGGTCGGTTTGTCGGCCATTCCGTGTGCCTCCGTTTGGATCTACGAGAGGCTATACGAAAGGTTTCGTATGGTCAACGAAAATCTTCGTAGGATGGGGGGGGAGTGATGGGACCTATGGGACGGATGGGACGCATGGGACGGATGGGTAGTTCGGGAGAGAAGCGACCGAGAACGTGCGAGGGTGGCCGCTGGAAACGCGCTTGCCTACATTTCGGGCATCAGGAACGTCCGGCGCGCGAGGTCGGAGGCGAGCGTCTCCTTGCTGTAGTACTTCTCGAGGACTCCGTTGAAGAGATCGGGATTCGCTGCCGCAAACTCGTCGAAGGTCTCGAACGAGGCGCGGGCCATCCGGTCGTGGATGAGGAACATGTACGCCCAGGTGACCGTCTCATGGTACTTCGTGCCGGCGCCGAGGCTGGCTGCGTAACGCTTCAGTCCCTCGACGAAGCGCATCAGCGCCTCGAGGAGCGAGTGGTCGCGGAGATAGAGCCAGGCCAGACGGACGTGGGCGCGGTGAGGGAACTGCTCCGGCGGGAGGGTGCAGCTCTCGAAGGCCTCGACGAGATCACGATCGCGCACGGCTCCTCCTGGCCTCGGTGAGGCGGTGACTGGCGGAAGCGTCCAGAGTGAGTCCGTAGACCTTCTTGAGCTCGGCGATCTTCGACAGCGACTCTTTGCCGAAGGGGGTCTTGTTGTCGAAGGCGTGAAGAACGATGCCCTCGAGGAGATCGCCGAGGGACATGTCGTGATACTCGGCGAGGCCCTTGAGGACCTTGACGATGCGCTTCTCCATGCGCACGCCGGTCTGGATCCGGTCGACGGGGATGGGGGCTCGTGTTGTCATGGTTGGATGGTACTTGGGTACCAGGGTAGAGGTCAATGGGACGAATGGGACCTATGGGACGAATGGGTGGCACGATCTACCCATTCGTCCCATCCGTCCCATGGGTCCCATCGTCCCACTTCGCGATTGCGCGAGAATCCTCGTCGTCTCCTCGTCTTTTGCGCGCCAGAGCGCGTCTACCCACTGTTTGAAACGCTCGCGCGCCGGGCCGGGCTCGGTCACGGTGGCGGTGAGAAACTCGGGCGGGACCTCGATCTGTCCGGCGCGGACGATGATCCAGGGGACGCGGTTCGTGACGAAGTCCCACATCGTCACGTCGCGATGGGGGTAGACGAGGGTTACGTCGAGGATGGCGTCGAACTGATCGCCGAGGGAGGCGAGCACGAAGCCGAGGCCACTGATGCGGGGGCGGAGGAGATGGCGATACGGGGACTGCTGGTCCTCGTGCTTCTGGCGCGTGAATCGCGTGCCCTCGAGGAAGTTGGCCACCGTCACCGGGATGTGCTGGTAGCGCTGGCAGGCCTTGCGCGTCGTCTCCAGATCGTGGCCGCGCTTTTCCGGATGTTGTTTGAGGTACTCGGGCGTATAGCGGCGCATGAAGGGAAAATCGAGCGCCGCACAGGCCTGTCCGAGGATCGGAAACCAGATCAGCCTGTGCTTGAGGAAGAAGCGGATGAACGGCGCGCCACCGAATCGGATCGCCCGGAGCACGGCGAAGATGTCGATCCACGAGACGTGGTTGCAGATCATGAGATAGCGTCCGTCGGAACGCAGCCCCTCGAAGCCCTCGATCCGCCATTCGGTCGAGAGGAACCAGTCGAAGATCTGATCGTTGCCCTGAACCCAGCGCTCGGCCAGCCAGGAGAGGAAACGGATGACACCGTGCCGTGCCCGCCCGAAAGCCAGAAGCTTGGCCAGTCCACCGACGAGGACGAGCGTTCCCCAGAGCAGGAGATTCAGAAGGAGCAGGATGATGATCGCGGCGGCCCGAAGCACGGCGGGGAGTTTGAATTGAAAATCGAAAATTGAGAATTGAAAAAGCGCGCGGACCGGCGATTTTCGCCGAAAGTTCTTTTCAATTTTCAATTTTCAATTTCCAATTCCCCAATGCTGCCGCCGCTCGAAGACGATCCCCGATTCGCGGAGGCGCTCGCGCATTTCGCCAGTGGCGACTGGCTCGAGGCGAGCGATCTGTTCGAGGAGCTGTTCTTCGAGGCCGTCCGCGATGAAGTCCCTCTCGTCCGGGCCCTGCTGCAGATCAGCACGGGGCTGCATCACATCGGCCGCGGCCAGCGCCGTGCGGCGGCGGAGCGGATCGAAGAAGGACTTCGCGCCATCGAGACGGTGACGCACGCGCGCGGGGTCGATCTCATCGCGTTGCGAAAACAGGCGAGGGAGGCGATTGCCGCGCTGGCCCGTTCGGAATGATCCTCGCAAAGCAGCTCATCAACAGTCTCCGTGCTCAGCAGTTTGCACGGAACTCGCAAGGCCAACCGCCTGAGGAGACCTTAGCCATGCAGCAGGCAATGCGCACGAACGCTAACAGCAATCCGATGAATAAGATCCTCGCGATTGAAGACGATCCGGAGGTCCTGGCGCTCTACAAGTCCTACCTGCAGAAACGGGGCTACGACGTCCTCTCGGCCACCGGCGCCGTGGAAGGGATGAATCTCCTCGCAGCGAATCCCGACACGAAGCTCATCCTGCTCGACCTCAACCTCCCTGGCATGAGCGGCGAGGAGTGGATCGCCTGGTACGCGCAGCAGGGCAAGCAGACCCCCGTGGTCGTCGCCTCAGGGAAGGGCGACATCCTCACGATCACGAAGGGCAACAACATGACCGCCGCCCTCACCAAGCCGTTCCACATGGAGGAGCTGCAGGAGCTGATCGAGGTGCTGCTCGCGGACGATTGGCACGATCAGGTCAGTGTGGACAAGAAACTTCATTGAGAGTGCTGGGTGCTGGGTGCTGGGTGCTGAGTCCCACCCGGCCCCTCAGCACTCAGCACTCAGCACTCACCACTTACGTTCCGTCGTTGCCGATTGCCTCGACCGGACAGTTGTCCATCGCGTCCTTCGACAACACCTCTTCTTCCGGCGTCTCCGGTTGTTTGTGCACGAAGGAGAACGACTCGTTCTCGTTGCGCGTGAAATTTGCTGGGGACGTCTCGCGACAGAGGTCGCAGTCGATGCACTGAGAATCCACGTAGTAGCGGCCCGGCGCCTGGCCAGGAACCTTGTCGTTGGGGTCTGCCATCCGTCAGCCGCACTGAACCAGGAGGTCGTATGAAAAGATTTCTCTTCGCCGCTCTCATCGCCACTCTCATCGCCACGAGTGCCTTCGCGCAGCAGCGGATGGAGACCGTTACCGTCTCCGGCGACGGACGCGCGATCGTCACGCCGGACCGCTTCACGTTCCAGGTCGGCGTGCAGACCGTGGCTCCGACCGTCGACGACGCCGTCGCGGAAAACAATCGCCGCGTAGCCGCCGTCATCGCCGCGCTGAAGAAGGCAGGGGCGAAGGACGGCGACATTCAGACGTCGCAGTTCTCGATCTATCCGCAACAGGACTATCAGCAGGGCAAGGCCCCGCGCATCCTCGGATACCAGGTGTCGAACAACATCAGCGTGCGCAGCGACAAGGTCGGCGACGCGGGGCGACTTTTCGGCGTCGCCGTCGCCGCGGGCGTGAACCACGCTTCGGGGATCAACTTCGAAGTCTCGGATCCAGCGCGCGGTCGCGATCAGGGACTCAAGGCCGCCTTCGATGACGCCCGCGCGAAAGCGTCGCTGCTTGCGCAGGCCGCCGGGCGCACGCTCGGCCGCGCGATCGAGATCGACGAGGGGCAGCGCATGGGCGAGCCGCCTCCGCGGCCCATGGCGCGCACGATGGCCATGGAAGCGCAGGTCGCGTCGGATGTCCCGGTCGAATCGGGCACTCAGGAAGTGAGATACACCGTGACCGTCACTTTCGAGCTGCGCTAAGCCCCTGGCGCATCACGAGGTGTTGAGTGCTGGGTGCTGAGTCACCCCCAGCACTCAGCACTCAGCACTCAGCACTCAATTATTCCGCTTTCTTTTCAATGGGTTAGTCGGCATTTCCATTGCACTTCCAGAAGGTGAAAGGAGGAAGTTGATGGAAAATCGCGAGAGAGATCGCATGAGTCAGCGAACGAGCTCCACCGAGGGCGCCCGGATCGACCGGGAGGCCTCTGAGGAGCGTGGGCGCAAGCAGAACAGCGGTACCGGCGCAGAGTTCGGTCAGTCGACCGGCCGCTCCGAGAATCTCAGCGAAGGAGGAGAGATGCGCAACAGAGACAACGAGAAGAATGGGAACAGGAACGTGGGCATGGGCAGTGAGCCGACCCGTCGTCCGGACTCGGAAGAGCACGGTTCGTCGCCGGGACGCTCGTCCGGCTCGCTCGAGAACGAGAAGTCGAACATCTCACGTGACGACAAAAGCCCGGGCCGCACCGGCAACACCGGCTCGAGCGAAGGTCGCCACTGACCCGTAGCAACGCACAGGCAGTTCGGAGGGCGGGCGAAATCCCGCCCTCTTCGTTTATGATCGCGCGCTCCGAGATGTCCGAGATCACGATTACCCCCGCGCGCGCTGAAGATGTCGAAGCGATCCAAGAGCTTCTGCTCGAGAGCGCTCTGCCGGTGGCCGGCGTCGAGGATCACTGGAAGACGTTCCTCGTCGCTCGCGACGGCGACGCGATGGTCGGCTGCGGCGGCGCTGAGGCGTATCAATTCGCCGCGCTCATCCGCTCGATCGCGGTCCGGCCGGAGTATCGGAGCCACGGCATCGGGCGTCGCCTGGTGAGGCAGCTCCTCGATCGCCTGGCCTCGCGCGGTCTCCGCGAGTTCTACCTGCTGACGACGACCGCCGAGGACTACTTCAAGAAACGGGGCTTCAAGACGATCGACCGCGACGAAGTCCATCCGCAGCTCCTCTCGTCGCACGAGTTTCAGGACGCCTGTCCGTCGACCGCGACGTGCATGCGGCTGGTGATGCTGGGTTGATGGTTGGCGGTTGACGGTTGGCGGTTGGCGGGGAGAGACCAGGTTCGTTTCTCCCGCCAACCGGCAACCGCCAACCGACAACCATGAAAGTCTTCGACGTCCACATCCACGTCCAGCCCTGGCAGATGGTCAAGCCTGAGGTGCTGGCTATGATCGACGACGCGTCGCATGCGAATGCGAAGGACGTGTTGTCATCGCCGGAAAAGCTCCTGCGCCATCTCGACGAGGAGGGCGTGGAGCGCGCGTGCTGCATCAACTACGTTTCGCCGGACGTGATGGGCTTCACGCGCGAGGTCAACGACTGGATCGCGGAGTTCACGAAGAATCATCGCGATCGCCTCGTCGCGGTCGGTTCCGTGAATCCGCTGCACGAGATGAACGTCCGCGACGAGATCCGCCGCGTCCTGGACCTTGGCATCGGCCTGATCAAGATCCACCCACCCCATCAGCTGCTCTCGCCGAACGCCTATCGCGGCGAGCTGTGGCAGCTCGCGGAGATCTACCGCGAGTGCGAGGAGCGCGGCGTGCCGGTGATGTTTCACACCGGGACGTCGGTGTTTCCACGCGCGCGGAACGTGTTCGCCGATCCGATGCCGGTCGACGACGTGGCCATCGACTTCCCGAAGCTGCAGATCATCCTCGCCCACGCCGGACGCCCGCTCTACGGCGAGACCGCGTTCTTTCTCGTGCGCCGCCACGCCAACGTGCACGTGGACGTCTCCGGCATCCCGCCGAGATCGCTCCTGCGCTTCGTACCGCGCCTCACCGACATCGCGGACAAGGTTCTCTGGGGGACGGACTGGCCGTCGCCCGGCGTCGTCTCGATGCGCCGGAACGTGGAACATTTTTGCGCGCTCGGGCTGGGGGAGGAGATCGAGAGGAAGATCCTGTGGGCGAACGCGGTGCGGCTGTTCGGGTGACCCGGGAGGCCATCGGTCTCAAAGTCTCAAAGTCTCAAAGTCTCAAAGAGGGCGTTTGCACATTCTCTGCGACCCTGAAGAGACTATCCCCGGCGTGGGGGCCTATTCGCCGCGGAACCCATGGCGATCGCGGAGGTATCAGAGACGGTGCGATCGCCCTCTTTGCGACTTTGAGACTTTGCGACTTTGAGACCCTCCAGGCAGTCTATGGCTGAAACGGTACTCCCATTGTGCCCATCAGCTTGCGCAGCCGCGTGTCGATCGTCAGGACGATCGCTCCCTCCCGCCGCGCGAGAACGACATAGAACAGGTCATACACGGAATGCCGGTGCGATACCGCTTCACGAAGCACTTCCTGCGCGAGGCCTCCAGGCGGGTGCTGGCGATCGACCAGCTTGAGGGCAGCATCCAGACGGTCAGTGGCGTCCTCGATCGAGAGCTGTCCCGCGGTCACATACTTCCAGAGTCCGCTCGTCACCTCGGCAACGTAGAGCTCCGGAGCGATCACGATCGTCGCTCGTGCGAGGACGTCCAGAATCGCAGGCGTGGACTCGCGGCCGAGAACCGCCGCGATGCCCGCGGAGGCGTCGAGAAGGACTCTCATCGATCGCGGTCTTCGCGAATCAGCTTGACCGGGTCGAGTGCCTTCTTCGGCAGCACTGATTTGGCAGTGCGAAGCCGCTCGATCACAGCCTGGCGGGTGCGGCGAGCCTCGATCTCGGGGATCCGAGCCAGATCGGCCACAGCCTGCTGCGCGAGACTTCTCCGCTGCCGCTGCGCTCGCTCAGCGAGAGCAGCGTAAACGTCGTCGGGCATGTCGCGAATCTGTAGAGACGGCATGTTCACCGAAACGCATGCATTTCGTGTAACCATTCCCCGACTCTGCCAAAGTCGGCGGGCCTCGGAAGTCTCAAGGTCTCAAAGTCTCAAAGTCTCAAAGAGGGCGGTTGCTCTCTCTCCGCTGAAAGACCCGAGTCCTGGTAGTGGGCGAAGGTGGCGTGGCCGATTTCGCCGCGGAACTCTTGGCGATCCGGGGTCTCGAAGTTTCACAGTCTCAAGAGTCGCAGAGACGGTGCGCCAGCCCTCTTTGAGACTTTGCGACTTTGCGACTTTGAGACTTGGAAGGCTATCCCCGCGCGGCGCGAACCCACTCGGGAATGACCACCCCGACGCGCTCCAGCTGCTCGAACGACCCCACGTCCGACCACCCGAAGTCCCCGCGGATCGTGGCCACCCGCGGCGTCTTCTCCATTAGCGCGTAGTCGATCGAGATCGACGGCATCGTCTCGTAGTTCTCGAGGGTCACGCGCGCGATCTCCGGTGCCGCCGCTTCGAGCTCGCGACGGAAGACGTCGGTGCGCCAGACGAAGATGCTCGCGTTCCAGATGTAGTTTCCGGCCCGGAGAAACTCTTCGGCACGGGCGAGGTCCGGTTTCTCCACGACCTCCTCTACGCGCAGGACCTCGTCGTCGAGAGTGTCGCCGAGGCGGAGGTAGCCGTAGCCGGTGTTCGGCTCGGTGGGGTGGATGCCGACGGTCATGAGGGAATCGTGCGTCTCCGCGAACGCGTAGGCGCGGTCGAGGACGCGGACGAACTCCGGCTCGTTGCCGATGTGGTGATCGGATGCGAGGAAGGCGACTGTGCACGGGCCGAGGCGCTCCTCGATCGCGAACGTGCAGAGCGCGATCGCCGGGGCGGTGTTGCGACGCGCGGGCTCCGTGAGAACGTTCCCGGCCGGCATCGCCGGGAGGTGCTCGCGCGATTTGTCCGCGTACTGCACGTTGGTCGAGACGAAGATCCGGTCGGCCGGAAGAAGGTGCGCCGCCCGCGCGAACGTCTTCTGCAGCAGCGACTGTCCTTCGAAGAGCTTCAGGAACTGTTTCGGATTCTCGTCGGAAGAGAGGGGACGCAGGCGCGTGCCCGCGCCACCCGCGAGAATGACCGCCGCGCGCGTCACGATCGCACCTTCGAAATGCACTCCCAGCGGAGCGCCGGCTTCCAGCCGGCCGCTACGCCGCCTTCCAGGCGGCACTCCGCGGCGCGGCGAGGCGCTCTCACTTTCTTCTCCCCACCGCAATCAGGCTCAATCCCGTCGAGGGATTGTCCCCTTCCATCGCCCGGATCAGCGGCACGAGGCGATCGAAGATGCGCGACTGGCCGCTGGGTAGCGCTCTGCGCCCGAGGACCTTCGCGTTCAGCCACCAGGCGAGTTTTGCGATGCGGTTCTGGAAGCTCACGTGCTCCACCTCGAAGCCCGCCTCCTGCAGCTTTCCGACCAGCTCGTCCCTCTCGTAGCGGCGCTCGTGGCCGATACCGCGGTCCATCGACCCGAAGAGCGATTTCCCCGCGGGCACGAACGCGATCACGCGTCCGCCCGGCTGCAGGAGCTGATGCGCGCGGCGCAACGCGCCGACGTCGTCGGCCGTGTGCTCTAGGACGTTGATCGCGGTGACGGTGTCGAAGCGATGCGACGCGAGCTCGAGCGCATCGTCCGACTCGAGGTCCACCCTCTCGACGAGGATTCCCGGACGGCGGCGGAAGGCATTGCGCAGGCGGTCGACGTACGGCGTCTCCTTGTCCGAGGCGACGATCAACTCCCGTCCATAGAGGAAGCGCGTCATCGCGCCGCTGCCCGCGCCCACTTCGAGCACACGCTGGCCCACGTAGGGCGCGATCCGCTCCCAAACCCAGCGGTTGTAGCGCTTGAGGCGCGAGCGGCGGCGCACCTGCGTGAACGTACGCGGCTCGCTGGTCGAATCGTGGAGGAGGCCATAGCGGAGAATCGTCCAGATCGCGGCGAAGCCGTCCTTCCAGTTGATCTTCTTCCCCTCCCAGTAGTCGCGGCCGTAGTACGCGATCGGGACTTCGAAGATGCGATAGCCGCGCTTGGCCAGCTTGGCCGTGATCTCCGGCTCGATGCCGAAGCGGTTGGATCTCAGCCGGATCGACTGGATGACGTCGCGCCGGAAGACCTTGTAGCAGGTCTCCATGTCGGTGAGGTCGAGGTTCGTCGTGGCATTGGACAGGAAGGTGAGGAACGTGTTCCCCAGGCGATGCCAGAAGAGCATCACCCGGCGCGGGTAGCCCTCGAAGCGCGAGCCGAACACGGCGTCGGCATGGCCGTCGATGATGGGCTGGATCAGCTTCGGGTATTCCTCGGGGTCGTACTCGAGGTCCGCATCCTGGATGAGGACGATGTCGCCGCGCGCCTCGTCGATGCCGCGACGGATCGCCGCCCCCTTGCCCTGATTGACCGGCTGGATGAGATGCCGAATCTCTGTCCAATCCATGGCCAGCTTCGCCACGATGTCGCGGGAGCCGTCGGTCGACTGATCGTCGATGACGATGATCTCCTTGTCGATCGGCACCTCCCGCACGCGGCGCAACAGCTCCGCGACCGTCGCCCGCTCGTTGTAGCAGGGGACGATCACGGACAGTAATGGGGCGGTCTGGGTCATCGGCGGGCGCATTGTAAGGCGAGCCTTCACTTTATCCCGCGCGTAGACGCGGGATCTCTGTGATACGCGCGCTGGTTGCGCCGGTGGGATCGCCCGTGCCGGTGGAACCGGAGATCCCGCGTCTTCGCGCGGGATAAACTGCAAGCTCGGCGCGATGCACGTCACGAACGAAACACTCCGCAAGAGCCTGCACATGGCATTCGGGCTCGGAGCCTTCACGCTCCGTTGGCTGCCGTGGTACGTGGCTGCCGGCGTCTGCGTCGTGGCGATCCTCGGCAATTGGCTGGTACTGCACAGGGTCGTGGGCAAGGGAGTGGCGCGGCACGAGCGGGGATTCGACGCGGGAATCGTGCTCTATCCGGTGATGGTGCTGCTGCTGATCGTCGTCTTCCGCGACCGCCTGCACTACGCGGCGATTGCCTGGGCGATGCTCGCGTTCGGCGATGGGATTGCCACGCTCGCAGGCAAGTCGCTCCGCATTGCCCCGCTGCCGTGGAACCGCGACAAGAGCTGGGGCGGATTCTTCGCGTGCTTCCTTGCGAGCGCGCTGTCCGGAGTCGCGGTTGGGTACTGGATGGACTACCGCGCGCCGGTGGTCATCCTGATCGCTGCGCTGGCCGCGGCGACCGCGGAGTCGCTCGCGCTCGGAGTCGATGACAACGTGGCCGTCCCCATCGCCGCGGCGACGGCGCTCGTCCTTGCCGGGATCGACGTCGCCTCGGCGTACAGCGTCTGGCCGCAAACGGTGCCGTGGCTGGTCGTGAACGGTGCCCTTGCCATCGCCGGCTACTACACCCGCAGCGTCAGTTTCTCCGGGGCCGTGGGCGGCTGGTTCCTCGGGACGACGCTGATCCTCGGCGCGGGCTGGCCGATGTACGTCGCGCTCCTGGCGTTCTTCATCATCGGCACGGCGACGACCAAGCTCGGCTATCAGCGCAAGGCGAAGCTGGGCCTGGCACAGGAGGGCGGCGGACGCCGCGGCTTCAGCCACGCGTTCTCGAACGTGGGCGTCGCGGCGTTCTGCGCGATCGCGGTGTCGCGGCTCAGTCGCGTCGACGCGTCGCCGCTGGAGTGGATGACGCTCGCCTACCTGATGGGCATCGCCGCGCTCGCCACGGCCGCCGCGGACACGACGGCGTCCGAGATCGGGCAACTCACCGGCCGGCGCGCCTTTCTGCCGCTGACGCTCCGGCGGGTGCCCGTTGGTACCGAAGGGGCGATCTCGGTCGAAGGGACGCTCGCGGGAGTGGTGGGCGGATTCGCCGTTGCACTTGCGGGCGTGACCGCGATGCACTACGGTCTCGACCTCGATCCCGGCCCCATTGCGATCGCGGTCGTCACCGCGTGCGCGTTTTTCGGCTCGTATCTGGAGAGCATCGCCGGGAGTTGGAATCGGAAGAGCATCTCTCCCGTGCCGAACGGCGTGCTGAACTTCTTCAACACGGCCGCCGGCGCGCTGGTGATGTACATCGCATGGCAAGTCTGAAAAAAGTCGTCATCGTCGGTCGTCCCAACGTAGGGAAGTCGACCCTCTTCAATCGCCTGTCCGGCCGCCGCCGCGCGCTGATCCACGATCTGCCGGGGATGACGCGGGACCGGCTCACGGGCATCGTCACGCTCGACGACGGCCGCCGCTTCGAGCTCACCGACACGGGCGGTCTCGAGTACGGCGAGTCGCCGATGTCGGCGTTCGCCGGTGAGATCCGCGATCAGGCCACGCGGGCATTACGGGAGGCGGACTTCATCCTCTTCGTCGTCGACGGAGCCGCGGGGCTGCTCTCGGAAGACCGCGACATCGCCCAGGATCTGCGGAGCGAGTCGTCGAAGACCGTGCTCATCGTGAACAAGACCGACCGCAAGGACGCCGAGGAGGCGGTCCATGATTTCTGGGAGCTCGGCTTCGACCGCATCTTCCCGCTCTCCGCGGAGCACGGCGACGGGACCGACGATCTCATCGACGCGATCTCGGAGATCGTTCCGCCGGAGTCGGCCGAGGAAGAAGAGGAAGACGAGCACGCGCCCGTCCGCGTGGCGATCATCGGGCGGCCGAACGTCGGCAAGTCATCGTTGCTCAACAGACTCACGCAGGAACAGCGGGCCGTCGTCTCGCCGATCTCGGGCACGACGCGCGACGCGATCGACTCCGAGATCACGCGCAACGGCCGCCGCTATCTGATCATCGACACGGCCGGCATCCGCCGAAAGGGAAAGACGACGGACCAGGCCGAGAAGCTCGCCGTCATGTCGGCGCGCAACGCCATCGAGCGCTGCGAGATCGCCCTCTGCATGTTCGACGCGACCGAGGGGGTGACGGGGCAGGACGCGACCGTGGCGGGCTACGCCGACGATGGAGGAAAGGCCGCGCTGATCGTCATCAACAAATGGGATGCGGACCAGCACGAACCGGACGACTACAAGAAGTTCGAGGAGCAGCTCCGCTTCCGCCTCAAGTTTCTCGCCTACGCCCCGCTTCTGTTCATCTCCGCGAAAACCGGACGGAACGTTGAAAAGATCTTTCCGAAGATCAACGAGATCGTCGGGGGCTACCGCAAGAAGTTCCGCACGTCCGAGCTCAACACCATCCTCGAGCGCGCCGTCACGGCCCACAATCCACCCGTCGTGCGCGGCAAACCGCGTCGCTTCTATTACATGACGCAGCTCAAGAGCGGTCCCCCGACGTTCGCGCTGTTCTCGAACGTGGACGAGCCTCTGCACTTTTCGTATAAGCGGTATCTCGAGAATCAGTTCCGGGATGCGCTGGGGCTGGTGGGGAGCCCGATTCACTTCGTGATCCGGGCGCGGAAGGGGATGAAGAAGGGGTAGCCGGCGGTCCGCGTGACGATAGATCGCGCCGCCGCGATCGAGGTGTTTCGATGACACTCATGGAACTGACGCAACAAAAGCTGGATGAGTTGGCTACCGAGTACCGTATGAAGGGCTACGCCGTAACCCTGCATCCGGTCGGGAGTGACGTACCGGAGGCGTTTCGCGTGTTCGAGCCCGATCTCATCGCCACGTCATCGGGCGACAAGGTGCTCGTCGAGGTCAAGGCCTCATCGTCACTCGATGCCGATCGCATGCAGCATCTTGCCGAGGTTGTCGAGGCCACTCCTGGATGGCGTCTGGAAGTCGTATTCGTGAACCAGCCGGTCGCGTCAGGAATCCCCGCGGAGGAATCGCTCGCACCCCAAGCACAGGTCGATCGCCTTCTGTCGAGCGCGGAGACACTTTCCGCGGACGGGGAAATCGAAGCCGCTGTGATGCTCGCATGGTCCGCTGTGGAGACCATTCTCCGGAGAAGTGCGCAAACCGCCGCGCCGGAGCTCGAACGGCAGAGCTCCGCACGCGTTCTCAAACACCTCTATTCGCTCGGTCGCATCGAACCAGGTACCTACGAAAAGCTCCTTCTGTTGATGCAGTTCCGCAACGCCGTCGCCCACGGCTTCGAGCCCAGGACCGAGGTGCCTTCCATCCCAGATGTGGTTCCCGCGATACGGCACGCCGCGTGACGCGACCGATGTCCAAGGTTGCGGTGACTTCCCACACCGAGGAGGAGCTGTTCTGATGTTTCCAAGGCAAATCGAGATCGAGTTACCGCTGCAACATCGAGAGGATTGAGGCAACGAAGCAAGCAGGCGCAGAAAGCGGGACCAGTCGCCAACATCACGCAGGTGGCGGCGCGGGACAACCCGGGCCAGTCGGCGAGGCGCGGATGATCACATTCCGTTCCGCACCGCGTTGATCCCTCGCTCGTCGCCGCGGCACTCGCGCTCGTACAACTCCAGCAGTGCCTTTGCCGCGCTCGCGGGACCGAGGCGCATCCCTTGCTCGAGATCGTGATGATCGAAGCGGCGCAGCGGGTCGAGGTTGTCCGGGCCACCGCCGAGGAGTTGGACGAGGAAGCGCTTGGCGTGAGCGAGCATCCAGCGGGACGACGCGACCTCCCGCGACGGGCCCGTTGGGACGCGACGAGGACGTGGAGAGGAACATCCCTTCCAGCCATTTGTGATCGGGAGGGATGTCGACGCGCGCGGCGATGGCGGCCATGCGCTCTCCAATGCGCTCGGCGGTCGAGGAGGACGCGGTAGTCGTTCACGCGCGCGACCTGGAGCTCGTCGGGCGTGAAGACCGCGTACTCGACAAGGTGGCCGTCGTCGTAGACCGCCTTGCACCTGTGCGGCGTCTCGGGGAACCAGAGTGCGATCCGCTCGGCATGGGGGAGCCAGGACGACGTCGAGCGCATCACTGCGGCATCGGGGGTGATGACGAAGAAATCGTGATCCGAGAACTGATCCGGCTTGCGGGCGCCGCGCTCTGCCATCGAGCCGAGGGCGACCAGGCCGAGGACGCTCGCGTCGGCGGTGAGGGTGGCGGTGTCACGATAGTTCAAGCTGGCACCGCGGATACGGGCGCGATCACGCTGAACTTTGGTTGCCGCGGCGATGGGCCGCAGTGTACGCCGACGATATTCAGCGCGGAGTCGAAGCAGGGCGCGCCTACCTCGATAAGCTTCGACGTGGCGTCGACGACGCAGCGGCCGTCGATGAGCATCGACGAGGCCTTCTCCACGCCGGTGAGGAACGTGCCGGTCTCGCATCGCCAGAGCCAGAATAGCGGTGCGTTCGCGTCGAGCCGCGGGACCGGCGGCAATTCGACCGCGCCGCGAAGCGGAGCGTCGGGTGCGGCGCGCGCGCCCTCAACCGGGAAGTCGATCAGCGAGGCGTTGAGGTGAACCAGCGCATCGGCGCGCTTGACATCGCCGGCCGCGCGCGACGGAACGAGGATGCGTACACCTTCGTCGATCGTCTTTCCCTTCGCGGCCACGACATCGAACGTCAAGCCCTGTTCTCCGCCGACGAGCGCCAGCGGCGCGGTCAGGACCGTTCCGCGGCCGACGAGGAATCCGCAACCGGTCTGCGCGCTCCCGTCATCGATCGCACAGGTGCGCGTCTCCAGGGCGCCGAGGCTCGAGCGGTATTCGGTCAGCAGCGCGCGCAGCCGTTTCCCGGGGACGGCGCTTTTCCCCGACGCTACGCGAGGCGTGGGCCCCAGGCCGATCGCATCGAGAAAAAGGAGCACGTCGGCGCTCGTGAAACGTGAGCGTGCGATCCCGATGACGAGATCGTTGAGCCACCCTTCGCGCTCGGCCGCACGAATGAGATCCGCGGCGTTGCGGGGCACGTCGTCTTCTGCGGCGAAGCTCACCGACTCGAGACCGCGGTTGTAGCGCCCCTCGACGAACGTGCCGAGATGGTTGCCATAATGGCGGACGAGAAGGTCGCGCAGCTCTTCGCGGTGTGCTGCTTTGAGCCGGACGTTGCGCGTTCCGGCTCCGGGCTCCTCGCGGAGACGCGAGCCGCTGAAGTCGTCGATGCCGACGAGAAGCGCACGGCGCGCAGCAGGTGCGGAGCGGATGCGCTCGTCCGCATTCGCCTCCAGGCGGAGAATGGCAACGAGCGCGCGGAGCGATGGTTCAGTCGGCGATTCCGCGAGTTGCTTGATGACGCGTTCTCCCGGAAAGCCTGTCTGCCGCATGAGGTAGTCCTCGTCGGCTCGCCGCAGTTCCAGCGCGCCGAGGCGCATGGCTCGCGCCACGATGGAAGGATCAACGAGCGCGACGTGCGCGACGATGGATCGTAACAACGTCCGTTCCTGCAACCACCGGTCGTCCGTCACTTCCCCGGCCGCTGCGGCCAGCTCGCCCTGCAACTCCAGTTCGACTGGGACGTCCTCCATCTCGAACAGCCACGCGCGTGCATTGAGCACCTGTGCGAGCATCAGTGAATCGTGACGCCGGCGCGCGATCTCTTCCGCGTCGTTGAGGTGCGAGTGCGAAGAGTCGAACGCGCCGGTGCGGCGCTCGAGCTCTGCGGCGACGAGCGACATCCGGAACAGCGCCACACTGTTTCCGGCCTCTCGATACGCGGTGAGGCCGCGCGCGGCGACGATCCGCGCGGTTACGTCTCTTCGCAACATCGAGAGCGCCTGCGCCTCGACGACCATCAGTTCCGTGTTCGCCGTCCGTTCTTTACGCTCGGCGAGGATCGAGGGCGTGGAGGACGCGTCGCCGGTGCGCATCAGTTCCGTCACGCGCCGGGTGGTGATCCTCTCCCACGTCTCCTGGTCCGCGGCCTTTACCGCTTCCTCGGAAAGCGCGAGCTCGTAACGTTGGGCGAGCAGGACCTGGGACGGGAGCGGCAGCTCCTCCATCGCGTTGACGAGCAGCGGCTCGAGGTCGTCCGTCAACATCGCCTCGTGTTCCGGTCCGAGGGACAGGGCGTGATAGGCGAGCTCGGCGCGCGAGACCAAGTCCAAAGAGTCGCGGTAGAACTCGATCGCGGCGTGATGGATCTTCTCCACATCCTCCAGGCGATGCAGCCGCAGCGGCTTGAGCATGAGCCGCCGAACGTCGGAGCGATGAACGAGCACGCGCGGATCGACGCGCGTGACGAGCGAGCTGTCGTCGGCGAGCTTCTCAAAGAGCTCCTCCGCGCGTTTCTCGTCCGGCACGGGGAGGTCACACGGTACGGCGAGGACCTGGCGAATGATCTCCGGCGTCACGCGCCGCAGCACGAGACCAGGATGGGCGAGCTTGCGTACTTCCGGATCTTCGATGTGCAGCAGGATGCGATCGAAGAGGAACGTCTGGATGGCTTCGTCGGCGAGCTTCGCGGGATCCAGTTTGCGCAAGTCCTCGGGATCGCGGCGATAGAGCTCGATGGCCAGGGTCAGTGTCAGCGGACTGCCGCCGGTGCGCTCGACGACGATCTCCGCTGTGCCAGGATCGACGCCGCTGTTCGTCAGAAACGCGAGCGCGGACGGTTTGTCGAAGACAGTCAGCTCGATCTCGTCCTCGAAGTGCACGCCTCGGATGATCGTGCGTCCGGCGATGACCACGCGGAGCCGCGGGACGTCCGCGCTGAGTTGCGTGACGAGACGTACGACTCCGGCCGCGTAAGCGTCGCTCCGGCGCTGCACCTCCTCGAAGGTGTCGAGGACGAACAGCACAGGACTGTCCTTCACCTCCAGTTGGTCGAGAAAACCGGCGAAGTCTTTCACGTAAGACGAGACGTCTGGCTCCCTCGACGACGCAAGACGTTTCTCCCATCGAGTGCGAAGACGCTCGCTCGCGGTGAACGCGGCGTCGTACTGCAAGCCAATCTGGCGGATGGCTTCGATGAGAATCGTCGGCGCCTTCTCGGCCATTACGGTCGGGCGATCGAAGTCGAGGTAGGCAAACGGGAACTGTTGCTTCTCCGCAGCGAGGGCATGGTCGAGAATGAACCGCGCGATGAGGGTCGTCTTGCCGACGCCGCCAGGGCCGAAGACGAGGAACGGAGCCCTGGGTGTCGGCTTGAAGAGCAAATCGCCGACAGCACGAGAAACGTCACCGAACCACGATCCGGTGGAAAGCACGCCGACGTAGTCGCGCAACTTCTGCATCTCCGTCGCGCGCCCGTTGAACGAGCGGGTGATCTGGCGCAGCGGTTCGAGCATACGCCCGAGCTGAAGCTTGCGCTCGATCTGCTCGCGCGGCGGGAGGCTCGTCACGGCCGACAGACCGTCGTGCACCTGGACGAGCGCGGCGAGCGCGCCCGTGCTCAGGCTGCGCAGGTCCTCCGTTTTGATGCCCTCGAGCGCGGCGCGAATGGCGACCTGCAGCTCGTCGTCGGGTTGCGCCTGCGCGTTCACGAGCGCGGCCAGCTCGTCCGCGGTCAGGTCGCGAAGGATCGAGCTTCGCACCTCGGGCAGCAGCGTACGCCAGCCGGCACCGGTGCGGTCCCGCAGGAGAATCGAACGGTCCTGCAGTTGCCGCACATCGTCGGCTGACGCTGCATGAGCGCGAAGGTCTTCCATGCGGAAGCGCGACAACACCGACGCGACTCGCATCATGGCAGTAGGCCGGTCGAGATGGACTTGGTTTTGGCGGAGGTCAGCGCGGACGTCGTGCAGCCCGTCGTCGTCGGCAATTGACCCGAGCTCTCTCAATCCCGAAGCATCCACGATGGCGGTGATAGGAAAGTCCCGCGGTATCTCCTCCAGCGCCGCGTGCACCCGCGCCTGTGCGCTCTCCAGTTCCTCGCGAGACCACCTTCGCCTAGTGGGTGCGCTCACGGCGTACCCTCCTTCAGCAGCTCATTGCATTCCTCGGTCAGCGCGTCGCGCATCGACTCGAGGCGAGCCGCGGCGTCGCCATTCATCCGGGTGAACACGCGGCGCGCGCGCGTTACCGCATCCTTCTCGGCGGCGGCGAGGTCAACACCCGAAACGAAGTCGTTGTAGAAGTAGAGGAAGAAATCGCCGAGGTCTTTCTCCGTGATCGTGGGGACGTTTTCAGTCTCCAACGTCGGCTTCACCAGATTCGGCAGCGCGCGGTCGTAGTTGATGAGGAAGAGTCGCACGGCCTGCGATTTCACGGTCTTTTCCGCGATCTCATGGATGAAGTCGTAGAGCGACTCAGGTAACGGGTACTTCAGCTTCTCGGCCTCGAAGTCGTCGAAGACGATCCAGAGCCGCCTGCGCTTCGTGTCGAGCTGCGGCACGAGCCAGTTCAGAAAGTTGATCGCCCATCGCGAGGCCTTCGCGTCGAGATGCGGAGGAAGCGTGAGCGGCACCGCGTCGGCGATCGTGATGCCGATGTCGTAGGCGCGGATCTCCTCGCCCGTGGCCCATTTGCGCAGCTCGATCTCGGCGAGCGAAATGCCGAGGGACCGGGCCACGTGGCGAATGTGCATGAGCGTGTGCGACTTTCCGGAGTAGCGCGTGCCATTGATCTGGAGGATTCGCGGCCCGGTCGTCTTCGTGAACTTGCGCAGGCGCGCGCGAAGGTCCTTGCGATTCACGAGCGGGTATTGATCGACGTAACACTCGTCGTGAAAGCGCGCCTCCTTGATCTCTTCGATCGTTCCGATGCTGTTGAGTTTTTCTTTCGCGCCCGGCCCGGCCTCGGCGTGCAACGCTTCGAGCAGCGCGATGAGCCACTCCTTCTCTTCGGCATCGTCGATGACATCGGAGCGCGCGGTGGCCAGGTGGCCCGTCGAGATTTCGTCGAGGCGCTTGCCGACGTTGTTCTTAAGAAACGTTCTGAAGTCATCGATCTGGCTGAACATCGTCGCAAGGACGTCTAGCAGGATCTTGCGGTGATCGAGGTTCAGGAGCATGAGTCAGAGCTTCGCGAGGATGTCTTTTTCTGTGAAGTGTTTGACGAGTGTGCGGATGGGAATGCCCTCGTTGTATTTGCCGGTATCGAGATCGGGATACTTCGGATCACCGGCGTGATGCAGCGCGAGGAGGTCCCAGTTCTGATCGAACACGGGTGAGCCCGACGAGCCACTGAGCGTGTTTGTCCGATAGCGGATACGCCGTTGTTTCGGGCTGTAGCCGATGACGCCCGCGGTATCGAGAGCCAGCTTCATCGGACCGCCAGACGGATGCTGCACGATGAACACCGGCGCACCCGCGGCGGCGTTGGGCGCGGTTCCCTCATCGAGCTTGATCCAGCCGCGCTTCTTCTTTCTGCCGGCGTCGCTCCTGTCGCCGATCGCTTCGGCGCCGACTTTGCGCGCGAGGCGAAGCAGCGCGAAATCGAGATTGCCCGGCTTCGGCTCCTTGGTGAGATCGTGCACTTCAGTGTCGACCGGATCGTGGGGCGCCGAGGCGATGAGCCAGTTCTCGTGCAGCTTCACGATCGTGCCGACGTCGACGCTCCCGTCGCGCAGCACGTGATAGTCGAACTGCACGCGCACCTGTTTCGGCTGGTAGCTCTCGTCGATCACTCCGGAGACGACGTGGTGGTTCGTGAGCACGACGTCGGGCGCGACGAGAAAGCCCGTGCCTCTCGGCGCCAGTCCTCCGCCCGTGTCCAGCGAGATCCTGCAGACCATGGCCTCGATCTCCGTGAGACGCGTCACCCAGTTGCGAATGTCGAGCAGCGAGTTCGAGTCCCGAACGATTTTCTCGAGCGACGGCGGCGTCTCGGCGAGAAGGCCGAGCTGCTCGAATGCACGCCGGAGCTCGGGACTGACGGAGGCGGCTTCGCTCCGGACGTTCTTCGCGACCTCGAGAAGCCGCGCGGCGAGCGCGGCGTCGAGTGCGGCGTCCGTGCTCGTGGTGGGGACGCCGAGGCGTTCGGCGACGTCCGGAATCGCGGCGCGAAGCGCGGCCACTTTCGGGTTCGAGAAGCTCCCGCTCACGTCGATGGTCTCGAGGGTCGCCTTCGCGTCCGGACCGGCGACTTCTTTCAGAGCCTCGATGAGCTCGCGGAGCCACTCCCTCTCTTCCGCGCGGTCGACGAGGCGCGAGCGGACCGTGCCGAGCGCGCCGACTCCGATCTCGTCGAGATTGCGGCCGAGATAGTCCTTGGTGAACGTGCGCAGGTCCTCGACGGTCGAGAACATCGACGTCATCACGCCGAGAACTGCTTTGCGCGTGGCGAGCTCGAGCGGCATGGCCTCCTCAGATGCGATCTTGGGATGGAGAGCATTATGCACTCGTTTCCGGAGCTTTTTCCGATCCGGGCCCGGCGTGCCCCTTCCGATAGAATCGTCCCGCAGCGCCTGTGTTTGAAGAGGTCCGATGAAACCACCTGAATCCCTGTCGCTTACCCCCGGCAAACGCGTTCTTTTCCTCACCAAGGATCCCGAGCTCATTCGGAAGCAGCTCGCCGGCGAGCTCGACCTGCAGATGAAGGATCTCCGCGTCGAGGATCTCCTCGACGACATCAACACCGATGCGATGACCCCGGCCTGGGTCTGTTTCGACTACAAGCCCGAGGACATCGCCCGCAACGCGTACGCCGGCCTCATCGTCGATGGCGAGCGACTCTTTCCGCCAGACGCCCTGCGCGACGGCAACTTCGAGGTCATCGTCTCCGGCTACCGCAAGGGGGTGGGCAGCTCGCGCGAGACGGCGACGCAGTGCGAGGTCTTCAGCGGGATCCGGCTCGCGATCGCGGCCTCCTTCGCGCCGATTCACGCCGGCAACAACGTCAACCAGGGCCTGCTCATGGGCGACCATGACATGCTCGTCCGCCTGCAGGCCGGCGAGGGCGTGCCTCTTCGCGAGCTCTACGAGCACTACGATCCCATCACGCAGCTCATCATCCAGTGGGGCGGCCTGTTTCCGTTCTCCAAGGCCGTGGCCCGCGACGACGTGGAACTGCCCATCCCGCACAACGCGCCGCGGCCGATGACGATGGGGGAGAAGATCCTGGCCCGCCACATGCGAGGAGTGGGCGAGCACGAGCGCTACGTGAAGCCCGGCGACGCGGTGGTCGTGGACGTCGACGGAGGCTACACCCACGAGTTCACCACCGCCCAGGTGCATCACTTTCTGACGCAGGAGTACGGCCCCGACTACGAGATCGTGAATCCGCAGAAGTTCGCCGTCTTCGAGGATCACCTGATCTACGCCGACGACGTCGCGCGCATGCGGCCCTTCATGGACAAGATCCAGACCCTGCGCGACATGCAGCGCGAGTATCAGCGCCACACGTCGTGCCGGGACTTCTCGGCCAAAGACAACATCTCTCCCGGCATCTGCCACGAGGTCGCGCGCGAATTCATCATCGACCCGGGCGACCTCATTCAGGCCACCGACAGCCACACCTGCATGGGTGGCGTGAACAACGCGCTCGCATGGGGCGTCGGCGCGACCGAGTACGCGAACCTCGTGCACTCGGGGTTCACGTCCGTCGAGGTCTCGGAGTCGATCCGCTTCGAGCTCACCGGCGAGCTGCGGCCGAACGTCACGGCCAAGGACGTGATGCTACACATCCTCCTGCACTACGCAAAACCGCAGATGACCCTCGACCGGATCATGGAATTCACCGGACCGGGACTGCGGACGCTCTCGCTCGACGAGCGGGCGACGCTGGCGAACATGGCCACGGAGTGCTCCGCGCGCACGGCGATCGTCGAAGCCGACGAGAAGACGTTCGCGTGGATCGCGTCGATGCGCCCCGGAGTCGACGTGGAGTCGTTGCGCGCGCGCGCGGTGTCACCCGATTCTGCCGCCGAATACGCGGGAGGCGTACACCGGATCGACCTCTCCGAGGTGCGGCCGATGGTGGCGCATCCGGGGGATCCCGATCACGGGATTCCCTCGGATCCGACCAACGGAGCGCTGATCGAGGATGTCGGCGATGTCAGGATCGACATCGCCTACGCCGGGTCGTGCACCGCCGGGAAGATCGACGACTTCCTCTTCTACCACCAGGTGGCGAAGGAGGCGGTCGACGCGGGACTGCGCGTCGCCGAGGGCGTGCAGTTCTTCATCCAGTTCGGCTCGCAGGCGGTGGAGAAGTTCGCGCGCGACCACGGTCTGCTCGACACCTTCGCGCGCGCGGGCGCGACCGTGCTCCATCCGGGCTGCGGCGCGTGTATCGGATGCGGTCCGGGGGTCTCTGAGACGGGCGAGCAGGTGACGGTCAGCGCCATCAACCGCAATTACAAGGGTCGTTCGGGTCCCGGGAAGCTCTGGCTGGCGTCTCCGCTCACCGTTGCCGCGTCGGCGTTCACTGGGAAGATCACGGCGTATGCACCAGGCATGTTCACCTCGAGGCGGGTCAGGGGCGAGGCCATAGCTCAGGCATTGACCCGCAATTAACGGTAAGTCGGCCTATCTTCTGACCCTCTCGTGCGAGAGTGCCGTTCACAAATCCGTTACAAATCAATGATTTAGTTCCGGCAGGAACCTTGGCCGAGGGTCTGCTCTATCGTTGCCCCACAATCGCAACAATTTGAAAGGGGTATCTGAATGAAGCGGACTCTGCTTGCTCTCCTGATTCTCGTTCTGGCTCTCCCGGCTCTCGCGGGCGGCCCAAAGAAGGCCAAGATGCACAAGGCCGAAAAAGACAAGAAGATCGCGGACCAGTACATCGTCGTCCTCGAAGACCGCGTCGAAGACGTTGAAGCGGTCACCGACGAGTTGGTGACGAAGTCGCGTGGACGGAAGGATCACGTCTACAAGAAGGCGATCAAGGGCTTCTCCGCGCGGCTGTCGGAGAAAGAGGCGCTCCGCCTCGCGGAAGATCCCCGCGTGAAGTACGTCGAGGAAGACGGGATCGTGACGATCCAGGCGACGCAGACGAATGCGACGTGGGGTCTCGACCGCATCGACCAGCGCGACCTGCCGCTGAACGGGACGTACGTCTACAACGCCACCGGCGCGGGCGTGAAGGCGTACATCATCGACACAGGGATCAACGTCAATCACAACGACTTCGGCGGCCGGGCCATCAACGGCTATGACGCCGTCGACGGCTCGCTGCCGGCCGCGGACTGCAACGGCCACGGCACGCACGTCGCCGGCACGGTAGGCGGCAGCACCTGGGGCGTCGCCAAAGGCGTGACGCTGGTCGCGGTGCGCGTCCTGGATTGCGCGGGCTCGGGCACGAACTCGGGCGTCATCGCCGGCATCAACTGGGTCACCTCGGACCACCAGGCCGGGCAGCCCGCGGTCGCCAACATGTCCCTCGGCGGCGGGGCCTCGCAGGCCATCGACGACGCGGTGAACGCCAGTATCAACGACGGCGTGACGTACGCGATCGCTTCCGGCAACAGCAACGCCAACGCGTGCAACTATTCGCCGGCGCGCGTGGCAGCCGCCCTCACCGTCAACTCCTCGACGTCAACGGACGCGCGCTCGTCGTTCTCGAACTACGGCTCGTGCACCGACATCTTCGCGCCCGGTTCTTCGATCACCTCGGCGTGGCACTCGAGCAACACGGCCACGAACACGATCAGCGGCACGTCGATGGCGGCGCCGCACGTCGCCGGCGCGGCGGCGCTCTATCTGCAGGGCAACACGAGCGCCTCGCCGGCCACGGTGGCCTCGGCGCTCATCAACAACTCGACGCTGAACAAGATCACCAGCGCGGGCAGCGGCTCGCCCAACCGGCTCCTGTACACCGGCTTCATCGGCGGCGGCGGCGGTACGCCCGCTCCGACGATTTCCAGCTTCTCGCCGACCTCGGGCGGCGTGAGCACGAGCGTGACCATCAGCGGCTCGAACTTCACCGGCGCGACGTCGGTCTCGTTCAACAACCAGTCGGCGAGCTTCACCGTGAACAGCTCCTCGTCGATCACGGCCAGCGTTCCGAACTGCTCGTCGAGCGGCCAGGTGCGCGTGACCACCGCCGGCGGCACGGCCACGAGCTCGGGCTCGTTCACCGTCACCGGCTGCGGCGGCGGCTCCGGCCAGCTCCTTCTGAACCCGGGCTTCGAGTCCGGCAACAATGGCCAGTGGACCGCGACCAGCGGCGTCGTCACCAGCTCGAGCAGCCGTCCGGCGCGCACGGGCTCATGGAAGGCATGGCTCTGCGGTTACGGCTCGTCGCACACCGACTACGCGTACCAGACCGTGACCATCCCGTCGAGCGCGACCAGCGCCACGCTCTCGTTCTGGATCCGCATCGACAGCGCCGAGACGACGTCTTCGATCGCGTACGACACCTTCCGCGTGCAGATCAGCACCAACGGCGGATCGACCTACACGACCTTGGCCACGTACTCGAACCTGAACAAGAACTCGACCTACGTGCAGAAGTCGTTCAACCTCTCCGCGTACGCCGGCTCGACGGTTCGCGTGCGGTTCCACGCGACCGAGGACTACTCACTGCAGACGTCGTTCGTCGTGGACGACACGGCCCTCAACTACAACTAGAACGTGAACCTTCGTCCCCTCTCCCCGCGCGTCAGCGCGGGGAGAGGGTGTGGGAGGTGAGGAGGTTCCGATGAAGCTACGAGTGACGACTCTGGGTGCGTTCGCGACTCGCAAGACAGGGAAGATCTGAGCGCCGTCATTCCGACGGCTTCGGCGCGGGCGGCGATTACCAGATCGTCTTCACAACACCCGCGTCGATGATCTTCGTGTCAGGCTTGACACGACACTAGGAGCCGCTTTCGAGGAGGGTGTCATCCTGAGCCGCGTAGACGGCGAAGGACCTTCTCCGTTGCGTGCTGGAAGGTCCTTCGCTGTCTACGCAGCTCAGGATGACACCTCTTTTCTGCCGCGCAGACTCTTAGTACAGCGCCACGGAAGTTCGCGTCCGGTCTTGCGGCGGCGTCCGGCCATCTGCTTCGTTGCCGCTCCTCTACGATGTCCCCGCATCGCCTCGTCGCGGCGCCTCGCGTCTGGCCGGTCGGCGCTCGCAAATACCGGACACCAACTTCCGGGGCGCTGTACTTACGCTCCGCTCACCCTCCGTCCCGTCGTCATCACGCTCGCCAGATCCTCCGCGAACCGTGCCGCGTCCTGTGGCTCGAGTGATGTGATCGTCACCCGAATCGCGGGGCCGCTGGCGATGCGGTAGCGCTCTCCGGCTTTGACGGCCCAGCCCGCGTGGAGGAGCGCCTGTAGGGTGGCGCTCTCCTCGGAGACGGGAATCCAGACGTTCAATCCGGAGGCGCCGTGGGCCTCGATCCCGCGGGCGCGAAGCTCGCGGACCAGCGCGTTGCGGCGCTCGGTGTAGACGCGGCCGGCCCGCGCGGGAGCGCGGTCCCGCCAGAGAGAGACGACGATGCGCTGGAGGATGTGGCTGACCCAGCGGACGCCGAGGGACTGGCGACCCTCGACACGGGCGTGGGTCTGCGAATCGGCGGCGAGCAACGCAACGCGCAGATCGGGGCCGAGGGACTTGGAGACGGAGCGGACGACGGCCCAGCGCTCGCGGGTCCTGTCGATGAGCGAGAGATAGGGCGCTCCGGCGACGGCGCCGGCATGATCGTCCTCGACCACGAGGAGATCCCGCCGCGATGCGAGGAGCGCGCGCAACTCGCGGACGCGACGCGGCGTGAGTGCCGCTCCGGTCGGATTCTGCGCCCGTGGCGTGACGATCAATGCCTGCACCGACCGAACCGCGCGTCGAAGATCGGAGGGGACGACTCCTTCGTCGTCGACAGGCACCGGGACGGCGACGAGCGAGAGCGCGTGCAGGAGATCGAGGATGCCCGTGAAGCAGGGGTCTTCGACGGCGACGCGATCGCCGGCGCGGAGATGCTCGCGGAGGACCCGCTCGATCCCATCCATTGCACCGCTGACGACGGAGACATGTTCGGCGGCGACGCCATCCGCGCGGAACTGTTCGCGCGCGAGCTCGATCAGCCGCCGATCGTTCAGCTCCTCGCCGTACAACCGCTGCTCGAGCCGCAGCGGGGGGAGGCGAGGGAGCAGCGCGGGATCGGGATTCCCCTCGGCCAGGTCGCGCACGTTGCGCGGCAGGGGAACGGCGCACGGCACGGAGATCGGAGGTGCCCAGCTTACGCGCGTGCCCCGGCGGCCGTCGGCTGCGACGACCCCTCGCTCGCGCAGGAGGCGGTAGGCCGCGGCGGCGGTCGCCGGGCTGACGCCGAGATGCGCAGCGAGCGAACGGACCGGCGGCAGCAGTTCGCCCGTGGAGAGCTTCCCCGCAGAGACCGCGGTCTCGACGGAGCGGGCGATGTTGACGGCACTGTTGCCGCTGATGTAAGTTTGTGCCAGCACGCGAACACGATTGTACTAGAACAAAATGGTCGAATGCAAGCGTACCCCCGATCTCGACCTCGAAAGGATCACCCCATGACCATTCCCGATCCCCTTTCGGTCACGGACCGCACGACGGTCCGCCGCCTCGCGAGCCGCGGGAATTACGACCGGGAGACGATTCACGCCATTCTCGACGAGGCCCTCGTCTGCCATGTGGGCTTCGTCGTCGACGGCGCGCCGGTCGTCATTCCGACGATCCACTGGCGCGAGGGCGACATGCTCTACGTCCACGGCTCAGCCGCCAGCCGCATGCTGCGCACGTTGAAAGGCGGCGTCGATGTCTGTGTCACGGTCACGCTCGTGGACGGGCTCGTCCTCGCGCGCTCGGCGTTTCATCACTCGATGAACTACCGCTCGGTGGTCGTCTTCGGAAGGGCGCGGGTCGTGGAGGGGGACGAAAAGCTCCGCGCGCTCGACGGCCTCGTCGAGCACGTGGTCCATGGCCGCGCGCGCGAGCTGCGCCCCCATAAGGAGATCGAGCTGAAGCAGACGCTCGTCCTTTCCTTGCCGCTCGACGAAGCCTCCGCGAAAACTCGTACCGGCGGGCCGGTCGACGATGACGAGGATTACGCGCTGCCGATCTGGGCGGGGGTGGTCCCGTTGAAGCTCACCCCCGGCGAGCCGATTCCGGATGACGGAGTGACGGCGGACGTGCCGGAGTACGCCAAGCGATACGCACGATAGCAGCCCTCGCGAGTTTCATGGACCGCTTCATTCGATGAGGCCGAGCCGGATCAGGCCGGGCAGCCGGTCGTCGATCACGTCGGCCACGGTACGGCGCGCCGTCGATGGAATGTCGGCCGCGGTGGTGAGCGGCACGCCCTCGTCGGTCGTGTACAGCTCGAGGCGTGCGATCTCCGACTCGAGCCGCGCGGCGAGCGCGTCGACACCGTCGACGCCGCGCAGCCATTCGAGGATCGCGAGTGCCTCGATCGGATTGACCATGACCCCGTTGCCGAGGATCGTGCTCGGGAGGGCGCGCGAGGAGCGGTGGTCGACCGCGAAGGAGAGGATGCGCTCGACGGTGCCGGTCGCCGCACGACGGCGCGTGGCGTTCGTCCGTTGCGGCGCCGCGGTATTGAACGGCGTCAGCGCGCCGGCGGCGACCATGAAGATCAGGTTGCGCGTGATCTCCGCCGGGTCGTGCCGCCCTCCGCTCAACGCGACGACGGCGTCGCCGATGGTCGTGGTGCCGATTGCCATCAGAGCCCGCAGATCGCGGATGAACTCGCCGCGGAAGCTGATGTTGCCCCGAGGCACGGTCACCTGCGCCTCGATCCGGTCGGGATTTCCGACCACGCCGATGACCGTCTGCTCCGCGAGCGAGCTCGCCATCGGGTCATGGCGGACCTCCGGCGCGTGAACGAAGACGTCGCGCCGAAAGCGCCGGTTGGCGGCAAAGTCCATCGCCAGTTGGCGCTGGCGGGGGGAGGCGAGGCGCCGGACGGCGTCCGCGGCGGCGTCGTGGACGACGAGAGGGTCGTGGTTGTCCACGAGCGTCGCGCTGCCGGCCAGCGTCAACCCGAGCGCGGCCATCTCGTCGGCGACGTCGATCGAGTAGAACGGCTCCCACGCCTCGTTGAGAAACTCGTGCACCAGATAGTTGGTCGGCCCGCCGGCGTACGACGCCACCGCCGCGGCTGCCGCCGGATGCGCGTTGAAGTAGCGCAACTTGCTGTTGCTCAGCTCCTGGAGGGGTGCGAGCGTCTGCGCGGCGCGGTCGCCGGTGCTGCCGTGTCCATTGGCGGTCAGCTCGACGAGCAAACGGCGCAGCGGCACCTCCACCGCCCAGCCGGGCCAGCAGTTGTAGCTGACGGAAACGAGTCCGCCCGGCTTCAGCATCGTCCGGAGAACCTCGCGCACGGCGCGTCGCGCCTCGGCATCGACCCAGCTGTACACGCCGTGCAGCGTGATGAAGTCGAACCGAGGCAGCTCGGCCGAGGCCAGTTCGTCGAACGACTTGTGATGAAAGTCGACATTGCCGATGCCGAATTCGGAGGCACGCCGCCGTGCCGCATCGATGTGGCCGGCGTTGATGTCGCACGCATGGAGCTCCGCGTGCGGAAACGCGCCCGCATTCACGGTGACCGAGTGGCCGAATCCGCAGCCGAGCTCCAGGTAGGCGAAGGGGCGGTCGACCGGCCGCGGCGTGTACCCGTTCAGCGCGGCAACGTAGTTGAGCCACACCGGCGACAACTCGCGGAAGAATCGATCGGTGTAGCTCGTGTCGACCACATAGCCGTTCGTCATGTCTGTTGCTGTTGCGCCTCCCGGATCCCGGTCAGCGAGCGGGCCTGAGGCCGGGAGTCACACGGATTGACATACTACCCGGAGCCCTGGCCTCGAGCCGCGCTGGATCTGGTACGCCTGCGCCGGCCGATCGTGGTTCAGCTTGGCGGTTGATCTCGCCCTTTTGCGACGAGCTCCGGCGGAATGTCGACGGCGAGCAGGCCGTCGCGGCGATACCCGCATCGCCGCAGCGGCCAGGGCTGACCTCCGTCAGCTCGCCTGGGCGCTCTTCTTCGTCTTTTCCGAGCGCGAGGTCCGCGGAATCGAGCTGATCACGGTCCAGTCGTGCTTGTGCACGACAACCGGCTCGTCGGTCTTCGGCCAGAGGTCGACCGGGATGTAGTAGTAGCCGTCGCCGAGAACGCGCGACTTGATGGCCAGGTCGCGCATACTCTTGCAGAGCCCCTTCCTTCCCCGAATGGCGCTGCGATCGACCAGCACTCCGGTGGTTTCTCCCACCCCATTGAAGATGTTGATCTCCGCGCAGACAGAATTCACCAGTGTCATCAGTTACTCCTGATGACCTGCAAAGCAAGTTCCGTACACAGCCGCTCGGGTGTGTGGCCGAGTCGCGGAATCCCGGACGGGCTACTCCAGCAACGCCACCATTTTCTGGCGCGTCTTCTCGTCCGGCAGCGGACCGCCCGCGGCCCCGAGGTTGTCGCGGAGATAGGTGAGCTTCGCGGTTCCCGGGATCGCCGAGGTCACCGCGGGATGCGACACGACGTACTTCAGCGCGAACTGTGCCCACGTTTCGATCCCGAGCTCACGCGCCCAGTCCGGGACCGGCTTGTCGCCGAAGGGCCGGAGCACGCGACCGCGGCCGAAGGGGAGATTGACCAAGACGGCCATTCCACGGTCCTTCGCCAGCGGCAGGATGCGATCCGCGGCGCCGCGGTTGTCGAGGGCGTAGTCGACCTGGATGAAGTCGAGCGGCTCACGCGTCATCACGGCCTCGAGGGCCTCGTACTGATTATCGTTGGAGGTCGAGATGCCGATGTAGCGCGTCTTCCCGTCGTCCTTCCACTTACGGATCACGGGAAGCATTTCGTCGACGCCGGCGAGGTTGTGGATCTGGAGCAGGTCGACCGAGGGCATGCGTAGGCGCTGGAGCGACGCGTTCATCTCCGCGAGTCCCGCTTCCGCACCGTTGCGTCCGGCGCCGACTTTCGTGGCGATGAAGAGCTCCTTGCGGTTGCCCAGCTCGGCCACGAGATCGCCGACCACGCTCTCCGCGGCACCGTACGACGGCGCTGTGTCGACGAGGCGTCCCCCGAGCTTCGGCAGCTCCCGCAGTACCTCGCGCAACGGCTCGCGCTCCTCGGCTGTAGAAACGTCGAAACGGCGTGACGTGCCGATGCCGACGAGCGGGAGCTTCTCGCCGGTCGAGGGAATGGGGCGCGTGTTGAGCTTCGGGGCTTTCTCGGCGCGCAGGCGGTCGCACATCAGTGCGACAGTCGCGCTCATGGTGAGTTGAAGGGCGGATCGGCGGGTGATCATCGTCAGCGGCTCCAAGGGGGGATGACCCCGTTCATGCGTCCGTAGGCAATCGATTGTCCGAGGTGTTCGTGCAGGTGACTGAGCATGGTGAGCATCACGCCGCGGTGCGTGGTCGGGTTGCCGAACACCTTCACCGGTTTCTCGAGGTCTTCGGTGCGGCTCGCGGCGGCGCGGAGGTGCTCGAACGAGCGATGCAGCTCGGCGATCACGTCCGCCTTTTTCGTGACGGTCTTCTCGAGGTCGCTCGTCCGGTTCGGTGCCGGTGTGCCGAGGAAGGTGGCCAGGAAGTAGTTGCCGCCGACGACGTGCATGTAGACCTCGCTGACCGAGCGGATCCCGGGCGCCGGACGCCAGGTGAACTTCTCGGAGGGCGTGCTTTCGGCGAGATCGAGGATCTTTTCTTCCACTTCGTCGAGGTTCGCGAAGAACTCGGCGCGGAAGCCGTTCATCGGCGGGGCCGGCTTGACCGGGTTCTGCCGCGGAGTCTTCGCGTACACGAGGGCCGGGACAGCCAGGGCGAGGAGAACGATGCGAAACGATTTCATGAGGGACTGATTCTAAGTGTCCTTTCCCGTTGTGGCCGTGACAAGTCGTGCGCAAAGAACGCCTTCTTCGGCTTGCCGGGCAGGGAAGCACGTGCGATCGGGCACCTTTGCCGTTACGCAACTGGCAGCCATCTCCGGCAGGCTATAGAATCCCGGCCCGGCCTTCCGTCTTCCCGCGCAGGTCGCGGAATCGAACTCAGGAGCAGACTCGAAATGGATTTCCGTCTATCGGACGAACAGTTGCAGATTCAGCAGATGGTGCGCGATTTTGCGGTGAGCGAGATCAAACCGCACCTCGCGGAATGGGACGAGGCGCAGCACTTTCCCGTCGATACCTTCAAACGTGCGGGCGAGCTCGGCATGCTCGCCGTCACCGTTCCCGAGGAGTATGGCGGCGCGGGACTGTCCTACGTCGACTACGTGAACGTGATCGAAGAGCTCGGCGTGGTGGACAGCGGCTTCGCCCTCAGTGTTGCCGCGCACAACTCCCTCGGTACCGGGCACATCTACCTCGCCGGCAACGAAGAGCAGAGGAAAAAGTGGCTGCCGAAGCTCACCAGCGGCGAGTGGATTGCCGCCTGGGGCCTCACCGAGCCGGGCTCGGGCAGCGACGCCTCGGGGATGTGCACGGTGGCCGTGAAAGACGGCGAAGAGTGGGTTCTCAACGGCACGAAGAACTTCATCACCAACGCGACGTACGCGGACATCAGCGTCGTGCTCGCGGTCACGGACCGCAACGATCAGAAGCACGGCATCACGGCCTTCGCGATCGAGATGGACCGCAAGGGCATTCGTCCCGGAAAGAAAGAGAACAAGCTCGGGATGCGCGTGTCCGACACCGCGGAACTGGTCCTCGAGGACTGTCGCATCCCCGACGCGAACCGACTGGGAAAGGTCGGCTACGGATTCATCGATGCGATGAAGATCCTCGACGGGGGGCGCATCTCGATCGGCGCGCTGGCCGTGGGCATCGCCCGCGGCGCATTCGAGGCGGCGCGCGATTACTCGAAACAGCGGCAGGCCTTCGGCCAGCCGATCTCGAACTTCCAGGCCATTCAGTTCATGCTCGCGGACATGGTCACGGAGATCGACGCCGCGCGGCTGCTCTGCCACCGCGCCGCGACGATCAAGGATGCCGGCGAGCGCGTGACGCAGTTCTCGGCGATGGCCAAGTTGTACGCGTCCGAGGTGGCGGTGCGTGCGACGGAGAAAGGCGTACAGATCTTCGGCGGGTACGGCTTCATCAAGGAGTTCCCGGCCGAAAAGTACTACCGCGACGTCAAGCTCTGCACGATCGGCGAAGGAACGAGCGAGATCCAGCGCGTCGTGATCGCCCGGAACCTGCTGAGCGAGAGGTAGGACAATAGGACGAATAGGACGAATAGGACGGATAGGGAGGTCCCCGTTTCCCTATGCGTCCTATAGGTCCTATGCGTCCTATTCGTCCTAGTGGTCCGCTACTCCTATTGCTGAGCTCATGAACCTCAACGCCATCACCGAGGGCATCCTCGCGGGCAAGTCGCGGCCGCTCGCACAGGCCATCACGCTCGTCGAGTCGCACGACCCGCGCGCAACGCCGTTGCTCGCGGAGCTCTATCCAGAGACCGGACGGGCGCGGATCATCGGCATCACCGGATCTCCGGGAGCGGGTAAGTCCACGCTCGTCGCCGCGATGACCCGGCACTATCGCGCGGAGGAGAAGAGAGTGGGGATCATCGCCGTCGACCCCACGTCCCCTTTCACCGGAGGTGCGATCCTCGGCGATCGCATCCGGATGTCCGATCTCTACACCGACCGCGGCGTCTTCATTCGCTCGATGGCCACTCGCGGATTCCTGGGGGGACTGGCGAAGGCGACCAATGACGTGGTGGACATTCTCGACGCGGCCGGCTTCGACCTCGTGCTCGTCGAGACCGTTGGCGTCGGACAGGACGAGGTGGAGGTCGTCCGCACCGTGCAGACCAACGTCGTCGTGCTCGTTCCCGGGATGGGCGATGACATCCAGGCCATCAAGGCCGGGATCATGGAGATCGGCGACGTCTTCGTCGTGAATAAAGCCGATCGGCCCGGCGCGGACAAGACCGTCACCGAGGTGACGATGATGATGTCGCTGGTCGAGGAGCACGGCGATTGGGTGCCGCCGATCGTCAAGACGGTCGCGTCGAAATCGCAAGGAATCGCGGAGCTGGACGACGCTCTGGTCAAGCACTTCGAGTATCTGGCCGTCTCTGGTGAGCTCGATCGCCGCAATCGCGACCGCGTGCGCATCCGCATCGAGACCCAGCTCAAGGAGCGCTTCATGGAGCGGCTCATTGGCGGGACGATCCCGCGTGAGCAGTACGAGGATCTGCTCGAGGACGTGCTGCGCAAGCGGAACAACCCGCATGACGCTGCCGAGGGTGTTCTGGGACTCGTGCGGTTCTGAAAACTCGTTAGAATCCGCGTTCCATGAAAAAGACCAGAGACAACGATCAGATGGCGCTCGCGGGGACGGAAGAGGCGGAGATTCTGGCCCGGCTCAGCGAGCGTGTGGAGAGGGCCGTGGGGACGATTCAGGAGCTGCGCCGCGAGCGCGACCAGCTCCGTGCGCGCATCGAGGAGCTGGAGGGCGGGGAGGAGGAGCAGGAACGCCTGAAGCTCGAGCGCACCGAGATCCGGGAGAGGATCGAGAGCATTCTCGCGAGTCTGGAAGGGCTCGAGTAGAAGGGGGCCGATGGGACCTATGGGACGAATGGGACCTATGGGACGAATGGGTAGGACGTGCATCCTCCTCTACCCATTGGTCCCATAGGTCCCATAGGTCCCATTCGTCCCATCGGCCCCCCCTCACATCTCCCGCAGCAACCTCTCCCTGCACCTCTCCAGCCTTCTCCATGCGACTCCCTCGTTGAAGGAGCTGTCGACGAGGAGCACCACGTAATAGCCGTCCCTGACGTCGTAGCTCAGCACGGCCATCTCGGCGAACTCGATCTTGAAGCGACGGGGCTCGCCGGCACCCACGTTCGCACAGAGCGTGCGGAGCTGCATGAGGAAGATCCCCTGATAGGCGCCGAGGATGCGGAGGTTGTGGTCGCTGAGGTCGCGGTCGCAGACGAGCTCCACGGTCTCGCCCTCGAAGTCGAGAAACAGCGCCGCCAGGGCGCCGTGGGTCGTGACCAGAAGCTCGTCGAGGATCAATCGAAACACGCGCTCACTCCCACATCACCAGATACTTCCGCGCCTCGACCGCCTCGGATGACCGCGGCGCCAGGGCGATCACCCGCCGCAGATACGCCTTCGCCGTATCGATGCGTCCGGACTTGTGCGCCGAGACGCCGAAGCGAAGCAGTGCAACGGTCGAGTCAGGGTGCTTCTTCAGATACTCGAGGTACGCACGCCCTGCGCCCTGCAGATCGCCGCGCCGCTCGCGCAGCATGCCGGCGTACAGAACCGCCGCGTCGAGGTCGTTGTCGAGCTTGATGGCACGGTCGAGCCAGACCTCCGCCTCGGCGGCACGGCCGAGGCGATCGAGGGCGATGGCGAGGTGATAGGCGGCGTCGCCGCGGACCAGCGAATGCTCGTCGTTCGCGAGCGCCTCCAGATCGACGATGGCTTTCGCCGTTTGGCCGTTGCGCAGGAGAGCAATGCCGCGATTGAGTCGCGCCTGTTCGAGCGTCGCGTCGAGTTTCAGCGCTTCATCGAACGACGCGAGCGCTTTCGTCAGGTCGCCTCCGACCATCTGGGCCAGGCCGCGCTCGTTCGCCGTGATCGCGGGCGGACGCTCGCAGGTGGGTTGCGCGATGACGCTGGCTGCGGTCAACAAGAACAAGAGAAACGCTCCGACGAGCGACGACCGCGCCGCAGGCTTGGCCCACCAACGCTGCCGGCCGTGCCGGCTCAGAGGCTGTGAAAAAATCGAGGGCGGCCCGGATTGCGGCGCGCCGGCACCATCTGCTTCGTCGCGCCTCCTCGACGATGTCCCTGCATCGACTCGTCGGCGCGACTCGTATCTGACGCCGTCGCGCTCGCAATCCAGGCCACCCTGGATTTCTTCACAGCCTCTCAGGCCGCGCCTCGGACCTGTTCTTCGATCAGGATGTCGCCGCGTTTGACGGCGTTCACGAACGCGTCCACGACCCGGGGGTCGAAGCGCGTGCCTGCGAAGCTCTTGATCTTCTCCACCACGTAGCCCAGCTCCATCGCCTTCTGGTAGGGCCTGTTCGTGGTCATGGCGTCGAAGGTGTCCGCGATCGCCACGATCCGCGCCTGCACCGGGATCTGCTCGCCTTCGAGGCCATCGGGGTAGCCGCCGCCGCTCCATTTCTCATGGTGATACTTCATCCCGGGGATGATGTCGATGAGCTGGGCCACGCCGCTCATGATCGCGGCCCCTTTCGCGGGGTGCTGTTTCATCACCTCGAACTCGTCCTCGCTGAGTGCACCGGGCTTGCGGAGGATGCGGTCGTCGATGCCGATCTTGCCGACGTCGTGGAGCAGGGCGCTGATGCGCAGGTCGCGCATCTCCTTGTCTGGCAGGCCGAGGTTTTTGCCGATGCCGATCGAGTAGCGGGCCACGCGCTCGGAGTGGCCGCGCGTGTATGGATCCTTGGCGTCGATGGCCGCGGCCAGCATACGCACGGAGTTGATGAAGAGAAGGTGGTTCTCGTGCGCCGCCCTCCGGAGCTGCTCGACGGCCTGCTCGATCGACGACGACATCGCGTTGAAGTTTGCCGCGAGCTCGCCGATTTCGTCGTGTGTCTTCAGCTCGACGCGCTGCTGGTAGTTGCCCTGCGCGATCTCGCGCGTGCGCTCGGCGAGGATGCGGATCGGACGGGCGATGCCCGAGGCGAAGATCACAGCCGCGAGGATGGCGAAGGCCAGGGCGATCGCGACCCACTGCAGGGTCGCGCGGATCATCTGATCGACGGACGCGAACGCGCTCTTCTCCGGCTTCTGCACGATCACGCCGACGCTCGGCGGGGCGGGGGCGACCGTGCCGAGGACCTTCACGCCGTTGTCTTTGTAGGAGACCGTGAGCCGCTGCGGCGCGCGGGCGAAGTCCTGAACGATCTGCAGGGTCGAGAAATCGGGATGCTGCACCTCGATGGCCGGCTGGCTGTGCACGAGCACCCGGCCGTCGCGGTCGACGATGAACGCCGTGACGTCGCCTTTGCCCTCCTCGCGGATGCGCTCGACGATGCGGCGCAGGCTGACGAGGCCGACGACGGCGCCGATGACGTTCTGGCCGTCCCGCACCGGCTCGGCGATCACGACGGCGGGCTGATTGAGGACCGAGATGTGCTGGATGCGTCCTGTGTATGCAGTCCCTCGCATGGCCACGTCTCGGGCGAGGTCCATCTCGCGGAGGACGGCAGCTTCGAGCTGCGCAGGCACGGCCTCCGCCCCGCGCGCCTGGGGATTCAGCGCGCGCAGTGCGATCAGGTCGCCTTCCGGTGCGAGGTAGTCCGCGATGGCCTGGGTCTCCGCGGCGTACGCAAACGCATCGGTTCCCGGCGGCAGGGCCTTCTTCAGCGCCACGAATCCGCCGCCGATGCTGCCGAGCTGCTGGCGGCTGTTCGTCATGAGATTCTGCAGCTCCGAGGAGATGCTGACCGCCGAACGGGTGAGGTACTTCTTCTCCAGCGTCTCGAGCGAGTCGCGGTTGATGCCGATGAGGAAGTAATGCGAGACGACCAGGGGAACGAGACCCACCAGAGCCATCGCGCCCAGCAGCGTCCAGAGCAGACGGGGGCGGCGGGAGGCCTTTTCGGCGGGAGTCGGGACTGAAGCGGACATGTACCGCGATTATAAAGAACGTGTCACTCGGCCTCTATTTCCATCTGCCCTTCTGTGCGGTGCACTGTACGTACTGCCCGTTCGCGATCTCGACGGACGTCGCGCTGCAGGATGCCTACGTAGACGCGCTGATCAGGGAGGCGCGCCGGCCGCCCGCCGGCCGGGCCGCCGCCGGCTCGGCGGCACCGGCCAGCGGCCGGTGGACCGGCCGGCCAGCGGTCGGCGCGCCTCGCATCGACACCATCTACCTCGGCGGAGGCACGCCATCCCGTACGAGCCTTCCCAACCTCGAGCGTCTCTTCGCCGCCATCCATGAGACCTTCGAAGTCGAGGAAACCGCCGAGATCTCGATGGAAGCGAACCCCGAGGACGTGACCTCCGGGGCGGTCGGGGCCTGGCGGGCCCTGGGCGTGAACCGCATCTCCATCGGGGTGCAGTCCTTTCACGACGATGAGCTGAGAGTCATCGGGCGCATTCACGATCGCGTGCAGGCCATCGACGCCGTCCGGACGATCGTCGCCGGCGGCGTGCGCGCGAGCCTCGATCTCATCCTCGGCCTCCCGAACCAGACCGCGGACTCATTCCGCGAGTCGCTGAATGCCGCCGTGGCCCTCGGCGCTGGACATCTCTCGCTCTACATGCTCGATCTCGAGGAGCGCACGCCGTTGCAGGTGCAGGTGGCGCGGGGCCGCGTCTCTCTGCCCGAGGACGATCTCGTCGCCGATCTTTACGTCGAGGCCATCGAGTGCCTCGGCCGCGCCGGGCTGGAGCAATACGAGATCAGCAACTTCGCGCGGCCCGGACAGGAGTCCCTTCACAATCTTCGCTACTGGACGCGCTCGGAATACCTCGGCTTCGGCCTGGGCGCGCACTCCTTCGTCGGCAGCGAGCGCTTTGCGAACACCCGCGACATCCGGCGGTACATCGAGCTCGCCCCCGACGCGCGCGACTTCAGCGAGGACCTTGGCCCGAATGAAGTGCGCCGCGAGACGATCTTTCTCCAACTGCGCCAGGCCTCCGGCATGTGCTATGAAGACCTCGTCGCGCTGAGCGGCAAGGAGGGCATCGAATGGATCGAGCGCGGAATTCAGGGAGGATGGCTGCGGAGGAGCGAGGGGCGCGTCGCGTTCACTCCCTCCGGGTTTTTGCAAAGCAACGACTTCATCTCGCAATTGTTCTGATCCTCTTCGCGGTCCCTCTGTCGGCGCAGAGCGACATCGACTTCGACCCGACCCTCACCCAGCAGGAGTTCGAGACCTTCTCGCGGCTCGTGGCCCAGGGGATCTACGCGACGCCCATCGACTCCGCTCGTGCGCGCGGGCTCCTCGGCTTCGACATCGGCGTCGGCGCGACGGCCATCCCGGTCGACACGGACGCGGCCTATTGGCTGAACGCGGTCACGGACGACTTTACGGTCAGCGACCACGTGGTCGTGCCGCGGGTGATCGTGTCGAAGGGGCTCTCGGTGGCGACGCTCTCGGCGATGTACGCGCAAGTGCCAGACAGCGACATCGCCGTGTGGGGTGCGTCGCTGGACGTGCCGATCATCGGCGGCGGCGTCGTCAGGCCGACGCTGGCGCTGCGCGGCGCGTACGCGACGCTGCAGGGCGTCGACGATTTCGATCTGAACACGTACGGGCTGGAGGTTTTTCTCTCGAAGGGATTCGGCCCGGTGACGCCCTATGTGGCGGCTGGACGCGCGCGGAGTGACGCCGAGGGTCGCGTCCTGACACCGACCGAGTCGCTGGTCTTCAGGGACGAGGCGGACTCGAACCGGATCACGGTCGGCGTGAAGCTCTCGCTGCTGCTCCCGAAGATCGTCGTGGAAGCGACGCAGGGGGAGGAGCGGAGCTACGCGGCGAAGATTTCGTTCGGGCTGTAGGGAGCCGATGGGACCCATGGGACGAATGGGACCCATGGGACGAATGGGTGGACGATGTACCTTCTACCCATTCGTCGCATGGGTCCCATTCGTCTCATAGGTCCCATCGGTCGCTCATGCGCGCGCTACCTGGCCGGCTTCTTCGCCGCCGCCCCGGGCGCGGCTCCCACCGCTCGCCGGATCGCATCCATGGTGAAGGTGCCGTCCGGGCCGAAGCCCATGATCTGGCCGTTGACCACGAAGGTCGGGGTGCCCGCCACTCCGACGGCAAATGCGCGACTGACCTGGTCGAGCAGCGCCTGGCGCTCGGACTTCGAGTTGTAGATCTTCGCGATCGCAGCCCAGTCGACGTCGTTGTCGGCCATCCACTCTTTGACCACGTCGTCGATCTTGCGCTTGCCGATCGCTTCCTGGTTCTTGAAGATGTAGTCGACGTACGACCAGTACTTCGCCGGCGCGACCTTCTGCAGCGCGCGGGCGCCCATCGCCGCGGGAATCGACCACTCGTGATTCTCGAAGAGGGGCAGGTCGATGCGCAAGTAGCTGAGCTTGGAGAGGTTCTGCTGGATGATCGGCTCCAGCTTCTCGTGCGCTCGGGCGCAGCTCGGGCACTGGAAGTCGGAGATCTCGAGGATCTCGACTTTTGCGGCCGCGTTGCCGCGACGCATCGCGGTGGCGACGCTGAGGGACTCGCGCAACGCCTTCGCGGGATCGGAGCCCATGGCCCCACGGAAGCCGACGATGAGATATTGATCGCTGGCGTCGACGAAGCCGTTGTAAGCGAACTGCCCGTACGGGGTCTGGCGGGAGATGGCGACGGCCTTCAATCCGTCCGCCAGGGGGAACGGAGCGACGGTTGCCGTGAGCTGCTTTCCGATGAGGCGCGTGGCCTCCTCGGCGACGCGGGTGGCGATCGGACGCTGATCCTTCGCAAGCGGGATCACCGAGCCCAGCAGGACCTGCTGCGACTTCGTCGAGTGGAGCAGGTACTTCTGCGCACCGCAATACTGGTCCGAGCTGCGCAGGGTCAAGACGTACGCGTTGAAGTTTGCAGGGCCGGGCGAGTTGAGCGGCTCGAGCGTGAGCGTGCCGCCCGGACAGCTCGGCAGGATCTTCGCGGCGTAGGCTTTCAGGTGCGCGTGCGGATCGAGGCTTTGAGCCTGCGCGGTGGCGGCGAGAAGAGCGGTGACGAGCAGAAGGGCGCGTTTCATCACTGCGCGTTAACCGTCCGATAGCCGCGTTCAATCCAGCTCTCGAGCCCGCCCGCGATGTGGACGACATTTCGGAAGCCGGCCACTGTCAGGAGCTTCGCCGCCACGGCACCGTCCGCATCGCCTTGGCCGTACACGAGGACGGTCTGGTTCTGATAGGGCAGGAGCTCGGGCAAGTGGCGCTCGATGGTCTCGAACGGGACGCTCAGCGCCCCGGCGATGTACCCCTCCGGCCCCCGAAACACATCCGCGCCGCGAATGTCGATCAGCACGACCTGCCGCGAGTCGAGAATCATCTCGTTCGCCACCTGCGGCGAGACTTCGGCGTAGCCGCCGGCGGTCATCGACACGCCCACGGTCTTGCAGGACGCCAACAAAAGGCAGAAGGCAGAAGGCAGAAGGCAGAAAGTAAGAAAGCGCCGCCGCCAGTGTGCGTTGCCTACTTCTGCCTTCTGCCTTCTGCCTTTTGCCTTCACAAGACCTCCAGTTCGAATTCCGCCCGGACATCGCCGACGAGCGTGCCGGCGTGGTTGCGGAGCGGCCAGTGACGAAACGGTTGCAGTTCGGGGCGCGGGCCGAGATCGAGTCCAAGGCATTCGAGGAGGTGGAGGATCGCCGGGTTCCGCCCCCGCTCCATCGAGCCGTCATCGATCTTCAACGCGATGCCGATGGCGACATCATCGGCGAGCCGGAGCCGTCCGGTCAAACCGGTCAGCTCCCCGCAGAGCGACGGTGCGAGGGCCATCGCGTAAAACCCTTCCCCCCCCTCTTTTGCCAGCAGCTCGCCGCCGAACGCGGCCATGAGTGGCGTGGTCATGCTCCAGTTGCCGGCAACGTAGTGCGGAAAGCTGGTCATCGCTTCCACGACAGCGGCGCCGCTGTCCGCGTACCGCTCGATGGCGCCGGCCATCAGTCGCGCATAAGCCAGCGCGGCCCGGTGAAGGCTGAGGAAGAATGCCGGCACGCCACAGCCATCGATGGCCATCGAGAGGTCGTCGGAGTCCATGTCCGCGAAATCCGCGAGGGTCGAGCGCATCAGGACCTGCACGGGATGATCTGGATCGATGTAGCGCGAGCTGGGAACGTCCATCACCCGCGTCGCGAGGAGCATGCCCGCATGCTTGCCGCTGCAGTTGTTGTGGAGAGGCGTGGGCAGCTCACCCGATGCGCGGAGCTCCGCCGCGGCCTTCTCGTCGAAAGGGAAGTGGGTGCCGCAGAGGAGGTCCTCCTCATCGAGCTCGCCCTTGCGCAGCAGCGCGGCCGCGGTCGCGACATGGATCGGCTCGCCGCCGTGCGACGCGCAGGTCAGCGCGATCTCTTCCTGTGTGAGCTCGTATTCTTCGAGCCCGCCGTACTCGAGGAGCGGGATGCTCTGGAACGGCTTCGCGGCGCTGCGGAGACACGCGCGCATCCCCGGATTGCCCGCGAACGCGAGCAGCGTGCCGTGTGAGTCGACGACGGCGATCGATCCCCGATGCACGGACTCGAGGTGCGGTCCGCGGTAGACGCTCGTGAGGGAAACGGACATCGCGGGAAGTGTAGCGGACCGATAGGACGAATAGGACGGACGGGACGTATAGGACGAAGAGGTAGCTACCTATCCGTCCTATTCGTCCTATTCGTCCTATCCGTCCCTCAAGCGCGGGCCGGCGTGCCGCTCTCGGCTCCCACGGCCTCTTCTTCGGTGTTGTAGATCTTGAAGACCGCATCGAGCTTCGCCAGCTTGAGCAGCTTCTGGATCCGCTCGGACGGGTTGACGAGGATCAGTTTGCGGTTCTGGTGGGTGAACTTGCCGAGGTACCCGACCAGCTCACCGATGCCCGTGGAGTCGATGTAGTCGATCTTGGTGAAGTCGATGATCACGTTCGTGCTCTCGTTCTTGAGCACGTTTTCCAGCGCGGAGGAGAAGAACTCGGCGCTCTCGCCGAGCTTGATGAGTCCTTCCACGTACAGAATCGTGAAGTTGTCGAGGTGCTTCTTTTCTACGATCACAGCTGCCTCCGAACCGAATTCATCGCCCGCGCAGAACAGCCTCGGACAAAGAGTGCCCGAGGCTTGGCCAACCAGCGCTGCCGGCTGTGCCGGCTAGCGTAGCAAATGGACTGCCACGACCGCGTTCATCCCCCCGAACCCGAATGAATTGGAAAGAAACGTCTCGACCCACGCGTCGCGCGGCACGTTCGGGATGTAGTCGAGATCACACGCCGGATCCGGCGCACGGAGGTTGATCGTCGGCGGCAGAAAACCGTCGCGCAACGCCAGCAGCGACGAGACGATCTCGATCGCCCCGGACGCCCCCATCGCGTGGCCGTGCAGCGATTTGGTCGAGCTCACGGGCGGTACACGCTCCCCGAAGACGGCGCGGATCGCGGCCGTTTCGGTCGGGTCGTTCGCGCGCGTGCCGGTCCCGTGAGCGTTGATGTAGTCGATGTCGGCGGCCTCGAGGCCTGCGTCCGCGAGAGCGAGCTTCATGGCGCGCGTCGCGCCGTCCGTGGAGGGATCGGTCACGTGCCCTGCATCGCTCGTAGCGCCGAAGCCGGCGATCTCACCGAGGATCTCCGCGCCGCGCCGCCGAGCGTTCTCGCGCGACTCGAGCACGAGCACAGCCGCCCCTTCGGCGAGCACGAGGCCCCTGCGGTCCGCGCTGAACGGGCGGCACGCCTCCTCGGGATGCTCGTTGTCGATCGCCAGGACGCGCAGTGCCTCCCACGCCTTCACGATGCCGATCGTGAGGGGCGCATCCGCTCCTCCGGCAAACACTGCGTCGGCCTGTCCGGTGCGGATGGCCTGCGCGGCGAGTCCGATCGCATGCGCCGACGATGCGCACGCGGAGACGACCGCGTAGGAGACCCCCCTCGCGCTCAGCTTCGCCGACACCGCTGACGCCGCCGCGTTGTACATCGACGTCGGAATGCCGAGGGGATGGATGCGGCCGTTCTCCGCATAGAGCTTTCGGTAGTTCGCGTCGAGCGTCTCACATCCACCGAGGCCCGTGCCGATGAGCGTTCCGACCCGCTCCGGATCGACGCTCAGGTCGCCCGCCTGGGCTGCAGCCTCCTCGGCGGCGATCAGAGCGAAGCGGGTGAAGCGATCGTGTCCCGGATGCTCGGTCAACGCGCCCGGAACTTCGCCTGCGATGCGGCAGTTGAGCTGTGAGGCGTCGATGCTCGCGATGCCGCGAATGCCACTGCGCGCATGCTTCAACGCATCGAGCGTTGCGTTCCTGCCGCGGCCGAGAGCGGAGACGATTCCGATGCCCGTGATGACGACGCGCCGTTCATCACTCATCAGTCAGCACTCATCGCTCGCTTCTCGATGATCTCGATCAGATCGTCGAAGGTGCGCACCGCGCGGGCCTCGTCATCCGGAATCGAGATCCGGAACTGCTCTTCGATGGCGAACAGGATCGTGAGCGAATCGAGCGAGTCGATGCCGGCGTCGGCGAGCGGAGTCTCCGGCTGGAGCAACTCGTCCGGGATGTTCTTCTCCTGCCGGACGATTGCGATCAGCTTCTCTTCGATCTCACCGCGGGTCACGGCCTCGTATGATAGCAGCGTGTTTCGGTGGCTCTATCCGGCGTGGATTCTCGTCTGCACGATCCTCTTCTTTGCGCTCGGAGGGCTCGAAGACCCGTCGCGTCCGAAGGGACGGATCCTCTCGATCGACGCCGGCCGTCGCGCGCTCGCGATCGCCGCGGAACGCGGGCTGCGGAGCTACGAAGTCGTCCACGTCGCCCGCGCGCGGCGCAACGAGGGCGCACCCGAGGAGCGCTGGATCGTCCTGCTCGACAAGGTACCGCACACGCGTTTGCGCGAAGCGGTTGTGGTCGAGCTGAGGGCCGAAGATGGCTCGCTGCTGCGCATACGCCGGCCCCGAACGATGAGCGATGAGGGATGAACGATGAACCCCACCGCCCCGTTCATCGTTCATCCCTCATCGTTCATCGTTCGCTAGAATGCGAACTGCTCCATGTCCCGCCCCATCGCCAAGCTGACCCCCATGCTCGAGCAGTATTTCGAGATCAAACGGCAGGTGCCGGATGCGATCCTGTTCTATCGTCTCGGCGACTTCTACGAGATGTTCTTCGAGGACGCGGAGAAGGCCGCGCCGCTGCTCGACCTCGTCCTCACCGCACGCAACAAGGGGCAGGAGCACGAGACGCCGATGTGCGGCGTGCCCTACCACTCGGCCGAGGGCTACATCGCCAAGCTGATCCGCCACGGACTGCGCGTTGCCATCTGCGAGCAGACCGAGGAGGCGGCGCAGGCGAAGGGACTGGTGCGCCGGGAGATCGTGCGTGTCGTGACGCCGGGGACGGCCACCGAGGCCCACATCGTCGAGCGGGAGAGCTGCTATCTCGTTTCGCTCGTGCCGGCGGGGGAGAGTGTCGGCGCGGCGTACCTCGATGTGTCGACGGGCGACTTCTTCGTGACCGCGTATGCGTCGCTCGCCGACGCGCGGCTCTATGACGACGTGGCCCGCTTTGCGCCGCGTGAGGCGATCGTTCCGAAGGAGACGGCGACCAACGGTGCGCTGACGATTCCGGTCACGGCCCTCGAGCCGTCGATGTTCGAGGCCCGGGGCTCGCACGAGTACCTGACGAAACACTTCGGGACGCAGTCCCTTCGCGGTTTCGGTCTCGAGGATGTAGGTGCACCTGGCGGCGCGGACGACGCGCGCATCGGCGCGGCAGGCGGCGCGCTGCGCTACGCGAGCGCGAGTCACAAGCGCGCGCTCGATCACGTGGTCGCGCTGCGCGTCGACAACGACGCCGACTATCTCCAGCTCGACGCGGCGACGCTGGCGAACCTGGAGGTCTGCGAGTCGTGCGACGCGAGCCATCCTCGGGCGACGTTGTGGGGCGTGATGAATGCCACGCGCTCGGCGATGGGGACACGCATGCTGCGTCGCTGGCTCACCCGTCCCCTCGAGAATGCCGCCGCGATCTTCGCCCGTCATGACGCGGTGGACGAGCTGACGCGCTCGCGGGCCACCCTCGAACAGATGACCGCGCGGCTGCAGAAGATCGCGGATCTCGAGCGCGTGGCGTCGCGGATCACGCTCAGGACGGCGACGCCGCGGGAGTGTCTGACCTTGGCCGACTCGATGCTTGCTGTCGACGAGTTGCGCGATGTCATGGGTCCTCTGCAGGGACCGCTGCTCGGGACGTTGCGGGAGGCGTTGCTCGTTCCCCGTTGCCCGTTGCCCGTGTCCCAGCGCGAGAATGTTCGGGCAACGGACGACGGGTCACGGGGAACGATCGTCGACCTGATCGGCAGAACGATCGCGCCGAACCCATCGCTGCTCGTCCGCGACGGCGGCGTCATCGCCGACGGCGTCGACGCGGAGCTCGATCAGCTCCGTTCGATCGCCCGGGACTCGAAGACCATTCTTCTGGAGATCGAGGCGCGGGAGAAAGAACGGACCGGGATCGCGTCGCTGAAGATCCGCTTCAACTCCGTCTTCGGCTACTACATCGAGGTCTCGAAGTCGAACCTCGCCAAGGTCCCGCAGGACTACATCCGCAAGCAGACGCTCGCGAATGCGGAACGCTTCATCACCCCCGATCTCAAGGAGCTGGAAGAGAAGATCGTCGGCGCGGAGGAGAAGGCCATCGCCATCGAGCTGCGCCTCTACGACGAGCTCCTCGGCGCCGTCGCGCAGGTGAGCCCGGCGATTCTGGCCACGGCGCGTGCGGTCGGGGAGGTCGACGCGCTTTCCTCGCTCGCCACCGTGGCCGTGCGGAACCGATTCGTTCGCCCGCAGCTCAGCGAAGACGCCGAGATCGAGATCGAGGACGGGCGTCATCCGGTGATCGAGCAGATCGCCGCCGAGCGCTTCATCCCCAATCACACCCGCGTCCGTCGCGAGGAGAACGGGATCCAGATCATCACCGGCCCGAACATGGGCGGCAAGTCGACGTACCTGCGCCAGGTCGCGCTCATCGTGCTCCTGAATCAGGCCGGCTCGTTCGTTCCCGCGGCGAAGGCGCGACTCGGCATCTTCGATCGGATCTTCACGCGCGTCGGAGCGTCCGATCAGCTGGCGCGCGGCGAGTCGACGTTCATGGTCGAGATGCACGAGACCGCGAACATCCTGAACAACGCCACCGACCGTTCGCTGATCATCCTCGACGAGGTGGGCCGCGGGACCGCCACGTTCGACGGTCTTTCGCTCGCATGGGCCATCATCGAGTATCTCCACGACAACCCCTCCCGCAGCGGCATCACGCTGTTCGCCACGCACTATCACGAGGTGACGGACCTCGCGAAGACGAAGGCCCGCGTGGCGAACTTCAACGTCGCGGTCAAGGAGTGGAACGAACAGATCATCTTCCTCCGCAAGGTCGTCGAAGGCGCCGCCGACAAGAGCTACGGCATCCAGGTGGCGAAGCTCGCCGGCATCCCTCAGTCCGTCATCGAGCGCGCACGGGAGATCCTCGTCACCCTCGAGCGCAAGGAACGCGATGTGGTGGAGGAGACCCGCCGCAAAGGCCCGGACGTGCGAAACGGAGGTCGGCAACTCGGCTTGTTCTCCTCGAAGGAGCAGGGAATCGTGGATGCGATCCGCGAGGTGGATCTGGATGCGCTCTCGCCGCGGGATGCGTTGAACGTGCTTTACGAGCTCAAGCAGCGGCTGGAGTCATAGGACAAATGGGACGAATGAGACGAATAGGACGAATGGGACCCATGAGTCCCATATGTCCCATATGTCTCATTCGTCCCATTCGTCCCATTCGTCCTATCATGCGCCCGAATGACCACGGACCTCTTCGGCATCGGCCTGGCCGGCAAACAGCTCACGGATCTCGAACGCGGCATCCTCGCCGAGTGCAGTCCCTACGCGGTTGTGCTCTTCGGGCGGAACATCGACAGCGCGGCGCATTTGAAAGAGCTCGTCGCCGAGGTCAAGAGCGTGGCGAAGAGGCCGCCGCTGTTCATGATCGATGAGGAGGGCGGCCGCGTGGACCGCCTGCGGCACATCCTGCCCGGCCTGCCGAGCGCGGAGGGTTTCGGAGAAGGGGAGCGCCCCTTCGAGCTGTCCGAGTGGTTCGGACGGGTCATCGGCGTCGCCCTCCGCTATTTCGACGTCGAGATCGATCTCGCACCGGTCGTCGACATCCGTGGAGAGGTTGCCCCGAAGGGCCTGGAGCGGCGCACGTTCGGCGCCGATCCGCAGACGGTGATCGACCTGGCCGGTGCGTTCATGCGCGGACTGCACGGCGCGGGAGTCGCGTCCTGCCTCAAGCACTGGCCTGGGATCGGCGACGGCTCGGCCGACCCGCACTACGGCGCCACCGTGATCGACGTCCCCGTCGCGCAGCTCATCGAGCACGATCTCGTGCCCTACCAGCGTCTCGGCAATGAGGCGGGCGCGATCATGATCGGGCACGGCACCTATCCGCAGATCGACGAGCCGGATCTCCCCGCGACCTTGAGCCGGCGAATGACGACCGAGCTCCTTCGCGACTTCCTCGGCTTCGACGGCGTGGCCATCAGCGACGACATGGAGATGCACGCGGTCTCCGATCTCGGCTCGTATGAGGAGATCTCCGAGCGGGCGCTCATGGCGGGGAACGACGTGATCCTCTTCTGCAGCCACATCGAGCGCATCCCCGATCTGCAGAGCTTCCTCGCCCGGCGCGCCGCGCAGGATCCGAAGGTGGGTGCTCGCCACAAGCAGGCCATCGAGCGCTGCGAGCGCTACCGCCTGCACTGCGAGCGTCTCCGTGCCGCCGCTCCTCCCTTCGCAACGTTCGACGATGTCATCGCCGAAGCCGCGCGGTTCGTCGATGAATACGAGCGAACGCGTCCCTACCGCGAGGTCATCATTCCCGACGCCGAGCGGCGGAAGAGCTCGAGGAATCCCCGCACCGGTCGCGAAGAGTGGACGTGAGTTCAGTAGAGTCAGACCCGGCTTTGCACACAAAGTCCCGCCCACACAGTCACCGCTCAAGTTCAGTCTTCGAGTCGGACCCTACTCAGCTCGGCCCGAAACGTCAGGCGCGTTGCGCCGCCCGAAGCCGCAGCACTTGATGGATCGGTGGCGTGCCGTGAGGCGGAGCAACCAGCGCTGCCGGCCGTGCCGGCCGATAACTTTCTACGAGGTTTTTCGTCTAACCTTCCGTAACCGATGCGGATTCGGACGCAGATCATCCTCGGCGCCTTCGTCCTGGCGGTCGTGCCGCTGGCGGCGATCGTCACATACTCCTACCACTCCTCGCGGCGCGCGCTGGAGTCGGCCTACGGCCGTGAGGCGGATCGCCTCACCAGGCAGATGGACCATCGCCTTGCGTCGATCCGCGCCGAGCTCGATCAACGCCTCGCCGTCGTCTCCGCGCTGCCGATCGAAATGGCGGACACGAGCGACGTCGGATCGAGCATCGCGACCGTGATGGGCGAGGCCGCGTCGTTCGTGGACTCCATCGAGTTCCAGCCCATCCGCCCCCTGAATCCGCGCGTCGAGGAGCCGGCGGACGTCGATCCCGACCCGGATGTGGTGTCCGCTCCCGAGACCCCACAGATCGCCGAAAGGGCCGCACCGCCAGCGCCGCCCAGGCCGCCCGAGGCGCTGGTGATCGATCTCCCGCCGATGCCGGCGATGCCGCGCTACGTGATGTCCGAGGAGCAGCGCGAGCTGATCACGGAGATCGGAGCGCTGGGCAGAGCTCTCGCGAGTCAGAATCTCGCTCCGGAGGTGCGCGAGGACATCCGTAACGAGATGAACGCCGCGCAGACCGAGCTGCGGCGCGTGATCGAAGAAGATCGCGGGCAGTTCGAACGGGAGATGCGCGAGATCCTGCGCACCCGCGACGAACAACGCAACGCCGTCATCGCCCGCTATCGCGCGCAGCAACAAGCAGCTCGAGAGGCCGGCCGCGGCGTGGTGCCTGCCCCTACGCCCGCTCCCGCTGCAGCGGTGACGCCCACTCCCGTGGTTGCCAAAGTGGCGAAGGTGAAGGCGTCCGACGTGAAGGTGCGCAAGGCCACGGAGAAGGACATCGAGAGGGCCGCCACGTCGGCGAGACAGAGCTCGCTCATCCTCGGGCGCAAGTTCGAAGCGCCCGTGACCACGGACGGCAAATTGATCGGCCAGATCACCGCCCGCATCAGCGCGGAGCAGGTCATCCGCCGCGTCCTCGGCAGCGCCACGGAGGACGGCAGTGAGATCCCCTTCGCACTGGATCGCGAAGGGACGGTCTACACGCGCACGCCTCAGGAGCGCGCGCAGCTCGAGCGGATGGGGATTCCTCAGCGCGTGAAGAGCGGGCAGTCGCTGCAAGGCATCCCCGGCTGGATCGTGTCGACGTCCACCGATCCTCAGAGCGGCCTGCGCATCGGAGTCGCACGTCCGGTGGGGGAGAACCTAGGCGAACTGCAGCGCACCGCCGGCCGGAACTTCGCCCTCGGGATGGGGCTGATCTTCTTCGCGATGATCGGCATCGTCCCGCTTTCGAGCCACCTCACGCGCGACATCAAGGTCGTGACCGAAGGCGCGGAGCGGATCGCCCACGGCGATCTGATGACGCGCCTGCCCGTCAAGTCCGACAACGAGATGGGGCAGCTCTCGAAGGCCTTCAATCGCATGGCCGAAGACCTCAGCGTCAACCAGCAGAGACTCCTCGAAGGGGAGCGGGCGCGCAAGGAGCAGGAGTTGCAGCAGCGGCTCATGAGCGTGGAGTTCGAGCGCAAGACTGTCGAGCTCGAGGATGCCCGCCGCTTCCAGCTCTCGATGCTGCCAAAGGAGTTGCCACGGCACGAGGGGTACGAGGTTGCTGTCTACACGCGGACCGCGACCGAGGTCGGCGGCGACTACTACGACTTCCATCTCGCCGACGACGTCCTGTCCGTGACCATCGGCGACGCGACGGGGCACGGCGCGAAGGCCGGGACGATGGTGACCGTCATCAAGACGCTCTTTGCCGGATACGACGGCGCGATCCGTCCCGCGGATTTCCTCAGCGACGCCGCCGAGAAGATCAAGCGCATGAACCTCGGACGCATGGCGATGGCGCTGTCGCTGGGCCGTCTGGAGCGGCGGACTCTGACGCTGTCGTCCGCGGGAATGCCTCCGGTGCTCGTGCATCGTGCGGCGGATGGGAGCGTCGAGGAAGTGGCGTTGTCCGCGACGCCGCTGGGGACGCTCGGAACGACCTACGCCCAGACCGCGGTCGATCTGGCCGCGGGCGACACGGTGCTCTTTCTCTCGGATGGCTTTCCGGAGCTGATGAATGACGCCGGCCAGCAGCTCGGCTACGCGGCGACGCTGGACGCATTCGGCGAGGCGGCGGGTGGTGAGAGCGCTTCCGCGGTCATCGAGTCGCTCGCGACGTTTGCGAAGCGATGGCACGGCGACGCGCCGCCAAACGACGACGTCACGTTCGTCGTGGTTCGGGTGAGTTAAGTAGGGTCAGACCTAAAATCTCTACTTGACGCCGCGCACATGGAGACGCTCGCACCGCCGCGGCGGCGTTGAGTAGAGATTTTAGGTCTGACCCTACTTAACTCACCACGGCCGCGCGAGAACGCGTAGTAGACTCCACGTGCGGGTCCGTACCGACGTGAGGAGGCCGATCAGGCATGCCGGAACCAGCCGCGGCGTCCGCGGCGTCGAAAATCGTACGGGTCGGGCTTCTGAGCTCGATCATCAAGCTCGATCCGCGCGAGTCGGCCGACAGCATCAGCGACATGATCCTGGGCCAGGTGTTCCAGACGCCGTACGCGCTCGTCGCCGGTGAGATGCACGTGCAGCCGCTCCTGTTCGAGCCGCTGCGTCCGGAAGGGCGGCTGCACTTTTCCGCGGCCATCCGGTCCGGGGCGAGGTTTTCCGACGGTACGCCGCTGACCCCGGAGCTCGCGGCACGCTCGCTGCGCGGGGCGAAGATCCTGCTGAACAAGGCGACCATCGACGTCAGAGGGGAGCGGCTGTGGTTCACCCTGGCGTCGCCGAACCCGCGATTCGATCTCACGCTCACCCAGAACAACACGGCAATCGTCCTCGACCGCGGCCTGCAACTCCTCGGGACGGGCGCGTTCATGTTCGAACATCGCCCGAATCTCCGTCTGCTGCAGGTGGCCAAGACCTTCCGCCTCGTCCGCAATCCCCATTACGGGGGCGCGTGCGAGGTGGACGAGATCGAGCTCCGCGTCTGCCCGGCCGAGGACGATGGGACGCCGCGCGCACTCATCGACGGACTGCGAGACGGCGAGATCGACCTGACCAACGTGCTGACGATGACGGACGTCACGACGAACCGGCTTCCGGGCGTCGTGCCGTCGCTGCAGCCCGGCAATTCGACCGGGTTTCTGGTCTTCAACTGCGAGCGGCGCCTCCTCGCCGATGCGAACGTGCGCCGCGGGATCGCGCTCGCTCTCGATCGGCACGAGCTCGCGGCGCGGTCGTTCGACAAGAACCCTGCGGCCTTCGTCGCCGCAAACCTCCTCCCGCCGATGATGGGTCGGGCAACAGGCTTCACGGCCATGGATCGAGACGAGGCCCGCCGACGGCTCGACGCCAGCGGCGCGAAACCGGGCCGGCTGTCGCTCCTCGTGCCCTGGGCGCCGCGGCCGTATTGCCCGAAGCCGATGCAGCTCGCGCAGGCGGTGCAGAGACAGCTCGCGGAGGTGGGAATCGCCGTGAGCCTGCGCGAGACGAAAACCGCCGACGAGTTCTTTGGCGACCTCGTGCGCGGCAACTACGATCTCGCCCTCGCCGGCTGGATCGCCGACACGCCCGATCCCGCGGATTTCTTCGAGGCGCTGCTCTGGTCGAAGATGTGCGGGCTCGAGAACCACCACTCGAATCACAGCCGCTGGAGGAGCGAGGCGATGGACGCCGCGCTCGCCCGCTTCCGCGAGGAGCCCACCGAGGATCACAAGAGGGAGCTTCACCGGATGATCCGCGACGAGGCGCCGCTCGTCCCGCTGATCTATGGGCAATCCATGGTCGTGCACTCCCGCAAGATGCGGAACGTGTCTGTCACTGCCACGGGTCTTCTCACGCTCAGTGGAGTCAGTGTGAGCTGACACACCGGTGGGGAGTGCTGGGTGCTGAGCACCCCGGCGTTCTCCTCGCACTCAGCACTCAGCACTTCACGAGGTCAGTGTTACTGTTCGCACCCATGATCCTCGGCGACCTGCCGGTGCATTTTGCGACGGACGAGACCGCGGAGGCACTGCGCTCCGACGTAGGGTTTCGCGTCCGCGAGATCGCACTCAGTCCGACACCGACCAAAGAGGAGCTGCTCGCCGCGATCGCGGACGCGCTCGTTCTTCCCGACTACTTCGGCCACAACTGGGACGCACTCGAGGAATGCCTGCAGGACCTCGAGTACGACGGCGAGATGCTCGTTCTGCTCGTCCGCCACGCGGCGCTGCTGTGGCAGAGGATGCCCCGCGACCTGTCGACTCTCGTGGATACATGGCTCGCCGCCAGTGGCGAGCGGAGCATTCATCTGGTATTCGTATGGTGATGCGTAGACGAACGACATCGCTGATCTGGATCGTGGCCGCGCTGGCCGTCTTCGTGACCGCGCTATGGCAGCAGCGCGCTGAGTACGCACCGGAGACGCAGACTCCGCACGCGAGCGTCGTCGCGTCTGAGGAGATCTCGGAGTGGTCGCGCGTCGAGGAGGTCGTGCCGGCCGCCGAGCGCGACGCGCTCCTGGCGACGCTCGCTCTGATCGACCGGAACGGTCCTTACCCCTACCGGAAGGACGGGAGCACGTTCTCCAATCGCGAGGCGCTGCTGCCCGTACAGCCGCGAGGCTACTACCGCGAGTACACCGTCCCCACGCCCGGGGCGACGACCCGCGGTGCACGACGCGTGGTGCAGGGAAAAGGCGGCGAGACCTGGTACACCAGCAATCACTACAAGTCCTTCGTGAGGATCGATCGATGACACGTCCCACTCCCTCGGAGTATTCGCCCTACCACGCCGCCTACGTGGCCCTCGTGCCGGAGGAAGACGTCCTCTCGGCGATGGAGCAGCAGTCCTCGGTGATGCAGAAGGTGCTGGCCTCGCTCGACGAGACCCGAGGCGCGTACCGCTATGCCGAGGGGAAGTGGAGCGTGAAGGAAGTCATCGGCCACATCGTCGACGCGGAGCGGATCTTCGGCTTCCGGGCCCTGGCCATCGCCCGCGGCGAGGCGCAGCCGCTGCCGGGATTCGACGAGAATGCGTACGTCGAGAATGCGTCGTTCGAAGACTGGAAGCTGGGCCAGCTTGCCGAGCTCTACGCCCTCGTGCGGCGGGCGAACATCGTCTTCTACGGCAACCTGCGCGACGAGACATGGGACCGGCGCGGTACGGCCAGCGACGTCGCCGTGAGCGTGCGCGGACTCGCCTACGTCATCGTGGGTCACGATCGGCATCACCTGAAGGTGCTGCACGAGCGCTACGGGGTGTAACCGGGTTGCCAGGGGCTCGGATCCGTCAATCCTGAGCCGCGTAGACGGCGAAGGATCAAGGGAGCCCCCACGACCGGCGCGCCATGCACGATTGTCCTGAGGGCCCCGGTGACCCTTCGCTCCCCTGAGAGGCTGTGCAGAAATCCAGGACGGCCCGGATCGCGGCGCGCCGACGCCATCTGCTTCGTCGCGCCTCCTCGACGATGTCCCTGCATCGACTCGTCGG
>CAZLGP010000023.1:0-29579 GCA_964558905.1 uncultured Thermoanaerobaculia bacterium | reverse complement strand
GTGGCCTGGATGCGAGTCGCACGGCGATTTCGCGACGAAAGCATAGTTGACACTATGTTGAGGAGCGAAATCGTCGTGCGGCGAAGCAGACAGGCCGCTATCGGCTGTCGCAGCAGAAGGGCTGTGAGAAATGCGGGCTAGCGAGCGATCGCAAGTCGAGGGGCCCGAGTGAGCACCTGCGCCGGTCGACCGTCAGGCGCTGCGCCAACAATGAAGAAAGGCGGCCGAGGCCGCCTTTCTTCACAGCGCATCGCTTCGGGGCGCGCGTCGCTTGGCCCTCCGACTCGCTTCGCTCGCTCAGGGCTGACGGGGGATCATCACAGCTTGGGCTCGATCCCCATCTCGCGCAGGAGGACGTCCGCGTCGTCGACGGCGTCCATCACCCAGAGCATGTAGCGCGAGTCCACATGGATCGTCCGGGCGATGTCTTCCTCGACCATGTAGTCCGAGCCGACGCCTTCCCAATTCGAATCGAACGCGAGACCGCAGAGCTCGCCCCAGGCGTTCAACGTCGCCGAGCCGGAGCTCCCATTGGTGACGATGTTCGTCGAGATGAATGCAACCGGCAGGGTCTCCATGTCCGGGTCGGCGTACGGGCCGAACTCCCACGCCTTCGCGCGCTCGAGCAGACGTGGAGGACTGGCGAACGGCTCCTCCCCCGTCTCCTTCTCGATCACGCCGCGGACATCGGTCTGGGCCTGATACCAGACGGCGTTCCGCGGCTTGTACCCCTTCACCTGGCCGAAACCGAACCGCAGGGTGCCGTTCGCATCGGGGTAGAGACGCCCACCCCGCGAAACCCGCAGGGCCTCGAGCATGACCGGACGGATGCGCGTCACCGCGCCGTCGAAGGCCTGTTCGGCCTCATCGAGCTGCGACGCGAACGGACGCAGCGAAGCGGCAAACGAGAGCATGGAGTCATTGCGGGCCGTGAGCTGCGCCGTCGTCTCCCCGAGCATCTTCGTCTCGGCCTCGGCGTTGCCGATCTGCGTCGACGCATACAGGCGGTCCAGCAGCGCGTCCACCTGCGCTTCCGGAGTGGCCTGCCCCGTCGCGGCGAGAGCGGCGTCGACCGGCGGGATGCGTTGGTCGGCCGGGAGCTTCGTCGCTTCGAGCAGGAACAGGCGCAGTCCGGCACGGTCACTGCCGGGCTCCATGTTCCGGCGGTTGCGTGCGATCGAGCCGAGAAGCTGCTTGCGATTCCGCTCGGTGTACTGCTCGGCGCGGTCGAGATCGTTCTTCGTCTTCTCGATGCTCAGGCGATGGAGGATGTTCGCCTGGGATAGCACCGGCGACGAGAGGTAGAGCCACGAGAAAACGAGGTTGCGGTCGCGCGTGGCGCGCTTCTTCGCCAGCAGCGCCTGCAGCTCTTTTTCCGCCGCCTCGTATTTCGGGGCCAGGGTGGCGTCGAGAGCCGCACGGTCTTTCGCGTCCTGGCGCTTCTTCGCCTCCAGATACGCGCCGCGCTCGAACGCTTCGAGCGTCCCGGTGTGCTTCTTGAGATAGTTCTCGAGCCCGGCGATGCGGCTCGCGTTCTTCAGCGCGATGTCGCGATCGTCCTTGCCGCGCGCCTGCAGAAGCTCCGAGAGCATCCGGCGATAGCGCACCGATGTGGGGAGCTCGAACTGCTCGGCCGCCTCGACCTCGGAGACGGTGACGTGGCGCTTCGTAACGCCGGGAGTGCCGACGACGATCACGAGATCGTCGGGATCGAGGTCGCGCGTGGAGATCTTCAGCCAGTGCTTCGGCTGGTACGGGACGTTGTCCTTCGAGTGGTCGGCGGGTTTGCCGTCCTTGCCGACATACGCTCGATAGAAGCCGAAGTCGCCGGTGTGGCGGGGCCACATCCAGTTGTCGATCTCGTCGCCGAAGTTGCCGACGCCGAGGGCCGGCGCGTAGACCAGACGCACGTCGCGGATCTCCATCTGCGTCAGCTTCAGGTACTGCCCGCCCTCGAAGAACGACGAGACGACGCAGCGCTTGCCGCCGCCCTTCTCGCACTCCTCGATCATCTGCCGGCGGCGGCGGGTGATGGTGCGCGCGCGATCGGCGTCGGAAGTCCTGGCCGGAAAGGGCGCCAGAATCTCTTTCGTCACGTCCTCGATGCTCTGGGTGACGAAGATCCGGCCGCCCGGCGAGGCCTCGATCTCCTCGCTCTTGTCCTTCGCGAGAAAGCCGTTCTTCAGGAGGTCGTTCTCCTTGGTCGAGTTGTACTGCAGGGCGCCGGCGACGCAGTGGTGGTTGGTGGCCACAAGCCCTTCGGGCGACACGAACGACGCGCTGCAGCCGCCGAGACTCACGATCGCGCCCATCGGGAAGGAGGTGAGGTCGGCGAACGAATTCGGATCGATCTGCAGTCCCAGCTTCTTCAGCTCATCCGCGAGCGCGGGAACCTGCTGGGGCATCCACATGCCGTCGTCGGCGATGGCGGCGATCGGGACGGCCAGCAGCGCCAGCAGTGCGAAAAAACGAGTCTTCATCGAGACGAGCCTCCTGTTTCAGCGCGGAAGAGAACACGATTGGTGCTGAATCGCAATCCGCGCAGACACGCGGACAGGTGACCGAATGACTCCCATGAGCGGATCAGGGCCATTGTTTTCGGGATTCTCACCGCCGGCTGGAGAATACACCCCGACGCGGCAGCGAACGGAGCAACAGGATGACCGTGCCCGCTACGCGGGCCGTAGCGGTCCGATGATCGGCGGCGAGCGGACCGAAGAGTGATTGGACCTACATCGACGACATCGCGTTCAGGAACTCGCCGTTGGTGCGGGTCTTCTCGAGCTTCTCGACGAGGAGCTCCATCGACTCGACGGTGGAGAGCGGGGAGAACACTTTGCGCAGGACCCAGATGCGGTTGAGCTCCTGACGCTCGAGCAGGAGCTCTTCCTTGCGGGTGCCGGAGCGGTTGATGTCGATGGCCGGGAAGACGCGCTTGTCGGAGAGCTTGCGGTCGAGGTGCACTTCCATGTTGCCGGTGCCCTTGAACTCCTCGAAGATGACGTCGTCCATGCGCGAGCCGGTGTCGATCAGCGCCGTGGCGATGATCGTGAGTGACCCGCCTTCCTCGACATTGCGAGCGCTGCCGAAGAAGCGCTTCGGCCTCTGCAGCGCGTTCGAGTCGACACCACCGGAGAGGACCTTGCCCGAGGGCGGAACGACGGTGTTGTAGGCGCGAGCGAGACGGGTGATCGAGTCGAGCAGGATGACCACGTCGCGCTTGTGCTCGACGAGCCGCTTGGCCTTCTCGATGACCATCTCCGCGACCTGCACGTGACGCGAGGCCGGCTCGTCGAACGTCGACGAGATCACTTCACCCTTCACCGAGCGCTGCATGTCGGTGACTTCTTCCGGGCGCTCGTCGATGAGAAGAACGATGAGCGTGATCTCGGGATGATTGGTCGTGATCGAGTTCGCGATGCTCTGCAGAAGCATCGTCTTGCCGGTACGGGGCGGCGCGACGATGAGACCGCGCTGCCCTTTGCCGACGGGCGCGATGAGGTCGAGCACGCGCGAAGACATGTGCAGCGGCGTCTCCAGCTTGATGCGGCCTTCCGGATAGAGCGGGGTGAGGTTATCGAAGAGAATCTTGTCGCGCGCGACGTCGGGGTGCTCGAAGTTCACGGCCTCGACTTTGATCAGCGCGAAGTAACGTTCGCCCTCTTTGGGCGGGCGCACCTGACCGGAGACGGTGTCTCCCGTCCGGAGATCGAAGCGACGGATCTGGGACGGCGAGACGTAGATGTCGTCGGGACCGGGGAGGTAGTTGTACTCAGGCGCGCGGAGGAAGCCGAAGCCGTCCGGCAGGCACTCGAGCACGCCCTCGGAGAAGATCAGACCCGACTTCTCCGTCTGGGCGCCGAGGATGCCGAAGATCAGGTCCTGCTTGCGCATGCCCGAGGCATTCTCGAGGCCGAGCTCCTTGCCGAGCTTCGTCAGATCGGGGAGCTTCATCTCCTTCAGCATGCGGATGTCGAGGAGCTCGACCGCCTGTTGCTGGGTCCGGCCATTGCCGTTCTCGCGAGGTGCGGTCTCCGCTTCCCGCGCGGAAGGCGCTTCGGCTGCCTGAGCGTCGACCGGCTCCACCGTGGCGGACTCCGCCTGGGGTGGGAGAACTTCCTCGACAGCCGGAGACGGCGGGGCGTCTTCCACGACCTCGGCGGGCGCTGCCGACTCGGCGACCGGCGCCGCTTCCTCAGTGGCGGGCGCTTCCTTCTTCTTCCGCGGTGCCCGTTTCGGCTTGGCGGGCGCTTCGGGCGGCGCCTCGACTTCCAGGACCGCGGTGGATTCGTTGTTTTCGGTGTGTGCCATGGTTTCCTCTTACAGGCGGGCGATCATTTCGCGCCGGATCTGGTCGATCCCCTTCTTGGATACGACGGACGCGGTGATGAGGTCTTCGTCATCCATCTCGAGTTGATTCGCGATCACGCGGCGCTGCTGCGTGATCTGGTTGTTCGACAATTTGTCGCTCTTCGTGAGCACGACCTTTTCGGCGACGCCTTCGAGCGCGCGGGCCCAGGCGTGCATGGCCAGATCGTGCTCGCCCGGCTCGCGCCGGATGTCGAGCAATAGAAAGATCGTTTTCAGGTCGGCGGCGTTCTCGAGGTAGCTGCGCATGAGCTCCCCCCACGTGCTGACGACGTTCTTCGGCACCTTCGCGTAGCCATAGCCCGGAAGGTCCACGAGATAGAACTTTTCATTGATCAGATAGAACTGAATGGCCTGCGTCTTCCCCGGAGTCTGGCTGACGCGGGCGATGCCTTTTCGATTCAACACGGCGTTGATCAGCGAGGACTTACCGACGTTCGATCGGCCAACCATCGCAAACTGCGGCCGTCGATCACGTGGGAAGTCGCCCGGCTGGTACGCCGCCCGATGAAACGTTACTGATCGGATGTCCAAAACGTGGGTAAAGCTGGCTTGCTGTAACTACGGCGATCCGGAGAACCGGATTCACTGAGGATGTCTTGTTTTGGTTACAAAAGCCCGGTGTGTGAGCTACGCGGGTACGACGGTGAAGAGCTTGTATCGGAGCTGAACGGAGGAGATTGTGGAGATATTCTGGCCCTCTGTCAATCGACGGATGGACGAAACCCGTGCAGATCCGCTGCCAGTCGCGCGAGGTCCGAGTCCGACGCCAGTCTACTCGACGACGAAATCCGCCCGCTGAAAGCCAAGCATGTCCGTCCCGAGGATGCGCACGAGCGCCTTCGCGGCGTATCGGCCTGGGCGGAGGGAGAAGTTCTGCCGCACGGTGTACGGGTGGGCCTCCAGAAACTCCCGTCCCTTGGCCAGGTCCACGCGAAGCCGCATGTGACTCCAGGCGACGGCATCTCCCTTCTCGCCGAACACGTACGAGAAGATGTCGAGCAGGAGAGGCGGGTGGGCCGGATGGGCAAGCAACTCGGCGCCGGGAATCCGGGTCGAAACGGATGTGCCCTGCACGTCGAGATCCACGGTCACCCCGCGTTGCGGAATGTCATTGAGGATCGTATCGGCGAGAAACAGGGCTTCGTCACCGCGCCGCTCGGAAACGAGCGCGAAGGAGCGACGATGACGCACCTCCGTGAGGAACGGCGCGTTCTTCACGCGCACCCGGATCGAGTGGGTGCCCCCTCCCAAATTCTGCGGGGGCCGGAAGCCGAGCACGTAGGTGATGCTGTTGCGCTGCTCCAGATCGCGCAACGACGCCGTGACAGTGCCGCCGGTGTCGAGCGCAAGATCGGATAGAAATCCCGAGACGGACGGCTCGGGAGCGGCTCCCGGGGCCAGCCGCCGGTCCGTGTCTCCAAGGGGAGCCCACGGCAGGCGAATGTCGACGCCGTCGAGGATCACACCCGCCGCGCGATAGCGTTGATGGACGAGCGCGGCTGTGTCGGCGTACCGCACGGCCAGTTCCTGTGCACCGCGGCGTTCGGAGAGGAGGACGACGTGCTTGACGCCCTCCAGCGAACCGAGCCGATCGGCGAGGGCGACGAGCTCCTCGATGAACAGCTCGTCACCGACGAATCGCTCTTCTCTCTCGGCCTGCTCCTGCAGCCGGAAGAAGTCCTGCGCTGCCTCCCGCGACCCGGAGGAGTCGAACCCGCCGCGCGGCTCGCCGTCCCAGACCTCGTTCAGGCCGGTCTGGCTCGTGTCGGCGAGGCCGGGGGCAGTCGCCTGGGAGGCAGCGCCGGGTGTGGTGGCGACGTTACCGGCGGCGACGGCGCCCCAGGACACACGCTCGTTATCGAGAGTCGCCACGCGGAAAGGATCTCCCGCTCGGCTGGGCGCCATGGTCCCGATCGCGCGCTGGACCGCAACGCGCTCGGCCGTGAACGGCACGACGAACTGGACACCGGTCCTCCCGATCGTGGCCACGGCGTATGCATCGCCCGGGCGGCTCGCCTGAACGAACCGCATGGCCTGCAAGCGCGCACGGGAAAGGGCCTGGGCCGAGGAGCCGCCGACGTCGAAGAGCAGAACGACGAGGCGGCGGCGCTTCAGGTCCGTCTGGCCGGCGGGTGCGGGCGCGGCTTCATCGCCCTGGCCGGTGGCCCGGCTTTCGATCACGTCGAGGTACTCGACCGGCTGCGGCTTGCCATTGATGAACAGCTCGAAGTCGTCGCGCGTCAGCCCGGGGATCGGTTTGAGGAATCGCTCGACGTAGACCGGGACCTCGACCACGTTGACGGTGATCGAATCGTCGTATCGCTGCGCAAAGACGGGAGCGGCCAGCAACAGAACCACAACGACGAGTCTCATCGGCGACCTCCATGAAAACAGCGGCGAGCGGAATGAACGTCGTTGCCTGCCGTCCGCATGCCAGCGACCAGAGTACCCGATAACTCGGAGAGGCGTGGCCGACCCGGGTCTATTCAGTGCGATCGTTTCTACCTGGACACATGGAGGCTCGCTCGAGCCCGACACGATGACATGGAAGTCCTCGATCGGATGCGGCCGCCTGTCACAGACGGAGCTGATGACCTCGTCGGCTCCGGAAGACTCATTCGCGAGCGTTCCATCGACTCGACCCGGTCGAGTCTCACACGCGCGCGCACGTCCGCCTGGGTGTACCGAAAGACCTCATGGCGCCGTCACCTCGAAATCGGTTCTGCGAAACCCGGTCATGTTCGTGCCGGCAATGCGTACCAGCGCCTTCGCCACGTATCGCCCGGGATCGAGCCTGAACTCCTGCCGGATCGTGTAGGGGTGTTTCTCGAGGAACGGACGGCCCGCGGCCAGATCCACACGGACCTGCACGTGGCTCCACGCCACCGCATCCCCCTTCGCGTCGAACACGTAGAAGAAGACGTCGAGCGGCAGAGGCTCGTCGCTCGGATGTGCGAGCATCTCGGCGCCGGGAATCCGTGCCGCGACCCACTTGCCCTCCACGGCGAGGTCCACGGTCATGCCTCGTTGCGGGATGTCGTTGAGGAGCGTGTCGGCGAGGAACAGCGCGTCGTCACCCTCCTCCGCCGCCCCCACGGTGAAGGACCGGCGATACCGCACATCGGTGAAAAGCGGCGCGTCCTTCACGCGAACGCGGACGGAGCTCATGCCCTTCCGCGCGCGAGACGACCGGAAACCGAGCACGTACGTGATGCGGTTGCGCTCCTCGAGGTGTCGTAGCGACGACACGACCGCGCCGCCCGTCTCGAGCGCAAGGTTGTGGAGAAAGCGGGAGGGGAAGAGATCGGGGCGTCCACCGATTCCCGCACCTGACTGAGCCGCGGTTGCTCCCGGAGCCCACGGCTGACGAATATCGACCCCGTCGAGGATCACGCCCGCCGCGCGATACCGTTCGTGAAGCCGCATCGCGGCGTTGAAGTAACGGGATGCATTCTGAATTCCGGGCCGTTCGGAGAGCAGCACGACGTGCTTGACGCCCTCCAGCGACTTCAGACGATCGGCGAGACCGCTCAGGTCGGTCATGAATCGGCCATCAACGATGAACCGCTCCTCCTGCTCCGCGCGGGCGGCCATCCGATACAGATCCCTGGCGGCCGCCGCCGATCGCGAAGACTCGAACCCGCCGCGCGGCTCGCCGCCCATAGCGTCGAAGAGAGTTCCCGCTCCCTCTTCCGAGCCGCCGACGGTCTCTTGCCAGAACGCGCGCTCGCCATCGAGCGTAGCGACGCGGAACGGATCGGCCGCTGCGCTCGGCGTGAGGGTTCCGATTGCACGCTGGACGGCAACGCGGTCGTTCGTGAACGGCACCAGAAACCGGATTCCGCTTCTGCCGATCATCGCCACCGCGTAAGTGTCGCCGGGCCGACTCCTCTGCACGAACTGCACGGCTTCCACACGGGAGCGCTGAAGAGCACGCGGCGAGGAACCGACGTCGAAGAGCAGCACGACGAGGCGGCGTCGTTTCAGCTCCACCGGTGCCGAGGTCGGGGCCGCAGCCGCCGGCCGCTCTCCCCGCTCCTCGAGCACATCGAAGTACTCGATCGGCTGCGGCGCGCCATCGACGAACAACTCGAAGTCGTCGCGCGTCAGCCCCTGGATCGGCACGCCGAAACGTTCGACATAGACCGGAACGTCGACGACGTTCACGGTAATCGAATCGTCGTATCGCTGGGCGAAGAGGGAAACGACCAACAGCAGAGCAAGCGGGGCGAGTCTCAATTCGATGACCTCCGCGGAGCCGGGCTTCAGAGCCCCGCTCTGCCGCCGGTATGCCAACCGAAAACTTCGGATTACGCGAAACGGCGGGCCGCAGCCCGCCGTCGTTGTCCACGAATGATGGCCGGTCGTCCTCAGTGGGTGACTGGAGGCTCCGCCGAGCCGATGACCTTGTCGGGCTCCGGAAGCTTCTCCTTCGCCGCAAGGGGAACGATGGTTCCGTCGAGGGCCACGGCCACGACTTCGTCCATCGACTCGACGAGGTTGAACTCCATGCGCGCGCGCACGTCCGCCGGGATGTCCTCGAGATCGCGCTCGTTCTCCGAGGGGAGGATCACCCTCATGATACCGGCGCGCGCGGCCGCGAGGACCTTGTCCTTCACTCCGCCGACCGGCAGGACCTTGCCGCGCAGCGTGATCTCGCCGGTCATGGCGATGTCGCGGTGCACCGGGATCTTCGTCACAGCCGACAGCAGCGCCGTCGCCATGGTAATGCCCGCCGAGGGACCATCCTTCGGAATCGCCCCCTCGGGCACGTGGATGTGAATGTCGAGACTCGCGTGGAAGTCAGGGTCGAGGCCGAACATTTCAGCGCGCGAACGGACGTATGAGAGAGCCGCACGCGCCGATTCCTGCATGACGTCGCCCAGCTTGCCCGTGAGCGTGAGGTTGCCCTTGCCGCGCGAGAGCGCGACTTCGGTCGTCAGAATCTCGCCGCCGACTTCCGTCCAGGCCAGACCGGTCGACAGACCGATCTCGCCCTTGTCGTGAATCTGGTGGGAGCGGAACTTTGCCTTGCCAAGGAGGTCGCGCACCTTCTGTCGATCGATGGTGGTATCGAAATCGGGACCCGACTTTACGACCTGACGGGCGATCTTGCGCAGCACGGAGCCGATTTCTCTTTCGAGATTCCTGACGCCGGCCTCGCGCGTAAACGACTCGATGAGATCTTCGAATGAGGAGTCCTCGAAGCGGATCTTCGCGTCCTCGAGTCCCTGCTCGGTCTTCTGCTTCGGCGCGAGGAACTGTCTCGCGATGGCCAGCTTCTCGATGTGCGTGTAGCCGGAGAGCTGGATGATCTCCATGCGGTCCTTGAGAGGTGCGGGGATGGTGTGCGTGACGTTGGCCGTCGCGATGAACATGACCTTCGAGAGATCGTACTCGACGTCCATGTAGTGATCGACGAACTGGTTGTTCTGCTCGGGGTCGAGCACCTCCAGAAGCGCGGCGCTGGGATCGCCGCGGAAGTCCATCGACATCTTGTCGACTTCGTCGAGGAGGAAGACCGGATTGACCGTGCCGGCTTTCTTCATCCGCTGGATGATCTGACCGGGGAACGCGCCGATGTACGTGCGGCGGTGTCCACGGATCTCCGCTTCATCGCGCACGCCGCCGAGGGAGAGACGGACGAACTTGCGTCCCGTGGCGCGGGCGATCGACTTCGCCAGTGAGGTCTTGCCGACGCCCGGAGGTCCGACGAAGCAGAGGATCGTGCCCTTCGGCTGCTTCACGAGCTGGCGCACCGCGAGAAACTCGAGGATGCGGTCCTTGATCTTCTCGAGACCGAAGTGGTCCTCGTTGAGGATCTGCTCGGCGAGCTCGATGTCCTTGATCTCCTTGGAGGACTTCTTCCAGGGCACGGACACGAGCCATTCGATGTAGTTGCGGGAGACCGTCGCCTCGGCGCTCACGCCGGGCATGGCCTCGAGACGCTTGAGCTCCTGGAGGGCCTTCTCCTTGGTGTCCTTCGGCATGCCCGCGTCTTCGATCTTCTGCTTGAGCTCCTCGATCTCGTCCGAGCGATCGTCCTTGCGGCCCAACTCGTGGTGGATCGCCTTGATCTTCTCGTTGAGGTAGTACTCCTTCTGCGCGCGCTCCATCTGCTTTTTGACTTTGGAGTTGATGCGCTTGTCGATGTTGATCTTTTCGATCTCGATCTCGATGAAGTCCTGCAGCTTCTGCAGGCGCTCGTACGGCGAAGGAGTCTCGAGGAGCTGCTGCTTCTCGGTGGTGGTGATGAGCAGGTGCGAGGCGAGCGTGTCGGCGAAGCGATCGGGATCGTCGAGCTTCAGCGTCGACATCACACCTTCGAAGGCGAGGTGATGACTCATCTTCGCGTACTGCTCGAAGATCTCCATCAGCTTCTGCATGTACTGCGAGACTTCAGGAGTGAGCGGATACTTGGTGTCGATCTCGCGCACGGCAACGGTGACGAAACCGTTCGATTCGTGCGAGCCGACGATCTCTCCGCGGGTCAGCCCCTCGACCATCACTTTGACGTTCTGGTTCGGAAGCTTGAGATTCTGCACGACGGTGGCGATGACGCCGACCTGGTAGATCTCGGTCATCGACGGATCGTCGACTTTCGGATCCTTCTGCGTGGCCAGGAAGATCCTCTTCTCCGTGGTGGAGAGCGTGGCTTCGAGGGCCATGATCGAAGCCCGCCTCCCGACGACGAACGGCGCCATCATCGAGGGGAAAACGACCATGTCCCGCAGCGGGACGAGGGGCAGTTGGACGATGTGAGGTTCTGGAGTCGACATGTTCGAGACTGTTATACGCCGATTCGACGCTAAAAACTTCCCGGGAGGACGCTTCTGTCGCCCGACAGAAGTCTCAAAGTCTCAAAGTCTCAAAGACCCACCCGCCCCTCCCTCCGGAAAGACTTACCGCACGGAGACGGGAGGCTCTCCACCTCGGAATGGCGGAGTCTCAAAATCTCGAGGACTCAAAAGTCCCGCCGCCGCTCATGCTTTCCGGTTTCTCCCGGGAGGGCGGGTGGCTTTGAGACTTTGAGACTTTGAGACTTTGAGACTCAAATTCGGGCGCAGAACCGAAAAGGCCGCCTCCCGGCGGCCCCTTCGGCAAAGTCGCGAAGCGTGGAACTACCCCGCCTTCTTGTACAGCGTGATCGGCTGGGTGCGGTTCTCCACGACCTCCTTGGTGATCACGCACTCGGTGATCGAGTGCTCGGAGGGGATCGTGTACATGATCTCGAGCATCAGCTCTTCGATGATGATCTTGAGACCGCGCGCGCCGACGTTGCGCTTGAGCGCTTCCTCGGCAATCGCCTCGAGGGCGTCTTCGGTGAACCGGAGCTCGACGTTCTCGAAGCCCATGATGGTCTGGTACTGACGGACCAGGGAGTTTTTCGGCTCCTTGAGGATCTCGATGAGCGCGGCCTTGTCGAGCTCGCTCAGCGTCGCCACCACGGGAAGGCGGCCGACGAACTCGGGGATCAAGCCGAAGCGGATGAGGTCCTCGGGATGCGACTGCGCGAGGAGCTCTCCCGTCTTTTTCTCTTTCTTGGACGCGATCTTCGCGCCGAAGCCCATCGACGTCTGCGACAGACGGCGCTCGATCACTCCGTCCAGTCCGACGAACGCGCCTCCGCAGATGAAGAGGATGTTCGTCGTGTCGATCTGGATGAACTCCTGGTGGGGGTGCTTGCGGCCGCCCTGCGGCGGAACGTTCGCGACCGTGCCCTCGAGGATCTTCAGCAGCGCCTGCTGCACGCCCTCGCCGCTGACGTCCCGTGTGATCGACGGGTTGTCCCCCTTGCGGCAGATCTTGTCGACCTCGTCGATGTAGACGATGCCGCGCTGGGTCTTTTCCTTGTCGTTGCCGGCGGCCTGATAGAGCTTGAGGATGATGTTCTCGACGTCTTCACCGACATATCCGGCCTCGGTGAGGGTCGTGGCGTCGACGATCGTGAACGGCACCGAGAGCATGCGGGCCAGGGTCTGGGCCAGCAGGGTCTTGCCGGTACCCGTGGGACCGATCAGGAGGATGTTCGACTTCTGCAGCTCGACGTCCGCGCGCGTGTTGCGCGACTGGTAATCGATCCGCTTGTAGTGGTTGTAGACGGCGACGGCGAGCTTCTTTTTGGCGCGCTCCTGACCGATGACGTAGAGGTCGAGGAAGTCCTTGATCTCCTTCGGCTTCGGGAGATGTCCCGCACCTTCCAGCGCGCCCGGCTCGTCCTTCCGGTCCTCGGCGATGATGTCGAGACAGATGTCGACGCACTCATCGCAGATGTAGACGGTGGGCCCGGCGATCAACTTCTTGACGTCACGCTGTGACTTGTTGCAGAAGCTGCAACGAAGGACGTCGCCGCTGTTCCCCTTCTTCGACATGTCCGATTGGGTCCTTTTCGTGAGCTGGCTCAAGATTGCTCCTGAGCGCCGTTCAAGTCAACTGAGCGTAGAGTCGGCTCATTCCGAACTTCCGGTCGCCAGTGGCCGGTAGCCAGTAGCCAGTGACGTTCCGGCACACCACGAGGCCCCTCGGCCACCGGACACTGGCTACCTTGGTCAGTCCCTCTTCGAGATCACCTGATCGACGATCCCGTACTCCTGCGCGGCCTTGGACTCGAGGATATAGTCGCGATCGGTGTCGCGCTCGATGCGCTCGATCGGCTGGCCGGTGTGCTCGGCGAGGATCTCGTTCAGCCTGTGGCGCATACGGAGGATGTCCTTCGCGTGGATGTCGATGTCCGAGGCCTGGCCGCCGAGACCCTGAAGCCAGGGCTGATGGATGAGGACGCGCGAGTTCGGGAGAACGTAGCGCTTGCCCTTCGTGCCCGCGGCGAGCAGCACGGCCGCAAACGACGCGCACTGGCCGATACAGATCGTCGCGATGTCCGGTTTCACGTACTTCATCGTGTCGTAGATCGCGAATCCGGCCGTGATCGAGCCGCCGGGGGAGTTGATGTAGAGCGAGATGTCCTTCTCCGGATTTTCGGCCTCGAGGAACAGCAATTGGGCGATGACCAGGTTGGCGAGGTTGTCGTCGATCGGCTGGCCGATGAAGATGAGATTGTCTTTGAGGAGGCGGGAGTAGATGTCGTAGGCACGCTCGCCGCGCGAGGTCTGCTCCACGACCATGGGGATCAATACCATTGGGGGGTCTCCTTCATGTTCCCTAGTCTATCCCGCGCGGAGACGCGGGATCTTCGGTTATACCGCGACGAGCGCTCCGACAGGCGACGGCCCGCTCAGTGCACGCGGAGATCCCGCGTCTACGCGCGGGATAAACTCTGAGACTCGCTCAGCACGAGCTCCAGGGCCTTGTCCTGGGCCATCGACGCGCGCAGGGCTTCGTATCCACCCTCGTGCTTGAGGTGGTGCTTGACGTCGGCGAACTCGCGCTCCTGCTCGCGGGCGGCGCGGCGGATCTCGGCGTCGACTTCGACGTCGGTCACCTCGACCGCTTCCTTCTTCGCGATGGCCTCCAGGATGAGCGAGCGCTTCACGCGTTTGATCGCCTCGGGGCGGAACTCCTCGCCGATCTTGCGCCAGTCGATCTCCGCCTGCTCGAGGTTCACGCCCTGCGAGGCGAGATAGCGGGCGTAGTTGTTCAGCGACTTCCCGAGCTCCTCTTCGACGAGCGTCTCCGGCACGTCGAAGTGATGAAGGGCGAGGAGCTTGTCGCCGATCTGGTTGCGCTTGAAGCGCTGCGCCTCATGTGCACGATGCTTGCGGATGTCGGCCTCGATCGTCTCGCGCATTTGCGCGACCGTGTCCCAGCCACCGACCGACTTCGCGAGCTCGTCGTTGACCTCGGGCTTCTCCTGCACGCGGATCTCTTTCAGCGTGACGTCGTGATGAACGGTCCTGCCGCGCCACGCCTCCTGATTGGCATCATCGCCGTAGGCCTTGTCGAACGACGCCGTGTCGCCCGCTTTCTTCCCCCGCAGCAGGTCATGCAGTTCGGGCAGCGGAGTCTCCTCGCCCATCTTGAAGTGGCCGGAGTCGGTCTTCGTCTCGATCTCTTCGCCGCTGGAGACGATCTCGATGACGCCGAAGTCGCCGTCCTCGAGTCCGCGCTCGCTCTCGACGCGATACGCGCTGGCCTGATCGCGCAGGCGCTCGATCATCGCGTCGACGTCGGTCTCCGTCACTTCGATCTTCGGGTCCTCGAGCTCGATGCCGCGGTACTCGCCGAGCTCGATGTGCGGCTTCACCTCGAAGACCGCTTTGAACTTCATCGGCGCGCCCTCGATGAACGGATCGAGATGCTCGAGCCGCGGCTCGCCGACGGGCTCGAGACCCTTTTCCTTCATCGCCTCGCGGAAGCTCTGGCCGAGGACGCGGCTGACGACTTCCTCCTGGATCTCCTTCGCGAAGCGGGTGCGGACCACGCTCGCGGGGATCTTGCCGGGACGGAAGCCGGGAACGTTGGCGTTGCGGCCGAACTCGTGCGTCACACGGTCGGCCTCGCGCGTCAAGAGCGCGGCGGGGATCTCGACCTCGATGGTCTTCTGGACGGGGGACAGCTCTTCGTAATTGAGTACGGTCATAGGCGTGAGTTCTGAGTGCTGGGTGCTGAGTGCTGAGTGACGCAGCACCCAGCACTCAGCACCCAGCACTTGGATCGTTGGTGCGAAAGGTGGGACTCGAACCCACACGGCTTTGGGCCACTGGATCCTAAGTCCAGCGCGTCTGCCAATTCCGCCACTTTCGCAAATACACGGAGGGCGGGCTGATGCCCGCCCTCGATTCTATTCGGATTTGGTGCCCCCACTAGGACTCGAACCTAGAACCAACAGATTAAGAGTCTGCTGCTCTACCAATTGAGCTATGGAGGCAGGGGCTCCGTACAACAAACGGAGGCGCAAGGTATTTCCCTTTCTCGCGCGTGTCAAGCGGCGCGGAAGCCGCCCGCGAGCCCGCGTCCCGATTCTTGGAAACGCAGTCCGATTCCGGGACTGTCGGCGGTTCATTCCTCTCGTAAACCACTGTGCAAACGGCCATCGGTGCGGGCATGCCGATTGCCTTGGACCACGTCGGTCCAAGTCGAAACCCACCGAGGCTGCCCAACCTGCCGTGGGAAAGGGAGCAGCCGTGAAAACACAGTCCGCAATCGGACGCATCCCGTGTTCTGCGAGGGCATCCGTCCTCGTCTCGATCCTGATTCTGGTGAGCCTCTGCGCGCTGTCCGCGCTCGCTCAGACGCCTCCGGATCCTCGGGAGCAACTGTTCGTCTACTCCGTCAACCGCGTACCGGAACGCACGTTTGACACAGGTCGCGCGGTCGACATCGTCACGGTCGACGAAGCGTGGCGCAGGAACGCGCGAAGTCTGCCCGACGTGTTGATGGAAGAGGCCGGGGTCTTCATCCAGCAGACGAACTATGGGGCCGGCTCGCCGATCATTCGCGGCCTGATGGGCAAGCAGATCATGATCCTCATCGACGGCGTGAAGGTGAACAACGCCACCTATCGCTTCGGGCCGGTCCAGTATCTGTCCACGATCGACCTCCGGGCCGTCGAGCGGATCGAGATCGTCCGAGGAGTCGGGTCCGTGCTCGGAAGCGACGCGCTCGGCGGAGTCATCAACATCATCATGAAGAAGGGTCCGGGCATCGATGATCCCGCGCACTCGAGCCGCATCATCGGTCGTTACTCCTCGGCGGATCATGCCTGGACGAGTCATGCGGAGTCGTCGGGAAAGCAGGGAGACCTGCGCTACACGGCAGGCGCCTCCTATCACTCGACCGGGAACCTCCACGCCAGCGGCATCGGATCGCAGATCGCGACCGGCGACTACACGGAACGGGCAGCGAACCTCTTCGCGGAGTATGCCCTGCCGAAGGACCGGTTCGTCTCGATCGCGTACAACGTGTTCCAGCAGAACGACGTCCCTCGAACCGACCGCATCGCGAGCGGCGCGAATCTCCGGTTCATGTTCGATCCGCAGCGGCTCCAGTTCGCGCGCGCCACATTCGAGGATGGCTCCATCACGCCGCGCAACGGTCTGGATCGGCTGCAGGTGACAGCGTACTGGAATCGGCAGGACGAAGGGAACGAAGAGATCCGCACCGATCGCCCCGACATTCTTCGAATGATGGACGACAGCCAGACCATGATCGGCTTGAACGCGGAGATGGCGTCGACGATCGGCAAGGCGAGCCACGCGGTGTATGGCGTCGAGTATTCGTCCGAAGACATCCGGTCGCGCCGGAACGATCTGGACATGACCGCGGGGACGATCCGGACGGCTCGAGGGAAATTCACCGATGGCGCTTCCTATGAGACGTTGGCGCTGTACGCACAGAATCGGACCCACTTCGGAAAGTGGGTGACGGCCACGGTCGGCGGACGATATGCCCGCTTCACGGCCGGGGGGTCCGAAAACACCGCTCGCGGCGAGTTGACCCTGGACAGCAGAGTCAGCGACGTGACCGGCTCGGTGGGCGTGATCGCTCACGCCACTCCATCGCTGAACCTCATCTTCAACACGACCCAGGGCTTCCGCGCTCCGAACATCGAAGACCTCTCCGTTTTCGACGAGCGCCCGACCGGAACGGAGGTCCCCAATCCGGATCTCGAGGCCGAGAAGATCGTCATGTACGAGCTCGGTCTGAAACATTCGACCGAGCGCAGTTCGATCTCGGCATTCGTCTACCAGAGCAATCTTGCCGACCTTCTCGTGCGCGCCTCGGGGACCTACAACGGACTGCCGTACTTCGACAACAACGGCAACGGCATCCGAGACGCATCCGAGCCTCTGGTTCTGCAAAAACAGAATCACGGAAAGGCACGGGTCCGCGGCGCGGAACTCGACTGGAGCTTTCGACCGCGATCCGGCTGGACATGGTTCGGAAATGTCACCCGCACGCGCGGCGACGATCAGCTCGCCGATGAGCCGCTGTCGAGAATCCCACCAACGTTCGGAACGATGGGGATCCGCTGGTCCCCTGCATTTCACCGCCAGCCGTGGGTCGAGGGAATCGTCACCGCGGCCGCGGCGCAGCGACGGCTCAACAGCGCCGACAAAGCCGACTCCCGCATCGGCATCGATGGCACGGACGGGTTCACCGTCGTGAATCTCCGCGGCGGTCTGTCGCTCGGGGAGCACCTGCGACTCTCCCTCGCCTGGGAAAACGTGCTCGACGAGCTCTACAAACTCCATGGTTCGGGCGTGTATCGCGCCGCGTCCCAGGTCGTGGTGGGAGTCGAGGTCGGGTTCTGACCCTGTGAGCGGCCGGACCCCGTTTGGCCGCTCAGACCTGAGGAACGGCATCGCCGTCACGAGGACGGTCCATGTCGAGCATCAGCGACGCGCGGCGCATGTATCCCCACCCGGAGAAAAGGGTCATCAGCAGCGACAGGCGGAAGAGCAGTTCCGCGAACAGAAAGAGCTGCGGCAGGAACGCGTTCACGGCGATGGTCGTCGCCAGCGTCACCGCCTGCAGCACCGTGGAGATTTTCCCGGGGATGCTCGGCGGAAAGCGTGTGACGTGGACGCGGGTCCACATCACATAGGCGAAAAACGCGAGCAGGAAGTCGCGGATGAAGACGGTGAACGTGAGCCAGCCCGGCAGCGGCAACCGGGTCACGTTGTCGCCGAAGGTGTAGTACAAAAACCCGCAGACCATCAGGGTCTTGTCCGCCGCCGGATCGAGCAGCGCCCCCAGCCGGGACTTCACGTTCCACCGCCGCGCAATCATCCCGTCGAGGATGTCGGTGACCGCCGCGGAAACAAAGATCACGAACGCTGCAACGAACATCCCTTCCATCGACGCGCCGAGAAAACACGGCACGAGCAAGAGACGGAGGATGGTCAGGATGTTGGGGAGGTGCTTCATGGGAGTGCTGAGTGCTGAGTGCTGAGTGCTGAGTAGGGCGGGCGGCACCCAGCACTCAGCACCCAGCACTCAGCACTTCTTCACGTTGCTTCTTCCTTGAACTGCTCGATCGCCGTCTTCTTCAGGTAGATCGTCTTCCCCTCCGAGATCAGGAGGTTCTGGCGCATCAGGTCGTGGATCAGCCGGGACACGGTCTCCCGCGAGGTGCCGATCATGTTGGCCATCGCCTGATGGGTCGGGCGGGTCACGGCGATGAAGCCGTTATCCAGCACCTTCCCCTGGTCGCGGGCGAGGTCGAGGAAGAAGCGCGCCAGACGGCCGTAGACGTCCATGGTCGCCAGCGACTCGATGCGGCTGGACGCGCTCCGCAGGCGGCGCGACAGCTCGGCCAGCACTTTGCGCGTGAGGGTGAAATTCTCGGCCAGGATCTGCAGGAAGTCGTTGCGCCAGATGGTCACGAGCTCGAGCGGCTCCGTCGCCACGACGGTCGCCGAACGCGGCTCGTCGTCGAGCAGGGCCATCTCCCCGAAAAAGTCTCCCGGTCCCAGGAGCTTGAGGATGATCTCCTTCCCCTCGGGGGAGATCATCGTGATCTTCACCTGTCCCTCGCGGATCAGGCAGAAGATGTCGCCGCTCTCGTCGGCATAAAAGACCACCTCGTCCTTGGCATACCGGCGGCTCTTGGCCACCGCCGCGATGGCCGCGAGCTCGCGGTCGTCGAGATCCGCGAAGAGGGGAAATTTCCGGAAGAAGGACGGTTGCATCGAACGGAGGATTGTAACCGGATCTGTCGTTTATCCCGCGCGTAGACGCGGGATCTCGGGTGGCACCGCGCGGTCCGCGCCTGTAGCATGCACCGTCGCGGTGCAGCCGGAGATCCCGCGTCTACGCGCGGGATAAACTGGAAATCCGAAAAAGATGGCGATCAAGCGCATCATTCCTGTTTCGTCCGGGAAGGGCGGCGTCGGCAAGACGACATTCGCCATCAACTTCGCTCTCGCGCTGTCGCGGCACGGGCCGACGATCCTGGTCGATCTCGACACCGGCACGTCCGCGATCCGTAACGCGATCGACGTTCCCATCGGAAAGGACCTCTACCACTTCTTCCGCCGAAACGAACCGCTGGCGAACTGCGTGAGCGGCCTCGACGATCGCCTCGACCCCGACAGGCGATACCGCGACTTCGGCTTCGTCGCCGGGCCGCTGCATCTCATCGACGAGATCACGAACTTCGGCGCGGCCCACAAGGGGAAGCTGATCGCGGCCATCAGCACGCTCCCGGCGGACTACGTGATCCTCGACATGCGCGCCGGCCTCGACGCGAACGTGATCGATTTCCTCCCATTCTCGAACTCGGGGATCCTCGTCTTCACCCCCCACCTGCCGAGCGCCACGCTGGCCGCGTCCGATATCGTGAAAGCGATCCTCTTCCGCAAGCTGCGCCTGATCTTCCGGAGGGACTCACCGTTCTTCGAGACGGTTCCCGACAGCACGTTCTCCTTCAAGCTCATCAACGAGCTGATCGACCGCGTCGAGGACGTCTACGACTCCTCGGTACAGAACCTCGACGCCTTCGCGGTCGATCTCGCGGAGAACCTCGGCGATCACCCGATCACGCGCACGGTCCAGACCACCATCGACGAGTTCCGCGTGCACTACGTGCTGAACCTTTTCAATGGCGTCGAGAACTCGTTCGAGACGGCTGTGAAACCGTTTCTCGACAACCTCACCCGCAACGTGTCCGCCCGCTGCGGGGTCACGAACCTCGGATGGATCACCCGCAGTGAAGCAATCCATCAGGCAAACTGCAATCGGATCCCGGCCCTGCTGATGCGCGCCGAGAAGAAGAAGCGCGCGAAGACCGAGCTCGACATCCGGGCGATGGTCGGGCTCGAGCCACCGCGCTCGAGTCGTCGTGCCGGCAGCTCGTCGAGCCGGCGGGAGCTCCTCGACGACTCGGCCACGCGACGGCTCGACGACCCCTTGACCCGCCAGCTCGAGACCCTCAAGGCGATGTTCGATCAGAAGAAGGACGACGACTACTACGCGAACTTCGAGTACGTGACGCAGCGCACGCTGTTCACGATGAAGAATCGCCGGCCCAGCGAGCTCGGCGACGTTCGCGTTTACACTCCGCCGGAGATGCTCGCCTCGCTGTTCGCGAAATCGAACGTCCCCAGCACCATCGATTGGAACGAGCTGGAATACGAGTGATGAGTGATGAGAATCACCACGCTATTCAGCACTCAGCACTCAGCACTCCAGCCACTCAGCACTGAAAGGAACAGAAGTGAATCGACTGTTGATCGCAGCACTGCTCTTCGCCACAACCGCAAGCGCGCAAGATCTCACCACCGTCTCCCGCATCCGCAACGAGGGCTTCCGCAATTCGAAGGTCATGGAGTATGCGGGAGCGCTCACGGACCGCATCGGCCCACGACTCACCGGTTCGCCGAACATGAAGAAGGCGAACGAGTGGACGCGTGACGAGCTGACGAAGATGGGTCTCGTCAACGCGCACCTCGAGTCGTACAAGTTCGGCCGCGGCTGGTCGTCGGACTCGACGTCGGTGCGCATGCTCGCACCGGACGTCCAGCAGCTCTACGCCCTCCCCATGGCCTGGTCGCCCGCGACCAGCGGCGCGATCCGCGGCAAGGTCATCAAGGCGAAGCTCGAGTCGAAGGAAGATCTCGAGAAGAACAAGGGCAAGTTCGGCGGCGCGATCCTCATGATCGCGGAGCCGAAGGAGATGAAGCCCCAGGAAAAAGGCGCTCTTAATCGCTACGACGAGAGCGGGCTGCAGAAGCTCGCGGAATACACCATTCCGTCCGCTCGCGACCAGGCACGCCGTGGCGAGTATCTCAAGCGCCGTGAATTCCGCAAACACCTCGCCCAGTTCGCCATCGACGAGAAGATCGCCGCCGTCGTGCAGCCGGGCAACGGTGAGGGCGGCGTGTTCCGCGTTCAGGGCGGCGGCACGTGGCGCGACGACGAGCCGGTCGGCGTTCCCGCCGTCGGCCTCGCCCCGGAACACTACGCGCGCATCGCCCGGCTCCTCGACGACAAGGTCGACGTCGAGCTCGAGATCGACGTGCGCGCGCAGTTCCACGATCAGGATCTGAATGCCTACAACACCATCGCCGAGATGCCCGGCTCGGACAGGAAGGGCGAAGTGGTGATGATGGGCGCGCACCTCGACTCGTGGCACACCGGCACGGGCGCGACGGACAACGCCGCAGGCGTCGTGGTCATGATGGAAGCGGCGCGGATCCTCAAGACCCTCGGCGTCACGCCGAAGCGCACCATCCGCGTCGCGCTCTGGAGCGGCGAGGAGCAGGGGCTCCTGGGATCGCGCGCCTACGTCGAGGAGCACTTCGCCAAAAGAGCCGAACCGAAGGATCCGGAGCAGGCAAAGCTCCCGACCTGGGCCCGCACGGAGAAGGGCGAGCTGATGAAGAAGCCTGACCACGCGAAGCTCGTCGCGTACTACAACGTGGACAACGGCACGGGCAAGATCCGCGGAATCTATGCGCAGGAAAACGCCGCCGCCGCACCGCTGTTCAAGGCCTGGCTCGCACCGTTCCACGACCTCGGCGCAACGACCGTGACGATGCGCAACACCGGAAGCACCGATCATGTCCCGTTCGACGAGGTCGGCCTCCCCGGCTTTCAGTTCATTCAGGACAACGTGGAGTACACCGCTCGCACCCATCACACGAACTGGGACACGTTCGAGCGCCTCCAGCGCGAGGACCTCATGCAGGCCGCGGTGATCGTGGCGACGTTCGTCTGGGAAACGGCGAATCGGCCGGAGATGATGCCGAGAAAACCGATGTAATGCGACCTATGGGACCTATGGGACCCATGGGACGGATGGGGAGCTACCCATCCGTCCCATTCGTCTCATGGGTCCCATTCGTCCCATCACCAGAACAACCGTGCCCGCGTCACGGTCCAGGCAATCCGCAGAGTGTCTTTCAAAGGCTTGTAGTGACTGGTCGACAGCCCGTCCACGAACCCCAGCTCGATCGGGATCGTGACGATGCGGAATCCGCGGCGGCCAGCGCGGACGATGACTTCGCTCTCCATGTCGAAGCCGTCGGTGCGGAGCTTGATCCCGTCGATGAGCCTCGCGGAGTAGAGGCGGAAGCCGCTCTGCGAGTCGGTGATCGGCACACCGGAGCATTTCGCGATACACCACGCCGAGAAACGGTTCGCGTTGCGGCGGCGCGGCAGCATCTGCCCGAACAGATGCGAGCGTCCGCCGATGATCAGGTCCTCGCCGCCGACCTCGCGCCCGCGGAGGAACTTCGGGATCTCGGACGAGAGGTGCTGCCCGTCCGCATCGATGGTGATCACGCCGTCGTAGCCGCGCTCTCTCGCCCACGCGAATCCCGTCTTCAGCGCCCCGCCCTTGCCGCGGTTCACTTCGTGCCGCAGCACGATGGCCCCGGCGGCGCGCGCGACGTCGCCGGTTCGATCCGTCGAGCCGTCGTCGATGACGACGACCGGCTCGATGTGCTGGCGCGCCTGTTCGATGACGCTCGCCACGGTGCGCTCGGCATTCAGAGCCGGAATGACGGCAGCGATCCGCTCCGTCATCCGGCCCCCCGCGTCAGGACGGCACATACGATTCCGCCGCCCGCGGAGATCGCGTTCACGAGCACGCTGTCGTAGCGTCCCTCGTCGAGCGCGACGAGCGCGGCCACGATCTGCAGCGCTCCGCCCGCGGCGTATTCGCCGAAGACCTGCTTCGTCGGCACGAGCGGCATCGCGTCGCCGAACATCTCCCGAATCGCACGCTCCTCGACCTCGTCGCAGCGCGGAGATCCGTTCGCGGAGACGAAGATCGCGTCGACCGCCGGCAGTTCCGCGTCGTCGAGTGCGGCCCTCATCGCGGTGACGACACTCTTCTCGTCATGCCCCCAGTCGGAGATCGGCGCCGTCGTGTCGCGCGCGATCCCGAAGCCCGCGAGCCAGCCGTACGGCTTGCGCGTTCCCGCGCCGGCAACGAGCACCGCCCCTCCCTCGCCGAGGATGATGCCCGGACGGTCGCCGTGGGCCAGCGCTCCGATACGATCGAGGACGCTGAACAGCATTTCGTTCGCCTCCTCCACGCCGCCGATGAGTGCCGCGCGCACCGTCCCCTTCACGAGTTGCGTCGCCGCCACCATCGCCGCCGCGAGCGCCGACGATTCGCGCTGCGTGATGGTCACGTTGAATCCGCGCAGGCCCCATTCGATCGCGATGTGGCTCCCGGGCGCGTTCGCGACCGACTCCGCGAAGAGCTGCGGCGGCGCGAGGGCGGCACCCTTCTCCACGTACTCCTGCATGTATTCGACGGAGGTCTGCACCGGACCGAACGCCGTACCGATGGCGACGCCCGTCTCCGGCGGCAGCGCGCCCCCACAGTCTTGAATGGCGAGCTTCGCCGCCGCGACGCCGAGGCGCGACAACCCGTTCATCCGCCGCATCTTCATTACCGGAATGAAGTCCTTCGGCCGAAAGTCGCGAACGAGCGCCGCGCTGTGCGCCGACAGGCCTCTCGTGTCGAAGCGGTCGACCTCCGTCACCGCGCTCGCGCCGCTGGCCAGAAGCGCGCGAAAGGTGTCGATGCCGATCGCGCCGGGAGCGATGACGCCGATGCCGGTGATGGGGATCCGCACGCGGGGCGCGTTATAGCAGTTGTCAGTTGCCAGTTGCCAGTTGGCGCCGACGATGGGACAAATGGGACCCATGCGACGAATGGGACGTATGAGTAGCTACCCATTCGTCCCATGGGTCCCATGAGTCCCATCGGTCCCATTCCATCGGCAACTGGCAACGCTCACGCCCGCCGGAACAGCAGCGACACGTTCGATCCCCCGAACCCGAAGGTGTTCGAGAGCACGTTCGCGAGCGGCATCGGCCGGGGCGTCTCGGGGATGTAGTCGAGCGGGCATTCGGGTGCGGGCTCTCGCAGACGAAGCGTCGGGGGCGCGATCTGATTCTGCAGCGCCAGGACGGTCACGACCGCTTCGATCCCACCCGAGGCACCGAGGGTGTGCCCGAAGTAGGACTTGCTCGACGACACCGGGACGTCCATCCCCAGGGCGGCGATGATTGCGCGCGACTCAGCGGCGTCGTTGAGGACCGTCCCGGTGCCGTGCGCGTTCACATAGTCGACGGAGGCCGGCGTGAGGCGCCCCTCCGCCAGTGCCCCGCGCATCGCGGCCTCGGCGCCGTGGCCGTCTTCCGCGGGAGCGGTCGGGTGATGCGCATCGCAGGAGGCGCCGTAACCGGCCAGCTCCGCGAGGATCGTGGCGCCGCGCGCGAGCGCATCCTCCCATCGCTCGAGGACGAGATACCCCGCCCCTTCGCCGAGGGTGATGCCCTTGCGGGTTGCAGCGAACGGTGAGCACGGCTCCGGATCGACCGCCTGCAGGACATTGAAGCCGCTGTACGTGAGGCGGCAGAGCGCGTCGCTGCCGCCGGCGATGGCGACGTTCGCGTGGCGCGCGCGAAGGTAGTCGGCGGCCATGCCGATGGCCGCGCCGGCCGATGCGCAGGCGGTCGCGTTCGAGATCACGCCGCCGCCGAGACCGAATGCCCGCGCGACCGCATCGGACGGACCCGAGGTCGGCTGCTGCAGGACGCGCGACGCGGGTGCCCGGCGACGTCCGCGGATCAGGCGGCGGAAGTAGTAGTCCTCGCCTTCGAGGAGGCCGCCGGTGCTCGTGCCGGTGGAGACGACCGCGCGGTCGAGGGGGATATCTCCCGCCTGCCGGATCGCTTCGTCCGCCGCGATCACGGCGAGGAGATCCGTGCGCGACAAACGCTTCGTCCTCGCCAGCTCGGTCCGCAGTTCCGTCCGCAACTCCGTCCGCAGCTCCATCGGCGCCTCGGCCGCGATGTCGGTCGGGAACGTCTCCCCTGCGAATCGCCTCAGTTTCGCGATCCCCGCCCGCGACTCGACGATGGCCCGCCAGACCTCGGCTTTGTTTCGTCCGATCGAACAGACGATGCCGGCGCCGGTCACCGCGACTCGGGTGGTCAGATCAGGAGTTCGCACGAGCGGACAAATAGAACCTGCCCCTCAAGGCTTCTACTCCATCGACCCGTCCGATTCCGCTGAAGCGAAACGTCCCGCCGAATTCCGCCTCGAGCGTGAGGGTGCAAACGACGACGTCGCCCACCTCGAGCTGCCGCACCAGCTCGCAGCGATCGATGCCGGAGAAGAATCCCTGCTCGCCGAAAACCAGCCCACCCGCGAACTGCGCCATCGCCTCGACGGCCATCACCCCGACCGGCAACACGTCATTGGCCGTGACGAGGTACTCGCCCTCGATGGTCTTGTCGTCGATCTTCCGTGCGCGGCTGGCCGCGCGGAACGGGATCTGGTGAGGGAGGTTTGTGAGCCAGGAAGACATCGGTACTGAGTGCTGAGTGCTGTGTGCTGTGTGGGCGGCGGGACCCAGCACTCAGCACCCAGCACCCAGCACTTCCTCGTCAGGCCTGCGGCTGCTCCTGCGCCAGCTTCTCGCCCACGTACTCCGCGAGCGTCGTGATCGAGCGGAAAGATTCGCGCGCAGACGTCTCGTTCTTCACCCGGATCCCGAACTCGCTCTCCAGCATCACCACGATCTCCAGCGCATCGATCGAGTCGAGGCCGAGGCCGCCGGCGAAGAGAGGCTGGTCGTCCGGGATGTCGTCGGGGGTCATGTCTTCGAATTTCAGCCGCTCGATGAGCAGTTCTTTGAGCTTTCGTTTGAGGTTCGTGGTCATGTCGAGTCCGCATCAGAGCTAGTGGCGTTCGCACATCGGGCGGGTCAAACGCGGTCGCACGCGCATGTTATTCTGCCCGAAGGTCCGATGCTCCAACGATTTGTCTCTCTCGTGCACGACGCTCCCGGCGCCGCCGCGGTCGTCGACGGACCGACCGGTGCGGTGACGACGCGGGCCATGCTGCTCGCTCGCGCGGAGGAGATCGCGACACGTCTCGCCGCATCCGGTCTGCGCGCGCGCGACGGCTTCGCCATGCAACTCCCGAACTGCGTCGACTTCGTGGCCACATTCCTCGCCGCAATCCGGCTCGACCTCGTGGTGTTCCTGATCGACCGCGACGCGAACGACCACGAGGTCGCGACGCTTCGCAGGCATTTCGGCATCGGCAAACGCCCGAACGTTCCCGCCGACGCGCGCCTCGTGAAGCTGACTTCCGGCTCGATGGCCATGCCGAAGGGCATCGTCACCACCGAGGCGAATCTCATCGCCGACTGCACGAACATCTGCGCCACGATGGGCATCGGCGCCGCCGACGTAAACCTCGGCGCGATCCCCTTCTCGCACTCCTACGGCTTCTCGAATCTCGTAATGCCACTACTCGTGCAGGGGACGCCGGTCGTCGTGTCGAACGACTACCTCCCGCAATCGCTCGTCGACCTGGCCAATGCCCGCCGCTGTACGGTCGCGCCGCTGATCCCGATGGTCTTCGAGCATCTCGTCACCGCGGCGCACGGGTCTTTCGAGAGCATCCGGACGTTCATCTCCGCGGGCGCGCCTCTGCCGGCGTCGACCTCGCGGAAGTTCCGCGAGCGGTTCGGCATCGACATCCACTCGTTCTACGGTTGCAGTGAGTGCGGCGGCATCACGTACGACCGCCGCGGCGGCGCCGTGGAGCGCGGCACGGTCGGCAAGGTACTGGATGGCGTGACGCTGACCGCCCACGGGAAACGCCTGTCCGTGCGCAGTGGCTCGGTGGCCGCCGGCTATCTGCTCGACGCGGACACGTTCCAGCGGTTCACGCGCGGTGCATTCGTCACCGACGATCTCGTCGAACAGCGCGAAGACGAGATCGCGCTGATCGGCCGGGCCGGCGACCTGATCAACACGGCTGGCAAGAAGGTGAACCCCCGCGAGGTCGAAGCCGTGCTGCTGCAGATCGAGGGCGTGAGCCAGGCGAAGGTCTACGGCGAGCCCGCCGGCGCACGCGGCGAAGTCGTGGCTGCGGCGATCGTCGCGACGCCGGACGTGACGCGCGAGGCCGTGCGCGAGTTCTGCCGCGCCCGCCTCTCCCCGCACAAAGTGCCGCGCATCGTGAAGCTCATCGATCAGATGCCCGTGGATGAGAGGGGAAAGGTGAAGAGGGCAGCGCTGGCGGAGTTGTAGCGGCCGGAATCCCCCACCCTTTGGGGCAGTTGTAGAAACCGTACCGACATGGTACGGTTTCGCCGCTTTCCGGAGCTGACCGCATGCTGAAGATCTCCAGACTCACCGACTACGGCCTTCTCGCCGGCGTTTATCTGGCCCGCAACGTCGGCCGGGTCATCGCCGCGCGCGAGATCGCCGAGTTCTATCACCTGCCGGTTCCGGCGGTGACTAAAGTACTGAAGACACTTCAACAAGGCGGGCTCGTCACTTCGCTGCGAGGCGTCTCCGGCGGCTACCTCTTCGATGGCGATCCGGAGAGCATCACCCTCGGCCAGCTCATCGAGATGCTGGAAGGTCCGTGGGACCTGACCGAGTGTGAGACCTACGACCACGACGGCAACGCAACCTGCGGCATCCGTTTGGCGTGCCCATCCCGACGGTTCATGTTCGGCATCAACCGGGCAGTCAAAGGAGCGTTCGAGCAGGTCACGCTGGGCGATCTCGTCCGCGGCGGAATGCCCATTCCAGTGATCGACAAACAGCAACTGGCGGCCCAAGGGGCAGCGATATGAGCAACGTAGAAATTCAGGAAATCGCGTCACGTGAGTACAAATACGGCTTCGTCACCGACATCGAAGCCGATCAGGCGCCTCCGGGGCTGACGGAAGACATCATCCGCTTCATCTCCGCGAAGAAAGAGGAGCCGGAGTGGCTGCTCGAGTGGCGGCTCCGGTCGTTCCGTCACTGGCTGACGATGAAGGAGCCGGAGTGGGCGAACGTCCACTACCCGCCGATCGACTACCAGGCCATCCGCTACTACTCCGCGCCGAAGCAGAAGAAGGTCCTCAACTCGCTCGACGAAGTCGATCCCGAGTTGCGCAAGACGTTCGAGAAGCTCGGCATCTCGTTCGAGGAGCAGAAGCGCCTGAGCGGCGTGGCCGTCGACGCGGTGTTCGACTCCGTCTCCGTCGCCACGACGTTCCGGGCCGAGCTGGCCAAGCTCGGCATCATTTTCTGTTCCTTCTCCGAGGCCGTGCGCGAGCACCCCGACCTGGTACGAAAATATCTCGGCACGGTCGTACCGTACACGGACAACTTCTTCGCGACGCTGAACAGCGCGGTCTTCACCGACGGCTCGTTCTGCTACATCCCAAAGGGCGTTCGCTGCCCGATGGAGCTGTCGACCTACTTCCGCATCAACAGCGCCGGCACCGGCCAGTTCGAGCGGACGCTGATCATCGCCGACGAGGGCGCTTACGTCAGCTACCTCGAGGGTTGCACCGCGCCGATGCGCGACGAGAACCAGCTCCACGCCGCGGTGGTCGAGCTGGTCGCCCTCGACGGCGGCACCATCAAATATTCGACGGTGCAGAACTGGTATCCGGGCGACAAGAACGGCGTCGGCGGCATCTACAACTTCGTCACCAAGCGCGGCAAGGCCCTCAACAGGTCGAAGATCTCATGGACCCAGGTCGAGACCGGATCCGCGATCACGTGGAAGTACCCGAGCTGCATCCTGCAGGGCGATGACTCTGTCGGCGAGTTCTACTCGGTGGCGCTGACGAACAACTATCAGCAGGCCGACACCGGCACGAAGATGATCCACATCGGGAAGAACACCCGCTCGACGATCGTGTCGAAGGGCATCTCCGCCGGTCACGGGCAGCAGACGTATCGCGGCGAGGTGAAGATCCTCAAGAACGCCGAGAACGCCCGCAATTACTCGCAGTGCGACTCGCTCCTCCTCGGCGACAAGTGCGGAGCACACACGTTCCCGTACATCGAGGTCCGCAACTCCACGGCCACGATGGAGCACGAGGCCTCGACCTCGAAGATCGGCGAAGACCAGCTCTTCTACGCCCAGCAGCGCGGTCTGTCCGCCGAGGATGCGGTGTCGATGATCGTCAACGGCTTCTGCCGCGAGGTCTTCCGCGAGCTGCCGATGGAGTTCGCGGTCGAAGCGCAGAAGCTGTTGGGAGTCTCGTTGGAGGGGAGTGTGGGTTAATCCTGAGCGAAGCGAAGGATCAGGGGAGCCGTCACGAAACACGCAATCGCACGCGATACGAACGAGGCACGGGAGTCCAGAGGGCTCCGTTGACTCTTCGCTTCGCTCAGAGTTGAAGAAGAAGGATCAGGGGAGCCCTCACGAAGAACATGCAATAGCACGCGATACGAACGAGGCACGGGAGTCCAGAGGGCTCCGTTGACTCTTCGCTTCGCTCAGAGTTGAAGAAGAAGGATCAGGGGAGCCC
>CAZLGP010000022.1:0-15739 GCA_964558905.1 uncultured Thermoanaerobaculia bacterium | reverse complement strand
GTCGGCGTTTCGCCCGGCATCGCCATCGGCCGCGCCGTGATCGTCGAGAAGCGCGTCTCGTCCGTCTACCGCGTTCCCATTCGCGAAGAGGAAGTGCCGGCCGAGGTCACGCGCTTCCTCGAGTCGCTGGAGAAGACGCGGGACGAGCTCCACGATCTCAAGGTGAAAGTCAGCCGCTCCATGGGCGACGAGTACGCGTCGATCTTCGAGGCTCACGCCATGATCGTCGGCGACGCGTCGTTCGCCGACAAGGTCACCCAGAAGATCGAGATCGAGCAGGTCAACGCCGAGTGGGCGCTCGCCGAGGTCCAGGAAGAGCTGCAGGCCCGCTTCGCCAGCTTCGACGACGACTACCTCCGCGAGCGCGTGGCCGACGTCAAGGACGTCGCCGAGCGCGTGCTCGTGAACCTCATGGGCATCGCCCACCACGACCTCTCCGAGATCGAGCACGACGTCGTCATCATCGCCGACGACCTCACCCCCTCGGACACCGTGCACTTCAACCGCCGCCCCATCGTGGGCTTCGCAACCGAAGTCGGCGGCCGGACGTCGCACACGTCGATCATCGCCAAGTCGCTCTTCATGCCCGCGGTCATCGGAGTGCCGCGTCTCACGAAGATCGTCGACAACGACGAGATGGTGATCATCGACGGATACGAGGGGACGGTCGTCGTCAACCCGACGCAGGCGATGATCTCCGAGTACCGAAGCCGCGAGTCGCGTCACGAAGAGGCGGTCACGAAGCTCCTCGAGAACCGCGATCTCGCCGCGGTGACGAAGGACCATCACAAGATCTCGCTCCAGGCGAACATCGAGCTGGTCGAAGAGCTCAACGACGCGACGAAGTTCGGCGCCGAGGGCATCGGCCTCTATCGCTCCGAGTTCCTCTACATCTCGACGGCGCCTTTCCTGCCAACCGAGGAAGAGCACTTCAACATCTACCGCAAGCTCGCCGAGGCGACCGCGCCCAACTGGTGCGTGATCCGCACGTTCGACCTGGGCGGGAAGAAGCTCGCCCGCGAAGTCATGGGCTCCAAGGAAGACAACCCTGTCCTCGGTCTGCGCGCGCTGCGTCTCTGCATGCAAAACCGGGACATGTTCAAGACTCAGCTTCGCGCACTGCTGCGCGCCTCGGCGTTCGGGAAGATCAAGATCATGTTCCCGCTCGTCTCCGGCGTGCAGGAGCTGCGTCAGGTGAAAACGCTCGTGCGAGAGATCCGTCTCGAGCTCGACGCCGAGGGCATCGCCTACAACCGCGAGCTGCAGATCGGCATCATGATCGAAGTTCCCGCCGCGGCCGTGATCGCGGACATGCTCGCGACGGAAGCGGACTTTTTCGCCATCGGCACAAACGATCTCATTCAGTACGCGCTCGCGATCGATCGCGGCAACGAGAACGTCAGCTATCTCTACGAGCCGCTCCATCCCGCGCTGCTGCGTCTGATCAAGGGCGTCATCGATGCGGGGAAGCGGGCCGGCATCCCGGTGTCGATGTGCGGGGAGATGGCCTCCGATCCGATCTACGCGATCGTCCTCCTCGGCCTCGGCCTCGAGATCTACTCGATGAACCCATCGTCGATTCCGGTCGTGAAGAACGTCATCCGTTCCGTGCGCTACAGAGACTGCCGCCGGATCGCGGAAGCAGCCCTCCTGAAAAAGACCGCGCAGGAGATCGAGGAATTCATCATCGAGAGCGTGGCGATGCGCTTTCCGGAAGGACTGGTCAGCACACCACAATGAGAGACCTTTTCAGCACCCTCGACATCACGCGCGTCCCGAAGCCGTGGGGCTACGAGCTCATCTTCGCGAAGACCGAGCGCTACGTCGGAAAGATTCTGCACATCAACGAGGGCGAGTCCCTCAGCCTCCAGTATCACGAAATGAAAGAGGAAACGCTGTACGTTGTCGAAGGCGAACTGAGGCTGACGATCGAGCACGACGGCGATCGGCGGGAGATGCCGCTGCGGAAAGGGGAGGCCTTCCACATCCCGCCGCGGCTGATCCACCGGATGGTTGCCGTGGTCGACACGGACGTCGCGGAGGTCTCGACCACCGAGCTCGACGACGTCGTCCGCCTCGAAGATCGGTACGGACGCGCATGAAGACCCTCGCTCTCATCCTCGCGCTATGTCTCTCCACGGCCGGACTCGCCCATGCGGGTGAGCTGACGAATGCGGCGAAGGGCGCGAAGGCGAAGCGGGACAAGAGCACGTCGAAGGTCATCACGAACGCCGACGTGAAGTCGTCGAAGGGGAAGATCGTCGAGACTCCGAACGTATCGGCCGCGCCGCTGGAGAAGGAACCGACGCTCAGGGAGAAGCACGAGGCGCAGCGAGCCGCGGAGAAGGTTGCGAGCGAGCTCCGCGCTCAGAACGTGAAGCTCGTCGCCGATCTGGAGAAAGAGCTCGCCTCGATCGAGCAGCAGTATTACGACGAGAACGATCTGAATCGCCGCGATACGGAGATCGTGAAGAAGTTCGATGACGTGAAGGCGAAGCTCGAAGAAGTGCGCATCGAGCTCGCGAAACTCCCATGAAAACCTACTTCATCGAAACTTGGGGCTGTCAGATGAACGAGCTCGACAGCGAACGGCTGTCGGGAAACCTGAAGCTGCGCGGATACCGGCGCATCGAGGATGAGACTCGCGCCGACCTCATCCTTCTCAACACGTGCTCGGTCCGCGACAAGGCCGAGCAGAAGGTCTTCTCGCGCCTCGGCCGTCTGCGCGAGATCAAGCGTGACACCGGCGCGAGAATCGGCGTCTGCGGATGCGTGGCCCAGCAGGAAGGGGAGCGGATCCTCGAGCGCGCGCCGTGGGTGGACTTCGTCATGGGACCGGGCAACGTCGGTCATCTCGACGAGGTCCTCGAGAACGGGAAGCGCGTCGCGATCGAGTTTCCCGAGGAACGCAACTACGACGCGTTTGCGATCGACCGCGCGCATCCCACGAAGGCGTGGGTGACGATCATCGAAGGCTGCAACAAGAACTGCACGTTCTGCATCGTCCCGACGACGCGCGGCCGCGAGGTGTCGCGTCCGTTCGACGACGTATTGCACGAAGTGCGAGTCGCGGTCGAGAGTGGGCGCGTCGAGGTCGAGCTCCTGGGACAGACCGTGAACGCCTACCGCTGCCCCGTGACCGGAAACGATTTCGGGATGCTCCTCGCGGCGGTGGCGGAGATCCCTGGCGTCGTCCGGCTGCGCTTCACGACCTCGCACCCGGCCGCGGTGAACGAGTCGATGATCGTCGCGATGCGGGATCACGAGAACATCTCACGTTATCTCCACCTGCCGGTGCAGTCCGGCTCGTCGCGCGTGCTCCGGCGGATGAAGAGGCTGTACACGCGCGAGAAGTACCTCGAGATCGTCAGCCGGATCCGAGAGGCCATCCCGGACATCCACTTCTCGACCGACATCATCGTCGGCTTCCCGGGCGAGACGGAGGAGGATTTTCAGGGGACGCTCTCGTTGATCGAGGAGGTGGGGTACGGCTCGCTCTTTGCGTTCAAGTATTCGCCCAGGCCGGGGACGGCTTCGTTGAAGATCGGCCCGGCGATGGACGACGAGATCGCCTCGGAGCGCCTGCAGCGGCTGTTCGACCTGCACGAGAGGATCAAGCGCGAGCGGCTCGAGTCGTATCGCGGCCGGGTCCTGCCCGTTCTCGTCGAAGGGCCGAGTAAGCACGATCCGGCGATGTTGTCTGGGCGGACCGACGATTTCTGGGTCGTCAATTTTCACGGAGACCCCGCGACGCCGCTCGGGAGTATCCTTGGGGTGCGTATCGATTCGGCGCAGCACCACACGCTGCGCGGGGAGGCCGTCGCATGAACGATCTAATCGCGATGTCGATCAAGGGACTGATGCTCGACCCCGTGTCGAACTCGCCCATCGTCGTGCTCAAGGACGACGACGAGAAGTTCTTCCTTCCGATCTGGGTCGGCATCTTCGAAGCGAATGCGATCGCCCTCCAGCTGGAGAACATCACCACGCCGCGCCCGATGACGCACGACCTTCTCCGCAACATGATCGCGGAGCTCAACGCGCGGGTGATCCGCATCGTCATCAACGACCTCCGTGACTCGACGTTCTTCGCCCAGATCCGCCTGGCCATCGGCGCCGGTACGGACCGCACCCTCGAAGTGGACGCCCGGCCCAGCGACGCCATCGCCCTCGCGCTGCGCACCGAGGCCCCGATCTTCGTGGCCCAGTCCGTCCTCGATCAGGCCCAGACCATCACGCCCGAGGAGGGCGACTCCGAAGAGAAGACGAAGAAGTGGTTCGAGAACCTCTCGCCCGAGGATCTCGGCAAATACAAGATGTGACGCCACTTCTCAAGTCTCAAAGTCTCAGAGTCGCAAAGTCTCAAAGAAGGCACGAATTGAGTCTGTCGAGCATGCACTCGAGACCTCTCTGGGAAGCTGCGCAAAGCGTGAGGAGACCACGAGCGCACAAAACACCACCTTGGAGACTTTGAGACCTTGAGACTTTGAGACTCTCCCGGGGCGCAACGTGGCAAACCGCGCGAGACGCGCCCTCATGAAGTCGTGAGAGCGCCGAGTTCACACTTCTCTTCCCGCCGCCCGTCCCCTAGAATCCCCGCAGGCCCAATGATCATCACGGTAGCGAACCAAAAAGGCGGCGTCGGCAAAACCACGACCGCAATCAACCTCTCCGCCGCCGTCGCCAACAAAGGCTTCAAAACGCTGCTCATCGACCTCGATCCGCAGGCGAACTCGACGATGAGCTACGTCGATGCTCGCGCGGTCCAGCGCTCGATGTACGACGTGCTCGTGAGCGAGGAGATGGACCTGCCGGCGGTCGTCGTCTCGACGCCGGTCGACCACTTGTTCCTCGCGCCGTCGCGCATCGCCCTGGCCAAGCTCGAGTCGAAGCTCATCGGCGACCTCGACGGTCCGTTCCGGCTCAAGGACCGGATGAAGGACACGGCCAACGACTACGACTACATCTTCATCGACACGCCGCCGACCCTGGGCATGATCACCGTGAACGCCCTGGTGGCTTCGACGCACGTGCTGGTGCCCATCCAGTCGTCGTATTTCGCGCTCGAGGGGACGGACGATCTGCTCGAGACCATCGAGAAGATCAAGTCCCGCCCGAATCCGAACCTGCAGCTCCTGGGAGTGGTCATCACCATGCACGACAAGCGCACGACGCTCTCGAAGGACATCCACGAGGCGATCGGCAACGTGTTCGGCGACCGCGTCTTCAACACCGTCATCACCAAGTCCATCCGCCTCGAGGAGAGCCCGGCATACAAGGAGTCGATCTTCACCTTCGCTCCGAAGTCGAGCGGGGCGATGGAGTACTACAGTCTGTCGGAGGAACTACTTGCTCGCGTTTGAGATCGTGCTGCGCGGCGCGAACGATGAACGTGGAAGGATGAACGATGAGCAGGCGGCCGGGCTCCGTTCATCGTTCATCCATCGTTCATCGTTCCTCGAGAGGACTCACTCCCATGGCTAAGCGCGGCCTTCCCCAACTCTCCGTGATGCGCGCCGACTCGCACTACGTCGAGGAGCTGACACGGCGCTCCGGACGGCACATCGGCTCCATGATCCCCCTGCAGTTCATCGAACCGAACGCGGAGCAGCCCCGCACCCAGCTCGGCAACATCGAGGAGCTTGCGGCGAGCGTCCGCGAGAAGGGCGTGCTCGAGCCGATCCTGGTCCGCCTCATCGGACCGAATCGCTACCAGATCATCTCCGGGGAGCGCCGCTACCGCGCCGCGACGATGGCCGGTCTCGACGAGATCCCGGCCATCGAGCTCGACGTCGACGACCGCGAGCAGCTCGAGATCGCGCTCATCGAGAACATCCAGCGCAAAGACCTGACCCCTTTCGAAGAGGCGGAGGGGCTGTACGTCCTCCAGCAGAAGTTCGGCTACACGCACGAGAAGATCTCCCAGGTGATCGGCAAGTCGCGCACCACGGTCACCGAGACGCTACTGATCAACGACATCCCCGACCGCATCCGGGCCATGTGCCGGGAAGCGGGGATCTCATCCAAGAGCACCCTCGTGCAGGTCGCCCGCGCGGGGTCGGAAGCGGCGATGGAGCAGGTCGTGCGCGCCTCGGCGGCAGGGGAGTTGTCGCGCGAAGAGCTGCGCCGGCAGACCGCAACGAAGCCGGAGCCGAAGAAGGCCGGCCGCCCGAAGAACTACGTCTTCGCGGTGAAGGACAAGTCCCTGCCGTTCACGCTCAACCTCGCGTTCAAAAAGCCAAACGTCGAGAAGACCGAGGTCATCGAGGCGGTGCGGGAACTGCTGCGGAGGCTGGAGTCGGAGTAGGCGAGTCTCCAGTCGTCGAGTCTTCGAGTCGTCGAGTCGACCAGTCTCGCGGAAGCGAGCCGTTCGACCACGAAGACCTGACGGCTCGAACGCTCGACGACTCGAAGACTTGACGACTCGAAGACTTGACGACTCGACGCCCCGAAGACTATCCTCCCGCCCCATCATGACTCGCACGCTCGTCATCGACGCGCCGCTCGGCGCCGCCCTCATGGGCCGAATGATGATGCGTTGCCCCGGCACGAGCGCGTAAACGCCACGCGTTTGTAGACCCGGGGCCCTCCGCGACCTTTCCCTAACAACGAACGCACCGAACCTTTCTGGCCGTTTGGAGGACGATCATGGCCTATCGCTTCGATACCCGTGCAATTCATGCCGGTCAGCCGGCGGATGACGCCACCGGCGCCGTCACCACTCCGATCCATCAGACCTCGACGTTCCGTCAGACCGAGCCCGGTCTGAACAAAGGCTACTGCTACGCCCGCACCGGCAATCCCACACGCGGCGCGCTCGAGGAGAACCTCGCGGCGCTGGAGACGGCCCGCTATGGACTCGCGTTCGCCAGCGGCATGGCCGCCATTCACGCCGTGCTCTCGCTGCTCAGCCGAGGCGATCACGTCGTCTCCACCCAGGACCTCTACGGAGGGGCCTGGCGCATCTTCACCAAGGTGTTCCGCCGGTTCGGGATCGAGTTCACCTTCGTCGACACGACGTCCCCGGCCTACGTCGAGGCGGCGATCCGGCCGAATACGAAGCTGCTCTGGCTGGAGACGCCGTCGAATCCGCTGCTCCGGGTGACGGACATCGCCAAGTGTTCTGCCATCGCACGTGCCAATCGAGTTCCCACGATCGTTGACAACACATTCGCCACACCGGTCCTGCAGCAGCCGCTGGGGCTGGGCGCGGACGCCGTGATCCACTCCACGACGAAATTCATCAACGGCCACAGCGACGTCATCGGCGGCGCGGTCCTCACCAACGACGAGGGCCTCTACAAGGAACTGCAATTCCTGCAGAACGCCATCGGCGCCGTTCCCGGGCCCCAGGACTGCTTCCTGATTCTCCGCGGCGTGAAGACCCTCGGCCTGCGCGTCGAGCGTCACTGTTCCAACGCCGAGTTGCTGACGCGCTACCTGCTCGCGCACGACCGTGTGCGGCGCGTCTTCTACCCGGGGCTCGTCGACCAGCCCGACCACGCCGTCGCCCGGAGGCAGATGACGCGCTTCGGCGCGATCGTCTCGTTCGAGCTCGACGCGACTCTCGAGGAGACACGTGCCTTCACGCGCCGCCTGCACCTCTGGTCGCTCGCCGAATCCCTGGGCGGGGTGAAGAGTCTGTTCTGTCATCCCGCGACGATGACCCACGCATCCGTCGAGCCGGAGGTGCGGCGCAGCGTCGGCATCGGCGACTCGCTGATCCGCCTTGCGGCAGGACTGGAGGACGCCCGCGACCTGATCGACGATCTCGAGCAGGCCCTCGCGCGCACCTCGCGTGTCGCCGCCGAGGAGTGTGTGGCATGAGGCGCATTCGTATCGGGCTCCTCGGCTGTGGCACCGTCGGCGGTGGGTTCGTCCGGCTCGTCGAGCGCGAGCGCGAGCGCATCCGTGCCCGACTGGCCATCGATCCGGAGATCGTCCGCATCCTCGTGCGCGACCTCGCAAAGGAGCGTCCCGGCGTCGACCGGGACCTCCTCACCACCAGCGCCCTGGACGTCCTCGACGCCGACTGCGACCTCGTCGTCGAAGTCGTCGGCGGCATCCATTCGGCAGGAACGTTCCTCCGCCGTGCCATCGCGCGCGGGCGACACGTGGTGACGGCCAACAAGTCCCTGCTGGCGGCGACCGGGAGCGAGTTGTTCGACGCCGCGGCTCGCAGCCGCGTCGAGATCGGATTCGAAGCGAGCGTCTGCGGCGGCGTCCCGGTGGTGGGGGCCTTGCGCCGCGGTCTGGCCGGCGATTCGATCGAGTCCATCACTGGCGTCCTGAACGGCACTTCCAACTACGTCCTGTGCCGCATGACCGAGGGTCTGGGCTTCGCGGAGGCCGTCCTGCGCGCGCAGGAGGCCGGCTTTGCGGAGGCCGATCCAGCGTTGGACGTGGAGGGCGAGGACGCCGCGCAGAAGCTGGCGATCCTGGCGCAGCTGGCGTTCGATGCGCCGATCCGGCGGACGATCGTCACCGGTCTGCGCGAAGTGACACCCTCGGACATCGAACGTGCCCGGGCGGAGGGCTGCGTGATCCGACAGGTAGCGGAGGCGTCGCGCGTCACGGGAGGGGTGTCGCTGGTCGTCGAGCCGCGGCGGGTGTCGCTTGCAGATCCTCTCGCAAGGGTCGTCGACGAGCAGAACGTGGTCGTGATCCGCGGGCGAGCTGTCGGCGAGATCGTATTGAGCGGCCGGGGAGCCGGCTCGATGCCGACGGCGGCCGCCGTCCTCAGCGACGTTCTTTGGAGCGCGGAGGCAAGGCCGCCGCTTTCCAACGCCGCCGCGTGAGCGGCAGGCGCGATTCCAGGCGCGAAAGCGGAGGCGCTAGCTCCGCACTCCACGCACGATTTAACATAATCCATCTTACGGGACCCTGCGGAAACTCAATCTCTGGCCCGTTTCCCGCGATAATCCGCCTCGGCAATGAGCATCCTCACTCGCTACATCTTCAAAGAGATGGTCGGCCCGACAGTCCTCGGCTTCACCTTCTACACCTCGATCATCCTCATGCAGCGGCTGTTCGACATGGCCGGGCTGATCATCCGCCGCTCGCTCTCCGGCGCCGCGGTCGGAGAGCTGCTCCTGTACTCGCTGCCGAACATCGTCGTCCTGACCGTGCCGATGGCGCTCCTGTTCGGCATCCTCATCGCCATCGGCCGCCTCTCCTCCGACTCCGAAATCGTGGCCATGCGAGCCCTCGGCATCTCCACGCGCAAGATCTACCGGCCCGTCTTCGTGTTCAGCTTCCTGATGTTCCTGCTGAACCTCTACCTCATCAACTTCGTGATGCCGAGAGGCAACCAGCAGTTCGTCGCGCTCCGGACCGAGCTCACCGCGGCGTCCGCCGAGCAGGTCGTCAAGCCACGGGTTTTCTACGACGAGTACGAAAACCTCATGATCTACGTGAACGATGTCGATCCCGCCACCGGCCAATGGAAAGGCGTGTTCGTCGCCGACAACCGCAGCGACGATTCGGAACAGGAGTCGTTGACACCTGCACAGATGGCTGAGAACCTCGCCGCCCGGGACGACGACCAGGACACCGTCGGAGGCCTCACACACCAGGGCGCCGGCCAGCGGACGATCGTCGCCAACCAAGGCAACATCGCCCTCCAACGCCCGGAGAAAGATCTCTGGATGAACCTCTCCGGCGCTGAGACCCATGTCTGGGATCCGGCCAACCCGGACCGCTACGACCGCACCGAGAGCGCCACGCAGCGCATCCGCCTCCCGACGCCCGACGCAACGGGCAGCATCAGCAAGAGCCTCGCGCGCTCATTCCGCGAGATGGATCTGCGCGAGCTGCTCGATCAGGAACGCACGCTGAGCAGCGGCCGCTCCGAGACCGATCGATTCACGCGCAACATCGCCCTCGTCGAGATCCACAAGAAATTCGCGATTCCCTTCGCCTGCATCACCTTCGGCGTGCTCGGGTTGCCCCTCGGCATCACGAACCGGCGCGGCGGCAAGAGCTCAGGTTTTTCTTTAAGTATCGCGATCATCGTCTTCTACTACATCATGCTGAACAACGGCGAACAGCTCGCCGTGAGCGGGAAGATTCCGCCCTTCCTGGGGATGTGGAGCGCAAACATCATCCTGCTCGCGCTCGGCATCTACCTGCTCACGCGCGCGAATCGCGATGCGCTGGCGAACCGGTCCGAGACCGGCTGGCTGGCGCGAATCATCGGCGCGGTCCGAGGCATCTTTCTGCGCCGCTTGCCGGCTAGGGCCGCGACCGAAGAAAAGCCGTCGCTGCTCAGCCGGCTCGACGTCACATTCCCGAACACCATCGACCGATACATCCTCCGCGAGTTCGTCAAGATTCTGATTCTCGTGCTGGTCTCAGTCGTGGCGCTGTTCCTCATCGTCGAGTACACAGAGCTCGCCCGCAAAGTGCGCGAGAACAACGTTGCCGCGAGCACTCTGTTGCGCTACTTCCGCTTCCAGATCTTCACCGTGCTGAACTGGACGCTGCCCATCTCGGTGCTCGTGGCGACCCTGGTGACGTTCGGCATCCTCTCGAAGAACAACGAGGTGACGGCCATCAAGTCCGGCGGGGTCTCGCTGTATCGGGTCGCCGCCCCGATCGTCCTCGTCGCGGCGATCATCAGCCTGCTGGCCTACTTCATCCTCGACTTCGTCCTGCCCTATTCGAACCAGCGGGTGGATCAACTCAAACGGCGCATCGAAGGAAAGACCGAGATCACCAGCTCCCACCAGAAGCTCTGGTACCTCGGCAAGGGGCGCTACATCATCAACTTCCTCGCCTACGACCCGAATGCGAAGCGGCTCACGCAGGTCCAGGTATTCGAGTTCCACCCGTCGGACTTCCGGCTCACGCGGCGCGTCTACGCGACGAGCGCGACCTGGAACGGCCAGGCCTGGGCGTTCGAGAACGGCTGGATCCGCTCGTTCGCCGACGACGGCGAGTCGACGTTCAGCCCGATCACGCGACCGCTCGCGCTGTTCTACCCGGAGACCCCGGAGGATTTTGCGACCGAGGTGACACCGCCGGATCAGATGACCTACGCGGAGCTTCGAAGGTACATCGCCACACTGCGCGAGTCTGGCTACGCCGCGGACGAGCTGGCGGTCAAGCTCTACGCGAAGACGTCCTGGCCGGTGATCAGCATCGTCATGGCCCTCATCGCGATGCCGTTTGCCTTCCGGATCGGGCGGCGCGGCGCGCTCTACGGCATCGGCCTCGCGCTCGTCCTCGGCATCGTCTACTGGATGGTCTTCGCGATCTTCACGAAGTTCGGCGAGGTGGGAAACCTGCCGCCGCTGCTGTCGGCATGGAGCGCGAACATCCTCTTCGCGCTGGCGGCGGTGTACATGTTTGTACACGTGGAGACGTGAGGAACGTTGGCGGTTGGCGGTTGGCGGTTGGCGGGGAGCGTCCGGGCCTCGCCGGATCTCCCGTCAACCGTCAACCGTCAACCGCAAACGAGACTCAGATCGCGTTCACGATCTCCTCGCTGAGGCCCTTCCACTTGCGGAGGTACTCGCGGCGATCGGTGTTGTACTTTGCGACGAGCTGGTTGTACTCGTCGAGCCTCCCCTGCCGCGCGTACATCTTCCTTGGCTGCAGATAATCCGCGTCGTCGATGCCCGGCACTTCCGTCGCCACGAGGTAGCCGAAGTCCGGGTCCTTCTCCCACTGGATGGTTCCCTCGGCAATCGCTTTGACGACCGCGGACGAGTGTTGGATCTTGACCTTCTTCGATCCTTCGACCTTGCCGTCGCCGCCGATGGCTCCGGTGTTCATGAGGTAGACCTCCATCGGGTTGTCCTTCATGAGCTCCAGCATGCGGTTGCCCTGGTAGGCGTGCAGTAGCGGGAAGAACGGGTTCGTGCCCGGGACGCGCAACGACTTGCCGGCCTCCGAGGCGCCGCCGGCGCTCGTGCCCTGGGTCTCGCCGAGCATGAAGTATGCGGCAGCGAGAGGGCCCTCGAGCTTGACGACCGCCGGGATGATGTTCTCGTTGCGGTTGAGGATCAGGAGGAAGTCCGCCTTCGTGAGCTCGCGGGCATCGGCGGCGCCGGCGATGTCCTCCATACGGATGACGGCGCGGCCGTTCGGCGTGTACGACGTGTCGAAGTAGTCGACCTTGCCCTCATCGCCCTGCGAGACGTTCTCGAGGTAGGCGTGCTGCGACGCGCACGCGTAGTGAATCGTCGGCTCATCCTTCGGGTTCAGGCCGAACGTCTTTGCGAAGCACCCGTTCTCGGTCGCATAGACCTTCCCGCCCGGCATGAGCGCGCAGAAGTCGTCCTGGACCGGCTGCGAGTCGTTCTGCTTGGTGAACGTCGTCGTGGTCTTGCCCGTACCGGAGAGGCCGACGATCAGACCGACCCGGTTCGTGCCGCCCACGGGGATGACCTTGCAGCCCGAGTGGAGCGCCAGTCCGCCGCGCTCGTACACGAGCTTGTTCCACATCCGCAGGCCGCCCTTCTTCGACTCCCCGAAATAGTCCGAGTTGAAGACCCGGGTGACGTAGCTCTCGAGATCGACGGCAATGAGCCGCTCGTCCGGATAGCCTTCCGCGCGGAGATTGGGCGTGTAGATGACCGTCACTTCCGGCTGGAAGGTCGCCAGTTCCTCGGCCGTCGCGGGGTAGTAGAGGACGAGCTGCATGGCCGCGATGTTCGCGTTCGACTTCTCGATGATCAGACGCGCGGCGGTGCGGAACTGCGGGTCGTTCCCGATGAAGCCCTCGATGACCAGCATGTCCAGCGTACGGATGTAGTCATTCTGGAGCTGTGCGACGCGGTCGTACTCGGCGCGGCTGATGGTCTGGTCCGAGTGCTCCTCGGGGCGGTCGGTGGCGATGAAGGTCGAGAGCTTCGAGCGCGACACCACGCGCGTTGCGACGTTCACGTTTCCAAACTCGGTCTGGCGCGCGTTCGGCATCTCATCCGCGAACTGTCGGAGCTGCTCGGGGGTCGGGTTCCAGATCGCCGATTTCGGCTCGACCGGCAGGGACTTCTTCGCGCGGCCCTCGGGGCTCGCGGCATGCGCTGCCGGGCGGACTGAAACCGGAGTCGTGGCGGTCACCATATCGCTCATGCAAGGGTCCTCGTGTCTTGACGTTGGGTGCTTGGTACAGCCGACGCAAGGAGCGCGCCGGCTTTTGCCGTGGGAAGCGGGATTCTACCGCAAAAGTCGGCCCGGCACCGGGAGGGCCCGGTCGTCCGGCCACTCTCCTCGCATGGTCGGTCAATGGTCCGCTCCATCATCCGGAACGCCGCGGCCCGGCTGCCGTTCGAAGGCATTGCGGACCTCTACCGGGCACTGCACGTCGAACGAAACCCGCTTCGCACTCCGGGCGCATCCTCGCCGCGTTCATCCGCGACGTCACGCCCGACCTGCGCGACCGCGGCGTGGCGAAGATCATCGAGGAGTCCAACGCCGCGGGGGTGGAGATGGTGTATGTGCGGGACTCGGGCGAAGCGCTGGACCACCTCCGCCGGCTGGGACTTCTTGCGGTGGACGGCCCTGGTTAGGACCGATAGGACGAATAGGACGAATGGGACGAATATGACGAATAGGTGGCCCGCGCTTCCTATCCGTCCCATTCGTCCCATTCGTCCCATCCGTCCTATCGGCCCCGAACCTTCCACGGGGCGCGCTGCCCCGCGGTATGCTCCCCGGCCATGGCCGAGACGTCTGCAGTCGCACTCGCCGCCCTCCGCTCCCGCATCACCCGCGTGTTCCCGGCTCAGATCCGTGCGGCTGTCGATCCGCTCACCGAAGAGCAGCTCTGGTGGCGACCCAACGAAGAGTCGAATTCCGTCGGGAACATCGTCCTGCACCTCATCGGATCGCTCAATCACTTCCTGAACCGGAACATCGGCGGGATCGAATACGCGCGCGATCGCCCGGCCGAGTTCGCGGAACGACCGGCGATCCCGAAGAAGGAGCTGATGGCGATGTTCTCCGACATGGTCGCGCGCACGGAACGCACCTTCGACGGACTCACGCCCGAGCGCCTCGGCGATCCCAGCCCCGAGCCGAAGATGCACTCGATCGTCCTCGAGGACCTGATCAACGCCGCCAATCACCTCGCCAACCACGCTGGGCAGATCGTCTGGATCGCGAAGATGCTCCACGGCGGCGCGATCGACGACGTCTGGATCCAAACGCATCGCCAGCTCGGAGCGTGGAAGAAGAGCACGAAATGAAGATCGCGGTCATCGGAGCCGGCGGAGTCGGTGGCTACTTCGGCGGACGGCTCGCCCAGGCAGGCGTCGACATCACGTTCATCGCTCGGGGAGCGACGCTCGACGCTCTGCGCACGCAGGGGCTTCGTGTCGACAGCATCAACGGCGACTTCGTCGTCGAGCGCCCGCCGGCCACGGACGATCCCCGCACGGCCGGCCAAGTCGACGCGATCCTCGTCGCGGTGAAAGCGTGGCAGATCCCCGAGGCGGCCGAGAGCGCGAGGCCGATGCTCGGCCCCGACACGATCGTCGTGCCGCTGCAGAACGGCATCGACGCACCGGAGGTCCTTCAGTCCATCCTCGGTCGGGAGCACGTCGCCGGCGGTCTCTGTGCGATCGTCAGCTTCGTTGTCGCACCGGGCCACATCCGCCACGCCGCGTTTGACCCGATGGTCATGTTCGGTGAGCTCGACAATCGCCGCACTGAACGCCTCGAGCGTCTGCAGCGGGCCTTCGCCGACGCGAACGTCACCGCCGAGATCCCTCAGGACATCCATCGCAGCATGTGGACGAAGTTTCTCTTCATCGCCACGATGAGCGGCATCGGTGCGCTCACGCGCGTACCGATCGGCGTGTGGCGTGCGATGCCGGAGATCCGGGCCATCGTCACGGACTCGTTGCGCGAAGTCCTTGCTCTCGCGAAGGCCCGCGGCATCGATCTCGGCGACGACGCCGTCGAGAGGACCTGGCACCGGTATGACGCGCTCGCTCCCGCATCCACGTCGTCTCTCCAGCGCGACGTCATGGAAGGCAAGCCGTCCGAGCTCGACGCGCAACTCGGCGCGATCGTGCGCCTGGCGAACGAGTCCGCGGTCCCGGTCCCCGTCACAGCGATGCTGTATCACGCGCTCCTGCCGCAGGAGCGCCTCGCGCGTCAGAATGCGGCGCAGACATGACTCCTCCCACGCTCACGCAGCTCATCCCCGTGCTCCAGGTCGCGATCGGCCCGGTCATCCTCATCTCCGGCGTGGGGTTGCTTCTGCTGAGCATGACCAACCGTTACGGTCGGACGATCGACCGTTCGCGGGAGCTCGCGCGGGCGCGACGCCAGGCCAGGGATGAGCGCGCTCTCATCGAGCAACAGATCGCGATCCTCTGGCGGCGCGCGCGGATCCTCCGACGCGCGATCTTCTTCGGGACGCTGAGCGTGCTCCTCGCCGCGATCCTCATCATCGCCCTCTTCGCCGCGGCGCTCCTGCACGTCGAGATGGGGTGGTTGATCGGACTGATCTTCGTCGCCTGCATGGGTGCGCTGATCGCATCGCTGATCGACTTCATCCGCGACGTCAACATGTCGCTCGTCGCGGTGAAGCTCGATGTCGACCCCCAGTGACGCGCGCCCAAGCTAACTCGGAAATGAAGTCCGGAAGGATGAAGGGCAGCATCCTGGCGTCGCAGCGTCAGCGCGTGAACCGTTTTCGACTCCTGTAATACGAGCCGCGACGCCAAGATGTCACCGCCGTCACTCCCGACATCATCCTCCCATCCGGCCTTCATCCTTCCGG
>CAZLGP010000021.1:0-49659 GCA_964558905.1 uncultured Thermoanaerobaculia bacterium | reverse complement strand
AGCGACGCAACGGTCGGCGCCTCGGCGAGGCGCAGACGTAAGGCGAGCGTATTGACGAAGAAGCCGATCAGTCCCTCGACTTCGCGTCGCTGCCGATTCGCCACCGACGTGCCGACGACGACGTCCTGCTGGCCGCTCAGTCGCGACAGGAGCACCGTCCACGCCGCCAACAGGGTCATGAACGGCGTCACGCCATGGTGCTGACTGAACGCCTGCAGGCGCGCCGTCAACGACGGCGACAGACGGAGCGGCACGGCGCCTCCGGCATGGCTCTGCACCGCCGGCCGCGGCCGGTCGACGGGAAGGCTGAGCAGCGTCGGCGCACCGGCCAGATGCTCGGTCCAGAACCGGAGTTGGCGCGCCAGCTCGTCGCCCTGCAACCAGCCGCGCTGCCACTGCGCGTAGTCGACGTATTGAAGGTCCAGCGATGGCAGAGGATCGCTGTCTCCACCGCAGAACGCCGTATAGAGCGCCGCCACTTCGCGCACGAGGACGTTCAAGGACCATCCGTCGCTGACGATGTGGTGCTGCGTGACGAGCAGGACGTGCTCGTCGTCCGCGAGCACGAGCAACCGGCCGCGGATCAACGGGCCGGCACTCAGATCGAACGCCGCATGCGCCTCTTCGGCCGTCAGCTTCGCGAGGATCGCTTCCCGTTCATCGACGGAGAGGTGTCGCAGATCCTCGCGCTGCAGCGCGAAGCCGCAGTCTGCCGGCGCGATCTGCTGGCAGGGCTGGCCGTCGCGAACGACGAAGCAGGTGCGCAGCCCCTCATGGCGCGCGACGATCCGGTCCAGAGTCGCTTCCAGCGCGGCCACGTTCAGCCTGCCGAGGAGCCGCAACGCGGCCGACAGGTGGTACGCCGCACTGGCGTTCCTGTCGAGCTGGTCGAGGAACCAGAGGCGCTGTTGCGCCAGCGACAGCGGCAGGAATCCCCCCCGATCGGCGCGCCCGATCGCACCCATCGTGCTCGCGCCGGCCGCGCGCACCGCCTCGGCCAGCCCCTCGAGGGTCGGCCGCACGAACACTTCCCGCAGCGCGACGTCGACGCCCAGCACCGTGCGGATGCGCGACATCAACTGCACCGCAAGCAGCGAATGGCCGCCGAGAGCGAAGAAGTCGTCCTGGCGGCCGGCGCGCTCGACGCGCAGGAGCTCCTGCCAGATCGCGGCGAGCGTTCGCTCGACCTCGTCCCGCGGCGCCTCGTACGCGCTCGTGCTGAGCGCGGATGCTTCCGGAGCCGGCAGGGCCATGCGGTCGAGCTTCCCGTTCGGCGACAACGGCATCGCCTCGAGCTGTACGAAGGCCGCCGGAATCATGTACTCGGGGAGTTGCGGCTGCAGCATCGCGCGCAGTTCCGCGGGCTGGAGGGTGACGTTCGCCTCAGACACGAAATACGCCACCAGGCGCTTCTCGCCCGGCACGTCTTCCCGTGCGACGACGACCGCCTCGCGCACGCCGGCGCAGGCATCGAGCTTCGCCTCGATCTCGCCGAGCTCGACCCGGAACCCGCGGACCTTGACCTGGAAGTCGTTGCGGCCGAGGTATTCGATGTTGCCGTCCGGCAGCCAGCGTCCGAGGTCGCCGGTCCTGTACATCCGCGCGTCGGAGTCGTCCGCGAACGGATCGCACGCGAAACGCTCGGCGGTCAGCTCGGGACGTCCGAGATATCCGCGCGCCACGCCGGCGCCGCCGATGTAGATCTCGCCGCGGACGCCGATCGGCACCGGCTCGCGGCGTTCGTCGAGGATGTAGATCGCGACGTTGGCGATCGGACGTCCGATCGGCGGAAGCTCCGGCCAGTCGTTCCCCGCCGACACTTGCGCGAGCGCGGTGACGACGTGCGTCTCGGTCGGACCGTACTGATTGTGCAGCCGGCAATCAGGAGCTCCGGCCAGCAGCGCGCGGATCGCAGGAGTCATCACCAACTGCTCGCCCGCGGTGATGACGTGACGCAGCGACGGAAGACCCTCATCGCATCGGGCCGCGGCGTCGGCGAGAGAGCTCAACGCGACGAACGGGAGGAACAGCCGCTCCACGCGCTCTTCCCGGAGGAAGGCGAGCAGTGCGGACGGATCTCTGCGAACGTCCTCGCGCAACAGCACCAGAGTCCCGCCGGTGCCGAGGGTCGAGAAGATCTCCTGGAACGCGACGTCGAATCCGAGGGCCGAGTACTGCACCGTGCGGAACCGGCCCGGCGTGCTGTCGTGCTCCTGCCAGTGCAGAAGGTTCTGCAATGCCGAGTGCGGCATGGCCACACCCTTCGGCATGCCCGTGGAGCCCGAGGTGTAGATGACGTACGCGAGATGGCGCGCGGTCAGCCCGCGCTCGCGCGGGCTCGGAGCCGATTCGGATCCCGTCGAGGCGCGCTCGAGCAGGACCACAGGGACGTCGATCGCGGAGAACCGGCGCGACAGGCCCTCCTGCGTGAGGAACGCCTTCGGCGCGCAATCGCGCAGCATGAAGTGGAGCCGCTCGACCGGATAGTTCGGGTCCAGCGGAACGTAGGCGCCGCCGGCTTTGAGGATCGCGAGGAGGCCGATCACCATCTCCGGAGTGCGCTCGGCGCAGATTGCCACGCGGTCATCCGGCTGCACGCCGAGGGCGATGAGCTCGTGTGCGAGCTGGTTCGCGCGTGCATCGAGGGCGGCGTACGTCAGGCTGCGATCGTCGAAGACGACCGCGATCGCGTCGCCGTTCGCGACGGCCTGCTCCTCGACCAGCTCGTGAATCAATCTGTCCTGCGGGTGTTCAGCCTGTACGGCGTTGAAATCGCGCAGCAGTTGCCCGCGCTCCGATGCCGACAGCAACGGCAGCTCGTCGATCGTGGCCGAGGCGTCGGCCACCATCGCCTCAAGCAGGCGGACGTAGTGGCCGGCCCAGCGCTCGATCGTGGAGCGATCGAACAGGTCGCTCGCGTATTCGAGGACGCCGGAGATGATCGTCCCCCGGTCCGACAGACCGGCCGACAACTCGAAGTGCGTCGTGGTGCTGACGCGATCCACCGGAGTCAACGTCAGATCCGGAAGCTGCAATGCGCCGCGGCCGCGGGCGTTGTTGAACGCCAGCATGCTCTGGAACAGCGGGCTGTGGCTCATGCTGCGCCGCGGCTGCACGGCCTCGACGACCTGCTCGAACGGCAGCTCCCCGTGGGCAAAGGCGGCGAGCGAGGTCTCCTTCACCTGCCCGAGCAGCGCTTCGACTGTGGTCCCTTCGTCGAGCCGCAGGCGCACAGCCAGGGTGTTGACGAAGAAGCCGATCAGGTCCTCGATCTCGCGCCGCTGGCGGTTCGCCACGGGGGTGCCGATGACGACGTCGCGCTGTCCGGACAACCGCGCCAGCAACAGACCCCAGGCCGACAACAGCGTCATGAACATCGTCACGCCGTGGCGCTGAGAAAACGCGCGCAGACTCGCCGTCAGGTCCGGCGGCAGCACGAGCGGCACCGTGCCGCCAGCGTGGGTCTGGACGGCCGGCCGCGGCCGGTCGAGCGGCAGGTCCAGGAGCGCCGGCGCGCCGGAGAGATGGTCCTTCCAGAAATCGATCTGGCGCGCGAGCTCTTCGCCCTCGAGCCAGCCTCGCTGCCACTGGGCATAGTCGCCGTACTGGACTTCGAGCGCCGGCAGCGGATCGCCCCCGCCGCGCGCGAAGGCCGTATACAGCGCCGCCACTTCGCGCACGAGAATGCCCAGAGACCAGCCGTCGCTGACGATGTGATGCTGCGTGATGAGCAGCACGTGATCGTCGCCCGAGCATGTCAGGAGGCGACCGCGAATGAGCGGCCCGGCGCTCAGGTCGAACGGCGCGCGGGCTTCTTCCGCGGCCCGCGCCGCAACGGCGGCCTCGAAATCCTCGGCCGGCAATACGCTCAGATCTTCCCGGCGCAGGTCGAACCCGCAGTCCGCCGGCGCAATCTGCTGGTACGGCACACCGTCGATCGCCACGAAGCGGGTACGCAGACTCTCGTGACGCGCAACGAGGCGATCGAGCGTCGCCTGCAGTGCCGGCGCGTCGAGCCGCCCCTGCAGCCGCAGCGCGGCCGGCATGTGATAGGCGGCGCTGGCGGCCTTGTCGAGCTGGTCGAGGAACCACAGACGCTGCTGCGCCAGCGACAGAGGCAGCGGCCGCGTGCGGTCGGCCGGCGGAATGCGCCCCATCGTGCTTGCGCCGGCGGCGCGCACGACACCGGCCAGCGCGCCCAGCGTGGGATTCGCGAACACCGCGCGGAGCGGCAGCTCGACGTTCAGCGCCGCGCGGACCCGCGAGACCAGTTGCACGGCGAGCAGCGAGTGCCCGCCGAGCTCGAAGAAATCGTCATGCCGGCCGGCGCGCTCGACGCGCAGCAGTGTCTGCCACAGCTCAGCCAGAGTCTCTTCGATCTCGCCGCGCGGCGGCTCGTATTCGCGCGCGCGAGGCTCGGTGAGGTCCGGCAGCGGCAATGCCTGCACGTCCACCTTGCCGTTGACGGTCAGCGGGAGCTCATCGAGCCATACATACGCTGCCGGCAGCATGTACGACGGCAGTTGCGACGCGAGCTGCGCGTGCAGCGCCGCCTCGCTGGCCTCTCCGGCCGCGACGACGTAAGCGACCAGTTGATCGTTCCACAGCCGCACGGCGGCTTCGCGCACCTGTGCGCTCTTTCCGAGGCGGCTCTCGATCTCGCCGAGCTCGATCCGGAAGCCGCGCAGCTTCACCTGCCGGTCGATCCTGCCAAGGAACTCGAGATTGCCGTCGGCACGCAGGCGGACCTGGTCGCCGCTGCGGTAGACGCGGCCGCCTTCGAACGTGACGAACTTCTCGGCGGTCAGCTCCGGCTGGTTCAGGTAGCCCTTGGCGACACCGGCGCCGCCGATCCACAGCTCGCCGGGCACGCCGGGAGGCTGCAGACGGCCCTCCTCGTCGATGACGTACAGCGCGGTGTTCTCCATCGGCCGGCCGATGGGAATGCGGGCGTCCAGCGCATCGAGATTGGCCGTGACGTCGAACCACGAGCAGCCGACCACGGTCTCGGTCGGGCCATAGTGGTTGTAGATCCGACTCGCCGGGAACTTCGCCTGCAGCCGGCGCGCTAACGCCGGCTCGAACGCTTCGCCGCCGATGACGAAGACGTGTCCGGAGCGGCGCGGCTCGCGATCGGAGAGTGCCAGCAGCGCCTGCACGTGCGAAGGCGTCAGGCGGAGCAGCACCGCGCCGTCGTCATCGGCCAGCCTGCCGCTCAACGCCTCGAGCTCGTCCTCCTCCTCGAGGAGCTCCACACAGCCTCCGCGCAGCAACGGCACGTAGAGAGCCGGCAGGGTCAGATCGAATGCCGGCGACGTCGCCACGAGCGAGCCTTGCAGGTGATCGCCGTAATAGTTGTCGCGGGCGAACGCGCAATAGTCGACGACGCCGCCGTGGTGGACCTCCACTCCCTTCGGCTCGCCCGTCGAGCCGGAGGTGTAGAGGACGTAGAACGTGTCGCCCGCGCTCAGCGCGACCGCGGGATTCGCGGCCGGGTAGGCGTCGAGATCGGGCAGGTCCGCGGTCAGGACGATCTCGATGCCGGCATCGCGCACCATCGCGGCGAGCCGCTCCTCCTGCTGGCGAGGATCGAGCGGCACGTATGCCGCACCGCTCTTCAGGATGGCCAGCTGCGCGACGAGCAGCTCGATCGAACGCCCCATCCGCACGCCGACGCGCGCCCCGCGGCCGGCGCCGCGGGACAGCAGGAAGTGCGCGAGACGATTCGCGCGCGCATTGAGCTCCCCGTACGTGACGCTGCGCGCGCCACTCCGCAACGCGATCGCCTCGGGCGTGCGCGCCGCCTGCTGCTCGATCTGACCCGGCAGCGGCACTTCACGGCCGGCGGACTTCGACGGACCGGCGCACTGGCGCAGCAGTGCCTGCCGCTCTTCCGCCGACGACAGCGGCAGCGCATCGACACGTGCCGTACCGTCCGCCGCCATTGCTTCCAGCAGGTGCTCGTAATGCCGCGCCCAGCGCTCGACGGTCTCCCGATCGAAGAGTGCGCTGACGTACCCGATCGCGCCTTCGAGCCGGTCGCCGCGAACGCTCAAGGACAACGAGAGATCGAAATGCGTGCTGTCGAGCGCGCGCTCCACCGGTGCGAGCTCGAGGTCCGGCAGCGCGACCACGCCGGAATCGGGAGTGTTGTTGAGGCTGAACAGCGACTGAAACAGCGGGCTGTGACTGAGGCTGCGCAGCGGCTGTACGGCTTCCACGACCTGCTCGAAGGGCAGTTCCTGGTGCGCGAACGCCGCGAGCGTGATGTCTTTCACCTGCGCGAGCAGCGACGCAACGGTCGGTGCGCCGTCGAATCGCAGGCGCAGTGCGAGCGTATTGACGAAGAAGCCGATCAGCCCTTCGACCTCGCGCCGGCGGCGATTGGCGACCGAGGTGCCGACCACCACGTCCTTCAGACCGGAGAGCCGGGACAACAGCAGCCCCCACGCCGACAACAGGGGCATGAACAGCGTCACGCCGTGGCTGTGACTGAGCGCCTGCAGTCGCGCCGTTAGGGCCGGCGACAGCGCGAAAGGGACGGCACCGCCAGCATGCGTCTGGACCGCCGGGCGCGGGCGATCGAGCGGAAGCTCGAGCAACTCCGGCGCACCGTGCAGGTGATCGCGCCAGAATTCGAGCTGCCGCGCCAGCTCCTCGCCCTGCAGCCAGTTGCGCTGCCACTGTGCGTAATCGGCGTATTGAATCTCCAGCGGCGGCAGCGGATCGGCCTCGCCGCGACGGAACGCCGTATAGAGCGCCGCCACTTCGCGCACGAGAATGCCCATCGACCAGCCGTCGCTGGCGATGTGGTGCTGCGTCACCAGCAGGACGTGCTCGTCCTCGGACAGCGCGAGCAGTTGACCGCGAATCAGCGGCCCCGCGCCGAGATCGAACGGCGCCCGAGCCTCCTCCGCGGCCAGCGTGGCGACGGTCGCCTCGCGCTCCTCCGCGGACAGTCCTCTCAAGTCGCCACGGCGTAGATCGAAGCCGAGGCTTTCGGGACCGATCTGCTGATAGGGGACGCCGTCGATGGCGACGAATCGCGTGCGCAGATTCTCATGGCGGGCGACGATCCGGTCGAGAGTGGCCTGCAGCGCGGCGACGTCGAGGCGTCCGACGAGACGCAGAGCGGTCGAGAGGTGATAGGCCGCACTCGCGGTCGGGTCGAGCTGATCGAGGAACCACAGGCGCTGCTGCGGCAGCGAGAGCGGCAGCGGCCGGCCGCGGTCCGCGATCGCGATGGACGGCTCGGAATCGATCTCCGACTGCCCGTCGCCGCGCTGGCGGAGCCGCTGCAGCAATACGGCCCGCCTCAACTGCTCCAGCTTCGCGTTCTTGTCTTCAGTCATGTGCGGCACCGTTCGAGTCGGCGAGCATGGACAGGAGCTCCTCTTCCGACAGGGAGGCGAGGTCCTGCGCCACCTCGGCGACGTCGTTCTCCGAAAAGCGCCGGAGCTGCGCCGTCACGACGACGTCGGCGAGCTCACGAAGCACGGGCGTCTCGAAGATCCGCCGCAATGGAATGTCGATCTGGAACTGCTCGCGGATGCGGACCGCCAGCTGCATCATCAGTAGCGAGTGCCCGCCGAGAACGAGGAAGTCGTCATGGCGGCTCACGGTTGGCAGCGCGAGCAGGTCCCTCCAGATCGCGGCCATCGTTTCCTCGATCTCCCCCCGCGGCGCTTCGTATTCGCGCGCGCGCATTGCGGAGCCTTCCGGCGCCGCCAACGCCTGCAGGTCCACCTTGCCGTTGACCGTCAGCGGCAGCGCGTCCAGCCAGACATAGGCGGCCGGCAACATGTATTGCGGGAGTTGCGACGCAAGGTGCGTGTGCAATGCAGCCCGCCTTTCCGGATCGTCGCCGGCCGGCACGACATACGCCACGAGCTGGCCGTCCCACAGGCGCACCACCGCGTCGCGGACGCAAGCGCTCTGTTTCAGGCGGCTCTCGATCTCGCCGAGCTCGATCCGGAAGCCGCGCAGTTTCACCTGGCGGTCGATGCGCCCCAGGAACTCGAGGTTGCCGTCGGCGCGAAGGCGCACCTGATCGCCGCTGCGGTAGACGCGGCTCCCGCGGAAATCGACGAACTTCTCCGCCGTCGCCTGCGGCCGGTTCCAGTAGCCCTTCGCCACACCGGCGCCGCCGATGCAAAGCTCTCCCGGCACGCCCGGCGGCTGCAGGCGGAATTGCCCGTCGACCACGTACAGCGATGTGTTCTCCATCGGCCGGCCGATCGGAATGCGGACGTCCAAAGCGTCGAGACTCGCGGTGACGTCGAACCACGCGCAGCCGACCACGGTCTCGGTCGGACCGTAGTGGTTGTAGATCCGGCTGGCGGGGAACTTCGCCTGAAGGCGGCGGGCCAGCGCGGGCTCGAACGCTTCGCCGCCGATGATGAAGGCGTGCGCGGAGCGGCGCGGCCCGCGGTCGGACAGCGTCAGCAGCCCCTGCACGTGTGAAGGGGTTAGGCGCAACAGCACCGCGCCGCGGTCCTCGTCCAGCGCGCGGCTCAATGCCTCGAGCTCGTCCCCCTCCGGCAGCAACTCGACACAGCCGCCACGAAGCAGCGGCACATAGAGCGCCGGCAGGGTCAGGTCGAACGCGGGCGAAGTCGCGACCAGCGAGCCCCGGAGGTGCTCGCCGTAGTAGTTGTCGCGCGCGAACGCGCAGTAGTCGATGACGCCGCCGTGGCGGACTTCGACGCCTTTCGGCTCGCCGGTCGAGCCGGACGTGTACAGGATGTACATCGTGTCGTCTGCGTGGACCTCGATCGCTGGCGCGGCGTCGGGGTACTCGCCCAGCCAGTCGCTCTCGTTTGCCGCGCCGTCGACGAAGACGGTGTCGATCCCCGGCAGAGGGACCCGCATCGTGCGGCTGTCCAGCAGGACCACGGAGATCGCGGCGTCGCGCACCATCGCCGCCAGACGCTCGCTGGCCTGTGTCGGGTCGAGCGGCACGTACGCGGCGCCGGTCTTCATGATCGCGATCTGCGAGATCAGCAGCTCGATGGAGCGTCCCAGATGCACGCCGACGCGGGAGCCACGGCCGATGCCCTGCTCGACGAGCAGCTGCGCGAGCCGGTTCGTCCGCATCTCCAGCTCGCGGTAGCTGAGGGCGATCCGGCCATGACGCAGCGCCAGCGCTTCGGGCGTGCGCGCGGCCTGCCGTGCGATCGCCGCCGGGAGCATCTGCTCGCGTCCCTGCGCGGCGGCCGGACCGTGCGCCGTCCGGAGCAGCGCCGTCTCGGTCTCCGGCGAGAGCACGGACAAGAGCTCGAACGGAGTGTCCGGGTCGCGCTCCAGAGCATCGACGACACCGGACAGCACCGATTGCAGGCACTGCGCGACCACTTCGCCGTCGATGCCGGGACCCGCCAGCGCGATGAGGTCGAAATCGCCGCCCGTGTCCCCTACCGTCATCGTCAGCGGAAAGTTGTTGTGCGTCTCGGCCTGCAGCAGCTCGATGCCGGACGCGCGGCGGACCGCTTGTTCCTCGGGCGCCAGCTTCGTGTTGTGGGTGTAGTTCAACAGTGCCGTGAAGAGCGGCAGCGGCGGACGCACGCCACTGGCGCGCTGCGCCCACGCCAGCGGTGCCTGCTCGTGCTCGAGCAGACCGGCGAGACGGGCCGCCGTGTCGCGGATGATCTCCTGCACGCTGATTCCGCTCACGCGCAGGCGCAGCGGAAGCGTGTTGATGAACATGCCGACCGCCCGCTCGCCGCCGCGGATCCCCTGACGTCCCGAGAGCACGCTGCCGAACACGACGTCCTCGGACCCGCTCAGGCGCCCGACGACCAGCGCCCATGCGGCATGGAACAGGACGGCGGACGACAGGCGCTCGCGGCGCGCCGCGTGACGGATGCGCTGCGCCAGCTCGCCGGTGACGACACGCTTCGTCTTCGTCACCTCGACGCCGTTGCCGTGCGTGTCGACGATGCCGAACGGCGCCGCCGGCTCGGTGACGTCGCTCAGCTGCTCGCGGAAATACGCCTCGTGCTGCTGCGCCGACATCCGCTGCGTCTGGGCGATGAAGCGACGGTATTCGAGCGGCGGCGGCAGCAGCGACTCGGCCCCCTTCAGGAACGCATGGGCCTCGGTCACCAGCAGTTCCATCGACTGGTGATCGCCGATGAGATGGTGATACCGCAGCACCAGATACGCACCACCGTTCTCCTCGCGCGCGGCGAAGGCGGCCAGCAGGGGAGCCTGCCGCGGATCGAGCCGCGAACGCGCCGGCGCCGTCGCCTCGAGCAGCGACGGCAGAACCGGGGCCGCCGATCGGATCTCCTCGACCGGCAGCGCTGCCTCCCTGCAGACGACCTGCACCGGAGTCGCCAAACCCTCCCAGCGGAATGCCGTGCGCAGGGTGTCGTGGCGATCGATCACCTTCTGCAGCGCAATCAGAAACGCGTCGAGGCGCTCGGAGCTGTCGAATGACAGCACCATCCGCGACGCATATGGGTCGCCTTCTTCCTGGATCAGGTGATGAAACAGAATGCCTTCCTGCAGCGGAGAGAGTCCGTAGACGTCCTGCACGTTGTCGATGCCGCCGGGGACGCCGGCCACGATGGCGTCGATCTCCGGCTGCGCGACACTGGCCAGCGGCAGCATCTCCGGTGTGATCGCGCGGCAGCCGCGTGGGATGCCGCCAAACGGAGTCTCGAGCGCGGAACGGGCATCCGCTTCCGCCGCGGCAGCCCGCGCCGCCAGGGCCATGAGTGTGGGCTGCTGGAACACGTCGCCTACGGCCAGCGCGATGCCGCGCTCGCGGAGACGCTCGACGAGACCAACGACCATCAGCGAATGGCCGCCGAGCTCGAAGAAATTGTCGTGACGGCCGACGCGCGGGACCTCGAGCAGGTCCTCCCAGATCGCGGCGAGGGCCTGTTCGACCTCTCCCTCGGGCGGTACGTATTCCGGCGCGCCCAGCGCCGTCGCCTCGGGCGCGGGCAGCGCCTTGCGATCGATTTTCCCGTTCGCGGTCAGCGGCAGGGCGTCGAGCTGCACGAACGCCGCCGGCACCATCGAGTCCGGCAGTTGCGCCGACAACGTCGCCCGCAACTCCGCGTTCGACAACGCGGCCCCTTCGTCGGCCACGACATACGCGACCAGGCGCTTTTCGCCCGGCGCGTCTTCCCGCGCCACGACGACGGCTTCCCGCACGCCTGCACAGGCGCCGAGCTTGACCTCGATCTCGCCGAGCTCGATGCGGAAGCCGCGGATCTTCACCTGAAAATCGTCGCGGCCGAGGAACTCGATCGTGCCGTCCGGCAGCCAGCGGGCGCGATCGCCGGTCCTGTACATCCGCGCTTCGGGCGCCGTCGCGAACGGATCGCGCAGGAAACGTTCCGCGGTCAGATCGGGGCGGTTCAGGTAACCGCGCGCGACGCCGATGCCGCCGATGTGGATCTCGCCGGCCACGCCGACCGGCGCCGGCGCGGAATGACGATCGAGGATGTAGATCCGCGCGTTGCCGAACGGCCGCCCGATCGGAACGCTCTCCTGGTAGGCCTCTTCACAGGCGTGTGCGCTGGCGCAGACCGAAGCCTCGGTCGGACCATAGGCATTGAACAACCGGACCCGCCCCCGCCATCGCCGCACGAGCGCGGGCGGGCAGACGTCGCCGCCGACGATCAGGCACCGCAGCGCCGACGAATCGTCGGGATCGCAAAGCGCCGCGACGTTGACGGGCAACAGCGCGTGCGTGATCGCGCGCTCCCGCAGCGTCGTTTGCAGCGGCTCCCCCGGCAAAAGCGCGTGGCGTTGCACGAGATGGAGCGTGGCGCCGCTCGACAACGCCATGAACACCTCGGCCATGCAGACGTCGAAGCCCATCGACGCGAACTGCAGGACGCCGCTGTCGTCCGCGACCGCGAAATGCCCGGCGTGTGCGAGCGCCATGTTGCACAGGCTCCGCTGCTCGACCATGACGCCCTTCGGCAGACCGGTCGAGCCGGAGGTGTAGATCACGTACGCAAGGTGATCGGCGGCCAGGCCCAGTGCGCGCGGGTCGGGATCGTGGGTCGGCAGCGTGCGCGCGAGCACGGGCAAATCGACGTCGAGCCGCAACACCGCCACATCGCCGGCCGGTACATGCTCCTCTGTCTCCGATTCGGCCAGCAGGACTCTGGGAGCGGAATCGCGCAGCATGTACTGCAGTCGCTCGGCCGGATAGGCGGGATCGAGCGGTACATAGGCGGCGCCCGCCTTGAGGACGCCGAGGAGGCCGACGACCATCCCGGGACCGCGCTCGACGCAGATCGCCACACGATCCTCGGGCTGGACGCCGAGGGAAATGAGGTAGTGCGCGAGCTGATTGGCGCGCGCATTGAGCTCGCCGTAGGTCAGAGTCCCGTCTTCGAAGCGCAGGGCCAGGGCACTGGGACGCGCTGCTGCCTGCCGCTCGAACAGCTCGTGAGCGAACCGCTCCTCCGCCCGATGCACGGCGACGGCGACGGCATCGGCGGCGGGATTGAAATCGTGGAGCAGTCGCGCACGCTCGGCCGCCGGCAGAACGTCGGCACGCGACAGGGGCCGTCCGTCCGCCGCTTCCAGCGCGTCGACGAGGACGGCCAGAGCCGTCGCCATGGAGGCGTTGATGCGGTCAGGCTCGATCCCGCGCGCACAGACCGCGGTGACCGTGAAGTCGTGTCCGAGATCGTCGACCTTGAGGCCAAGAGGGAAGTTGGCCAGATCGCGAGCACCGGAGATCGGACGTAGCCCGTGCGCCCGCCAGCGAGTCTGGGGATCGTCTCCCTCCGCCGGCGCGCTCTGGCGGTAGTTCAGTGAAGTCGTGAACAGCGGCAGCGGAGCAGCCACGCCGCTGCAGCGCTGCGCGAGCGACAGTGGCGCCTGCTCGTGAGCCAGCAGCGCGACCATGCGCCGGTAGGTCTGCTCCACGACCTGCCGCGCATCGGCATCGAGCGAGATCCGCAGCGGGAGCGTGTTGATCAGCATGCCCAGCGCCCTGTCGGCGCCCGCGGCACCCTGCAGGCGTCCGGAAAGGACGGTGCCGAGAACCACGTCATCGCGGCCGGTGCAGCGCGCGAGCACCTGCGCCCAAGCGATGTGGAAGAGCACGGACGGCGGCACGCCGAGTTGCGCGGAGCACTCGCGCAACCGGCGGGCGAGCGCGTCGTCGACCGGCACCGTGGCGGTCGCGAGATCGCCGCTCTTCACCTGCAGATCGAGCATCCCGAACGGCGCCGTCGGGACGTCGACGTCGCCGAGCTGCTCGCGGAAATAGGCCTCATGCTCCGACAGCGGCACCCGACTTACCTGCGCCACCAGGTTGCGTAGCGGCACGGGCGGGGGAAGGGTCGCGCCGTCGCCGCGGAGCCACGTGCGCACTTCGTCCAGCACGAGCTCCAGGGTGACGTGATCGCAGATGAGGTGATGGACCAGCAGCGCCAACAGCCATTCGCCGCGCGAAACGTCCTCGGCCACATAGGCCGACAGCAGCGGCGCCCGCCGGACATCGAGCCGCTTCTTCTGCGGGTCCGTGTACTCGCGCAATGCGTCGACGGCATCGGCGTCGCCCGAAAGCGCCACGACTTCCACCGGCAGCTCGACGTGGCGGTACACGACCTGCACGGGCTTCGAAAGCCCTTCCCACAGCACGGCGGTCCGCAGGATGTCGTGCCGCGCGATGACCCGTCCGAGGACCGAGACAAACTCGTCGAGATGCTCGCGGCTGTCGAACGCCATCAGCTCGCGCGACAGATAGGTATCGCCCTCACTCTCCCGCAGGTGCTGGAACAGCATGCCTTCCTGCAATGGCAGCAGCGGGTAGATGTCCTGCACGTTGGCGACGCCGCCGGGCACCGCGGCCACGATGCGGTCGATCTCCGGCTGCGTCAGCGCGATCAGCGGCAGATGTTCCGGAGTGATGGCCGCCGTGGCGGGCGCGATGACATTGGGCGGAACGTCCGTTGCGCCCGCGGCGACGACGCGCTCCAGCGTGGCCGCGTACTCGAGAAGGGTGGGCGTGCTGAAGACCGCACGAACGTCGCCGCTGAGCCCTCGCGCGCGCAGCCGCTCGACCACCGCCACGACGAGGAGCGAGTGGCCGCCGAGCTCGAAAAAGTGATCGTGACGGCCGACGCGTGGCACGCCGAGGATGTCCTGCCACAGCGTCGCGACCGCGGTCTCGACCTCCCCCTGCGGCGCTTCGTACTCGCGCGTGGCGACGGCCGGTGCTTCCGGCGCCGGCAAGGCAGCGCGATCGAGCTTGCCGTTGACCGTCAGTGGCAGCGCCTCGAGCACCACGAACGCCGGCGGCACCATGTAGTCCGGCAGTTCCGCCGCCAACGCCGCGCGCAATTCCGCAGGCTGCAGCGTCACGCCATCCTCGGCGACGAGATACGCGACCAGGCGCCTTTCTCCGGGGACGTCCTCGCGCGCAACGACGGCGGTCTGCCGGACGCCGGCACAGGCGCCGAGCTTCGCTTCGATCTCGCCGAGCTCGATGCGGTACCCGCGGACTTTCACCTGGAAGTCGCGGCGGCCGAGGTATTCGATCGTGCCGTTCGGCAACCACCGGCCGCGGTCGCCGGTCTTGTACATCCGTGCATCGGCGCCGGCGCGAAACGGATCCGGAACGAACCGCTCCGCCGTCAGTTCGGGACGATGGAGATACCCGCGCGCGACCCCCGCGCCGCCGACGCAGATCTCCCCTTCGACGCCGACCGGCACGGGCTCGCCGCGCGGATCGAGGATGTAGATCCGCAGGTTCGCGATCGGAACGCCGATCGGCACGATGTCCGAATACGCGGTCTTGCAGAGATGCGCGCTCGCGCAGACCGTGCTTTCGGTCGGGCCATAGGCATTGAAGAAGTTCAGCTTCCCGTGCCAGCGCGCCGCCACGGCCGGCGGACAGACGTCGCCGGCGACGATCAACGATTCGAGCGACGGCAGCTCGGCGTCGCCCAATGTCACGACCGCGGCGGAGGGGAGGGTCACGTGCGTGATGGAGAGGTCGCGCAGCGTCGTCTGCAGGGGCTCGCCGGGCATCAGCGCCTGTCGCGGCGCGAGGCACACGCAGGCGCCGCGCGACAGCGTCATGGCCACCTCCGAGACGCTGGCGTCGAAGGCGATCGACGCAAACAGCAGCACGCGGCTCCGCGCGTGGACGCGGAACAACTCGCTCTGTGCGTGGGCGAGGTTCACCAGCCCTCCGTGCTCGACCATGACGCCTTTCGGCAGACCGGTCGACCCGGAGGTGTAGATCACGTAGGCAAGGTCGTTCGGCCGCGTCCGGACGTTCGGGTCGTGGACCGGCAGGCCGCGCGCGAGCACAGGGAGGTCGGCGTCCAGGCGCAGGACCGGCAGGTCGTCCGCCGGCAGATGCTCCTCGAGATCGGCCTGCGTGAGCAGCGCCTTCGGCGCGGCGTCGTGCAGCATGTACCGCAGTCGTTCGGCGGGATACGCCGGGTCGAGCGGCAGATATGCGGCGCCCGCCTTGAGGATCCCGAGCAGTCCGACGACGAGCTCGATGCCGCGCTCCGCGCAGATCGCGACCCGGTCGTCCGGCCGGACGCCGAGACCGAGCAGGTAGTGCGCGACCTGGTTCGCGCGCGCATTGAGCGCGCCGTACGTCAGGCTCTCGCCCTCGAAAACGACAGCCGGCGCGGCGGGCCGCGCCGCCGCCTGCTCTTCGAACAATTCGTGCAGGAGCTTGTCCTTCGGATACGCGACCTCCGTGGCATTGAAGTCGTGCAGCAGTTGCCGCCGTTCTGCATCCGGCAGCAGCGGAAGCGCGTCGACCGTCGCCGCCGGATCGGCGACCATCGCCTGCAGCAGTTGCACGAAGTAGCCGGCCCAGCGCTCGATCGTCGGGCGGTCGAACAGGCTGGTGGCATAGACGCACTTCCCTTTCAGCCCGCCATCGCTTTCGGCCAGATGGAGCGACAGATCGGCCTGCGTGCCGTCGAAACCGGTCTCCATCACGACCAGGTTCAGCTCCGGCAGCACCAGCTCCCCGGCCGCAGGCTGGTTGTGCCAGGTGAAGCTCGCCTGCGCGATGGGGTCGTAGCTCAGACTGCGCTGCGGCTGTACCGCTTCGACGACCTGCTCGAACGGAAGATCCTGATGCGCGAACGCGGCGAGCGTCGTCTCCCTCACCTGCTCGAGGAGCGACGAGACGGTGGGATGCTCATCGAGACGGAGGCGCAGCGCCAGCGTATTGACGAAGAAGCCGATCAGGTCCTGGATCTCGCGCTGCTGCCGGTTCGCCACCGGCGTCGCCACGACGACGTCCGCCTGGCCCGACAATCGGGACAGCAATACTGCCCACGCCGACAGCAACGTCATGAACAGCGTCGCGCCATGGCGCTGCGACAACGCCCGAAGAGCCGCCGTCAGCTCCGGCGGCAATACGAGCGGCACGCTGTCGCCGGCACGACTCTGCACGGCCGGCCGGGGACGGTCGAGGGGGAGACTCAGGAGCGCCGGGGCGCCGGCCAGATGGCTCTTCCAGAAATCGAGCTGGCGCGCCAGCTCCTCGCCCTGCAACCGGCTGCGCTGCCACTGAGCGTAGTCGGCATACTGGATCTCCAGCGGGGGCAGCGGATCGGACTCGCGGCGGCAGAACGCGGTGTACAGCGCCGCCACGTCCCGGACGAGGATGCTCACTGACCAGCCGTCGCTCACGATGTGATGCTGCGTGATCAGGAGCACGTGCTCCTGATCGCCCAGCCGCAGCAGGCGGCCTCGAATGACCGGTCCCCCGGCCAGATCGAAGTCGATGCGCGCTTCTTCCGACGTCCGCGCCGCGACGGCGGCCTCGCGTTCATCGCGGGGGAGCGCACTGAGGTCTTCCCGGGTCAGCGCGAAGCCGCGATCCTGCGCGCCCACCTGCTGGTAAGGCACGCCTTCGCGGGCGACGAAGTTCGTGCGGAGCGTTTCGTGCCGCGCGATCAGACCGTCGAGCGTCGCCTGCAGGGCCGGGAGGTCGAGCCTCCCGAGCAGGCGCAGCGCGGCCGGCATGTGGTAGGCCGCGCTCGCGGCCTTGTCGAGTTGATCGAGAAACCACAAGCGCTGCTGCGCCGGCGAAAGCGGCAGTTGCCGGCTGCGATCGGCGATCGGAATGCCCGGGTCCCGCAGGCCTTCCCGGTGACTGGCCATACGCTTGCGCAGACGCTGCTGCAACACAGCCTGTTTCAGCTGTGCGACATCGGACGGACCGTTGCTCATGGGAGGTTCTCGCTTTCGAGGAGCGCCTTCAGCTCATCCGCGGACATGGATGACAGTTCCTGGTTCATTTCGTCGCCGAGGAACGTGGCGAATTGCAGTGCGGCGACTTCGCCGGCGAGATCGTGGAGGTCGGGGGCGGCGATCAGCGTGCGCAACGGCACGTTGACGAGCAACTCGTCGCGGATCCGGGCCTGCAGTCGCACCGCCAGGAGCGAATGCCCGCCGAGCTCGAAGAAATTGTCGCGGCTGCCGACGCGCTCGACGCCCAGAAGGTCCGCCCAGATCGCGGCCAGCCCCTCTTCCACCTCGCCTTCCGGCGGCTCGGGCCCGCGCGCGATCAGCGCGGGCGTCTCCGGAGCCGGCAGGGCCTGGCGATCGAGCTTGCCGTTCGGCGTCAGCGGCAAGGCCTCCAGCACGACGAACGCGGACGGCGCCATGTAGTCGGGCAGTTGCGACAGCAGCGTCGCGCGCAATTCCGCGGCGTCCACGACGGCGCCGTCCGCCACCGCGAGATAGGCCACGAGGCGCTTATCGCCCGATGCGTCTTCGCGCGCCGTCACGACGGCTTCGCGCACGCCGGCGCACTGGCGAAGCCTCGCCTCGATCTCCCCGAGCTCGATCCGGAAACCGCGGATCTTCACCTGGAAGTCGTTGCGCCCCAGGTATTCGATGTTGCCGTCGGGGAGCCACCGGCCGAGGTCGCCGGTCCTGTACATGCGTGCGTCGGCAGTCGCGCGGAACGGATCGCGGAGGAAGCGCTCGGCCGTCAACCCGGGACGGTTCAGATAGCCGCGCGCCACGCCGTCGCCGCCGATGTAGACCTCTCCCGTCACGCCGATCGGAACAGGCTCTCCGCGGGTGTCGAGGATGTAGACCTGCGTATTCGCGACCGGGCGGCCGATGTGCGCCGCGAAGCCGCGCTCGCGCGGCATGCGGACCCACGTCGAGTACGTCGTGGTCTCGCTCGGGCCGTACAGATTGGCCACGCTCTGCGTTGCGGTCTCGGCAAAGAGTCGCTCGACGATCTCCCGCCGGAGAGGCTCGCCGGCCAGGTTGACCAGGCGCGTGGAGGGCGGCACTCCGCCGGCGCTCAGAAGCGCCTGCATGGCCGACGGAACGGTGTTGATCGTTGTGACCGGCTCCGGCCGTGCCGTCAGCTCCAGCGCATTGCGGACCAGCGTCAGCGTGCTCCCCGCGGCCAGCGGCACGAACAACTCCCAGACCGCCAGGTCGAAATTGATCGACGTCGAGAAGAGCGTGTTCGACAGCTCCTCACCCGTGAAGCTCGACAATGCCCAGTGCAGCAGATTGACGGTATTCGCGTGCTCGATGGCGACGCCTTTCGGGACTCCGGTCGAGCCCGAGGTATAGATGACGTAGGCGAGGTTGCGCGCGGTCAGCCCGAGCACGCGCGGATCGGGGTTCGATGCGGGTCGCGCGGTCCGGTCCTGCCGGAGGAGCTCCTTCGTGAGAACGACTTTCGGCGCGCCGTCCTCCAGCAGATATTGCCGCCGCCCGTCGGGATACGCGGGATCGACCGGCAGATAGGCACCGCCGGCTTTGAGAGTGCCGAGGAGCCCCACCACCATGTCGAGATCGCGCTCGGTGCAGATGGCCACTCGATCATCAGGTGTCACGCCGAACTCGATCAGCTCGTGGGCGAGGCGGTTCGCGCGGGCATTGAGCTCGGCGTAGGTGACGCTCCGGCCTTCGCACACGATGGCCACGGCGTCGGGCTGCGCCGCGGCCTGCCGCTCGAACAGCTGGTGAATGAGCTCGTCCTTCGGGAACTCGGCCCCGGTGTCATTGAAGTCGACCAGCAGTTGCCGGCGCTCGGCCGCGGAGAGGAGCGGAAGCGTCGCGGCCCGGACCGAGGAGTCGGCGACCATCGTTTCGAGCAGTCGGACGTAGTGACCGGCCCAGCGCTCCACCGTCGCCCGGTCGAACAGATCGCTGGCGTACATGACCACGCCGGAGAGCTCGTCGCCTCGCTCGTTGAGATGCAGGGACAGCTCGTACAACGACGTCGCGAGCTCGAATTCGAGCGGAGTGAAGCTGAGATCCGGCAGGTTCAATGCGTTGCCGTAGCCCGGCGTGTTGTTGAGCGCGAGCATGGCCTGGAACAGAGGGCTGTGACTCAGGCTGCGCTGCGGCTGCACGGCCTCGACGACCTGTTCGAACGGCAGCTCCTGATGCGCGAACGCGGCGAGCGTGGTCTCCTTCACCCGCGCGAGCAGCGCCGCTACGGTCTCCTCGCCGTCGAACCGCAAACGCACGGCCAACGTGTTGACGAAGAAGCCGATGAGGTTTTCGACTTCGGGGCGCTGGCGGTTCGCCACCGGCGTGCCGATGACCACATCCGGCTGGCCGCTCAAACGCGACAGCAGGAGCCCCCACGCGGACAACAGGGTCATGAACAACGTCACGCCGTGACGCTGGCTGAACGCGCGCAAATCGGCGGTCAGTGCCGCGGACAGAACCAGCGGCACACTGCCGCCGGCATGGCTCTGTACGCGTGGCCGCGGGCGGTCGAGAGGGAGCTCGAGCAGGGCCGGCGCGCCGGCCAGGTGTTGCTTCCAATACTCGACCTGGCGCGCCAGCTCGTCGCCGCGCATCCATTCGCGCTGCCACTGTGCGTAATCGGCGTATTGAATCTCCGGCGGCGGCAGCGGGTCCGCTTCCCCGCGGCTGAACGCCATGTACAGCGCCGCCACTTCGCGCACCAGAATGCCGAGCGACCAGCCGTCGGTGACGATGTGGTGCTGCGTCACGAGCAGCACGTGCTCGGCGTCGGCCAGCGCGAGGAACTGCCCGCGGATCAACGGCCCCGTCGTGAGATCGAACGGAGTCTCCGCTTCCTCGGCGGCGAGCTCCCGCACCGCGCGCTCGCGGTCACCGGACTCCATCGCGCGCAAGTCGCTCCGCGTCATGGCGAAGCCGCAATCGGCCGGTGCGATCTGCTGATACGGCACGCCGTCGATTGCGATGAACGACGTGCGCAGACTCTCGTGACGGGCGACGAGCCGATCCAGGCTCGCCTGCAGCGCCGCGACGTCGAGCCTGCCGCGCAACCGCAGGGCCGCCGGCATGTGGTACGCGCTCGCGGCCTGATCGAGCCGATCGAGGAACCAGAGGCGTTGCTGCGCGAGCGAGAGCGGCAGGCGCCGCGCGCGGTCCGCGATGCGGATGCCCGCCATCGTGCTGGCCCGGGCGCGGCCAACCGCTTCCGCGAGCGCCTGCAGACTCGGCTGCGCGAAGAGATCGCGTAGGGCGACGTCGACGCCCAGCGACGCGCGGATGCGCGAGATCAACTGCACGGCCAGCAGCGAATGCCCGCCCAACTCGAAGAACCGATCGTGGCGGCCGACCCGATCGACCCGCAGAAGCTCCCTCCAGATCGCGGCCAGGACTTCCTCGACGTCGCCCTGCGGCGGCTCGTATTCGTGCGCGAGAAGCGCCGCGCCATCGGGTGCCGGCAGAGCCTGGCGATCGAGCTTGCCGTTCGGCGTCAGCGGGAGCGCGTCCAGCATCACGAACGCGCCCGGCACCATGTGCTCCGGCAGCTCCGCGGAGAGCCGATCGCGCAGGCTGGCCGCCGCCACTTCCGTTTCCGCGACCACATAGGCGACGAGGCGTTTGTCCCCCGCGTCGTCTTCCCGCGCGAGCACGACTGCTTCACGCACGCCGTCGCACTCCCTGAGCTTCGCCTCGATCCCGCCGAGCTCGATGCGGAAGCCGCGGACCTTCACCTGGAAATCGTTGCGGCCGAGGTATTCGATGTTCCCGTCGGCGAGCCGGCGGGCGAGATCGCCCGTCCTGTACATGCGCGCCCGCGGATCGTCGCGGAAGGGGTCGCGCAGGAAGCGCTCCGCCGTCGTTTCGGCGCGGTTCAGATATCCCCGCGCCACGCCGGCCCCGCCAATGTAGATCTCGCCCGCGACGCCGGTCGGCACCGGCTCCCCGTGTGCATCGAGGATGTAGATCGCGGCATTGGCGATCGGCGTTCCGATCGGAACGGACAGGCTCCGCGCGTCGCGGTCGGAGGCGCCGCAGACGTACGTCGTGCAGCCGACGACCGTCTCCGTGGGGCCGTACTCGTTGATGACGGTCGCATCGGGCGAGACGCGCTCGGCGAACTTGCGCAGCAGATGCCGCGAGAGCTGCTCGCCACCGACGACCACTCTGTGCGCCACTCCCGGCACAGGCCGCTCCGCGAGATTCGCCAGCAGCTCCAGATGCGCGGGCGTGAGCTTGAACAGAAGCGGTTCTGCCCTCTGGAAGCACGCCAACAGCTCCGACAGCGAACGGTCCGCATCTTCCGCCAGCAAGTGGCAGGGCATGCCTGCAACCCACGGCACCATCAGCGTCGTCAGAGTGGCGTCGAACGAGAGCGGCGTGCTGACGACCGTTGCGGTCATGCCCGGCAGATACCGGCCGGCGGCGTAATGAAGGTAATTGACGGCCGCACGATGCGGGACCGCCACGCCCTTCGGCAGCCCGGTCGAGCCGGAGGTGTAGAGGACGTAGGCGAGGCTTTCCGGCCCTGCCGCGGCCGCGATCGGACCGGTGGCGTAGTCCGCGAGCCAGAGCTCCTCGTCGGCGGCACCGTCCATCAGCACGACGTCGCGTCCGCCCAATGGAAGGCGCGACAGGTGGTCGCTATGGAGCAGTACGCAGTCGATGCCGGCGTCCCGCAGAAGATGGGTGGTGTACCTTTCGGGTTGATCCGGCGAGAGCGGTACATACGCGGCGCCCGCCTTCAATGTGCCGAGCAGGGCGATCAGCATCTCCGGCGAACGCTCGAGATACAGACCGATGCGCGTCTCCGGCCCCCCTCCGAATTCCTGAACATAGCGGCAGAGGCGATCGGACTTCTCATCGAGCTCGCCGTAGGTGAGCCGCCGCTCGCCGCAGACCACGGCGATCGCGTCGGGGCGCGCCGCCGCCTGCTGCGCGAAGAGCTCGTGAACGAGAGTGTCTCGCGGGTAGTCCGCTTCCGTCGCGTTGGCGTCGTACAGAAGGCGGCGCCGCTCGGCCGGCGAGACCAGGGGAAGCGTATCGACTTGCGCCGCGTCGTCGGCGGCCATCGCTTCCAGCAGCCGAAGGTAATGATCCGCCCACCGCTCGGCAGTCGCGCGATCGAATAGATCCGTCGCATAGACGACGATTCCGGAGAGCGCCTCGCCCGCGTCCGAGAGTTGCACGGCGAAATCGTTCTGCGCCGTCTGCGTTGCGGTCTCGATGAGCTCGAGCTGCAGGCCGGGTAAGGTCAAAGCCTCGCGGTTCGGTGTGTTGTCGAATGAGAAATGCGACTGCGCCACGGGGCTGTGGCTCAGGCTGCGCTCCGGCTGGAGCGTCTCGACGACCTGCTCGAACGGCAGCTCCTGGTGGGCGAACGCGGCGAGCGTCGTGTCTCTCGTTCGAGCGAGCAGCGACGCCACGGTGGGGCGGTCGTCGAACCGCAACCGTAGCGCCAGCGTATTGACGAAGAACCCGATCAGGTTCTCGACTTCACGGCGCTGGCGATTCGCAACCGGCGTGGCCACGACGACTTCGTTCTGTCCCGAGAGGCGCGACAGCAGCAGACCCCATCCGGCGAGCAGGGTCATGAACAGCGTGACGCCGTGACGCTGCGAGAGAGCACGCAGCGCGGCCGTCAGCTCTCGCGAGAATTCGAGCCTCGAGCGGTCGCCGGCGTGGCTCTGCACGGCCGGCCGCGGCCGGTCGTGCGGCAGGTCGAGTCGTGTCGGCGCACCGCCGAGATGGTCCCGCCAGAAGTCGAGCTGGCGCGCCAGTTCCTCCCCCTGCAGCCAACGGTGCTGCCACTGCGCATAGTCGGCATACTGAAGCTCGAGAGGCGGCAGCGGATCGGCGTCGCCGCGGCGAAAGGCCGCATACAGCGCGGCCACTTCCTTCACCAGAATGCCCAGCGACCAGCCGTCGCTGATGATGTGGTGCTTGGTCACGAGCAGAACATGCTCGTCTTCGCGGACGCGCAGCAGGCGGCCGCGGATCAGAGGGCCGACTCCCAGATCGAATGGCGCGAGCGCCTCTTCGGCGGTCCGCCGCGCCACGGCGGCCTCGCGCTCGCCGTCGGGCAGCGCGCTGAGGTCTTCGTGCCGCAATGTGAAACCGCGGTCTCCCGGTGCGACCTGCTGATACGGCACGCCATCGACGGCGATGATGTGCGTCCGCAGCACTTCGTGACGGGCCACCAGCCGGTCGAGCGTCGCCTGCAGCGCCTTCACGTCCAGTCGCCCGCGCAAAGTCAGAGCCGCGGGCATGTGATGGGCCGCGCTCGCCGCCTCGTCCAATTGAGCGAGGAACCAAAGCCGCTGCTGGGCCAGCGACAGCCGCAGCGGCTGGCTGCGGTCGGCAGGCACGATGGCGTCCATCGTGCTCGCCCCCGCCGCCCGTACGGCCTCGGCCAGTGCCGCGAGGCTCGGGCTGGCGAAGAGCGCCCGCAGCGGGACCTCGACGCCGAGCGTGGCGCGAATGTGCGAGAGGAGCTGCACCGCGAGAAGCGAATGCCCGCCGAGCTCGAAGAAGTTGTCGCGGCGCCCGACCCGCGCGACGTTGAGACGCTCCTGCCAGAGCGCCGCAATGGCTTCCTCGATCGGTCCCTGCGGTGCTTCGTACTCGCGCACGCTCAGCGCGGCCGCCTCCGGGGCGGGCAGCGCCTGGCGATCGAGCTTGCCGTTCGCGTTCAACGGCAGCGTGTCGAGTTGCACGAACGCGGACGGCAGCATGTAATCGGGCAGTTGCCGCGCCAGCGCCTCACGCAGGTCCGACGCCGATAACTCCGCGTCGTTCTCAGCCACCAGATACGCGACCAGCCGCCTGTCGCCCGGCTCGTCTTCGCGCGCCAGCACCGCCGCTTCCCGCACGCCGGGGCACAGACGGAGCTTCGCTTCGATCTCGCCGAGCTCGATGCGGAAGCCGCGGACCTTCACTTGGAAATCGTTGCGGCCGATGAACTCGACATTCCCGTCAGGGAGCCAGCGACCGAGGTCACCGGTCCCGTACATCCGCGCCCCGGCTTCCGTCCGGAAGGGATCGCCGGCGAAGCGTTCCGCCGTCAGGTCGGGGCGGTTCAGGTAGCCGCGCGCGACCCCAAGGCCACCGACGTGGATCTCCCCCGCCACGCCGATCGGCACCGGCCGCCGGCGAGGATCGAGGATGTAGAGCCGTCTTCCCGCGAGCCGGCGTCCGATCGGAACCGTCGTCTCGTGAAGCCGCTCGTTCGTGACGTGATACCAACTGCTGAAGGTCGTGTTCTCGGTCGGACCGTACACGTGCAACAGGCGTCCCGGGAAACCGCTCCTCATGACCGCGGCCACCGTCTCGGGAGAGACCTTCTCGCCGCCGAACAGCAACGTGTCGAGGGTGGAGAACGCACTCGGATCGGCCTTCGCGATCCGATTGAACAGAGCGGTGGTGACGAACAAGGTGTCGATCCGTTCCGCGGCCAGAAGTTTTTTCAACCGCGCGGGATCGATCACGGTCTCCTTGTCGACCATGACCAGGCGGCCGCCATTGAGCAGCGCTCCCCAGATCTCGAAGGTCGCGGCGTCGAACGAGGCATTGGAGGCCTGCGCCACGACGGATCGCTCTCCGAGTGCGATGTAATCGCGCGCCCGCGCCAGCGCGACCACATCGCGCTGTTCGACCATGACGCCCTTGGGAACGCCGGTCGAGCCGGAGGTGTAGATCACGTACGCGAGATTCCGGGCGGTCACGCCCCGTGCATCCGGATCGTGCGACGGCAGGCGCGGCGCGAGCACGCGCAGGTCGACGTCGAGCCGCAACACCGGCAGCGCCGTTTCCGGCAACAGCTCTTCGATCTCGGAGTGAACCAGGAGCGCGACCGGCGCGCTGTCCTCGAGCATCCACGCCAGCCGCTCGCGCGGATGACTGGGATCGAGCGGTACGTAGGCGCCGCCGGCCTTCAGGATCCCCAGCAGGCCGACGATCAGGTCGGCATTGCGCGCGCAACAGATCGCGACGCGGTCGTCGGGCTTCACGCCGAGACCGATCAGGTGGTGCGCGAGCCCGTTGGCGCGCGTATTGAGCTCGCCGTAGGACAGCGAGCCCTCCTCCGCGACGACCGCGACGGCGTCCGGGTGCCGAGCCGCTCGCCGCTCGAACAGCTCGCGGATCGACGCCTCGCCCGGATCGTCGAAGTGCCCGGCATTGAACGTCTCGACGACCTCGCGGCGCTCGGCATCCGAAAGCAGTGGCAACGCATCGACGGGCGTCGACGCATCAGACACCATCGCTTCCAGAACCCGCACGAAATGTCCGGTCCAGCGCTCGATGGTCTCGCGGTCGAAGAGATCGCACGCATAGACCAGCACACCGCTAATGCTCCCGCCGGCGTCGTCCAGCAGCAGTTGCAGATCCGCCTGGATCGTTTCGTATGCCCGCTCCACCGGCTCCACCGCCAGGCCGGGCAGGTGCAACGTGCTGCCGTCCATCCGGGCGCGCTCGAGGCTGTTCCACGTGAACGTCACCTGCGTCAACGGACTGTGGCCGAGGCTCCGCTGTGGCTGCACGGCCTCGACCACCTGTTCGAACGGCAGCTCCTGATGCGCGAGCGCGGCGAGGGCCGTCTCCTTGACCTGCGCGAGAAGCGACGCGACGGTGTCCGCGGCATCGAGACGCAACCTCACCGCCAGCATGTTCACGAAGAAGCCGATGAGGTCCTCGAGCTCACGCCGCTGGCGATTCGCGACCGGAGTACCGACCACGACGTCCCGCTGTCCCGACAGCCGCGACAGAAGCAGCCCCCAGGCCGAGAGCAGGGTCACGTACGGCGTCACGCCGTGACGACGGGAGAGCGCCCGCAACCCGGTGGTCAGCTCCGGCGACAGCCGGACCGGCACGGCGGCGCCGGCGTGGCTTTGCACCGCCGGTCGCGGCCGATCGAGCGGCAGTTCGAGGAGCGCCGGCGCGCCGGACAGATGGTTCGTCCAGAAGTCGAGCTGACGCGCCAGCTCGTCGCCCGCCAGCCAGTCGCGCTGCCACCGTGCGTAGTCGGCGTATTGGATCTCCAGCGGCGGCAGAGGATCGCCTTCGCCGTTGTGGAACGCCGCGTACAGCGCGGCGAACTCGCGCACCATGACGTCGATCGACCAGCCGTCCGTGACGATGTGATGCTGCGTCACCAGCAGCACGTGTTCTTCGTCGCTCAGGCGCAGAAGCCGCCCGCGGGTCAGCGGCCCGGCGCTCAGGTCGAACGGCGTGCGCGCTTCGTGGGCCGCCCGCCTTGTCACCTCCGGTTCGCGTTCGCAGGACGGCAGAGAGCTCAGGTCTTCGCGGGCGAGGGTGAAGCCGCAACTTTCCGGCGCGATCTGTTGGTACGGCACGCCGTCGATGGCGACGAAGGAGGTGCGCAGGATTTCATGGCGGGCAACGAGCCGGTCCAACGCGGCCTGCAAGGCGGCCGCGTCGAGGTGACCGAGTAGCCGCAGTGCGGCCGGCTGGGAGTACGCCGCACTGGCCGTCTTGTCGAGCTGATCGAGAAACCACAGACGCTGCTGGGACAAGGACAGGAGCAGCGGGCGACTGCGGTCGGCGCGCGGAATCCGCCCCATCATGCTCGCCGCCGCCGCGCGCACGACCTCGGCCAGCGCGCTCAGGGTCGAATTCGTAAACACCTGGCGCAGCGGCAGCTCGACGCCGAACGTCGACCTGACGTGCGAGGTCAATTGCATCGCGAGCAGAGAGTGCCCACCGAGGTCGAAGAACTGATCGTGGCGGCCGACACGCTCGACGCGCAGCAGATCCTGCCAGAGCGTGGCCAGTGTGCGCTCGACCTCGTCTTCAGGGGCCTCGTACTCGCGCGTGATCAGCGCGCTCGTCTCCGGGGCCGGCAGCGCTTTGCGATCGACCTTGCCGTTCGGCGTCAAAGGCAATGCCTCGAGCAGAACGAACGCCGACGGCAGCATGTACTCGGGTAATCGCAACCGCAGCGCGGCGCGCAACTCGGCGGCTTCCGGTGCCACGCCGTCCTGGGGGACCACGTAGGCAACCAGACGCTTGTCGCCGGCCACGTCTTCGCGAGCGATGACGACTGCTTCGCGCACGCCCGCGCATTGGGCGAGCTGCACCTCGATCTCGCCGAGCTCGATGCGGTAGCCGCGGACTTTCACCTGGAAATCGTTGCGTCCGAGGTACTCGACATTGCCGTCGGGCAACCAGCGGCCGAGATCGCCGGTCTTGTACATGCGAGCGTCCGGATCCGGATGGAACGGATCGCGCAGGAAACGCTCGGCGGTCGATTCCGGGCGGTTCAGGTAGCCGCGCGCAACCTGGACACCACCGACGTACAGCTCGCCCTCGACACCGATCGGCACCGGTTGGCCATGCCCGTCGAGGATGTAGACCGCGACGTTGCTCAACGGGCGGCCGATGACCGGCCGGCCTCCGACTTCATGGAGGGCGCACGCCGTCGCGTCCACCGTGCATTCCGTCGGTCCGTAGACGTTGAAGAACCGCGTGGATTGGACGGCTTTGAGCGACTGCCACAAGGGAACGCCGATGCTCTCGCCGCCGACCAGCACGGCTTTCGGTCGATAGCCCACCTGTTCACTCGAGAGACCGGCCTGCAACAACGACGCAAGCTGTGCCGGCGTGCAGTCGAAGCCGTCCAGCTCGTGGGTCCGGGCGTAGTGGAGGAACGCTTCGGCGTCCGCGCGGACGCTCTGCGGGAAGACCACGACACAATGTCCGGACAGCAGTTGCAGAAGCGATTTCAGCGAGCCGTCGAAACTGATCGAGGCGTTCAGTCCGATCCGGGCGCTGACTCCCGCATCCACGAAGCCGAGACGTCCGAGCGCCTTCCACAGATTGACCACGGAACGTTGCTCGATCATCACGCCTTTCGGCATGCCGGTCGAACCCGAGGTGTACATCACGTAGGCGAGGTTCCGGACGGTCAGCCCTAGAGAGCGCGCGTTCGGGTTCGTCGTGGGGCGCGCAGCGCATACATCGCCGTCGAGGAGCACCACCGGCAGCTCGGACGCCGGCAGCGCTCGTCGCGTCGCCTCCTGCATCAACAGGACTCTCGGTTGCGCGTCGCGCAGCATGAACTGCAGGCGATCCGCCGGGTATGCCGGGTCCAGGGGGACGAATGCCCCGCCGGCTTTAAGAATCCCCAGCAGACCAACGACCATTTCCAGACCGCGTTCGGCGCAGATCGCAACCCGGTCGTCGGGCCGCACGCCGAGCGCGGTCAGTTCATGGGCCAGCTGATTGGAACGCGCGTTGAGCTCCGCGTACGTGAGGCTTTGGTCTTCGAACACGACCGCCACCACGTCAGGCTGGACGGCCGCCTTCTGCTCGAACAGCTCGTGAAGGAGCTCGTCGCCGGGAGGCTCGAGGGCGGTGGCATTGAAATCGACCAGCAGTTGCCGGCGCTCCGATGCCGACAGCAGCGGGAATTGCCGCGCCGTCCGGTCGGGATCCTCGGCGATCCCCTCGAGCAGGGCCATGAAGTGATCGGCCATGCGCTCCACGGTCGCCGCATCGAAGACGTCCTCGTCGTATACCAGGTCGCACCGGGCGTCGTCGTCGATCTCGATGGCGTGCAACGTCAGCGCGATGCGGCGATCCTGGCCGACGCGCTGCTCGATCGGGAAAGGCTGCAGGGTCAGCTCACCCCAGCGCGGCGCGTCCTGATCGGAATTGTGCTCGTTCCAGAGACGGGCCAGCACCCCGGCCCGGCGCGGCTTCTGAAATACGAAAGAGACCTGATAGAGGGGATTCTCGTCGCCGTACGCGACACCCAACTTTTCGACCAGGCGCGGGAACGGGTAATCCTGATTGCGCAGTGCCGACAGCAGGGCACGCTGGCAATTGCGCAGCATCGTCCGCGCCGTCGGCTGCGCGTCGAGGTCGGCGCGGATCGGGATCACGTTCGCGAAATCGCCGACCACGCTCTTCCACGCAGCCTGACTGCGGCCGGGAACGGCCGCGCCGATGACGATGCGCCCCTGCCCCGTATAGCGGTACAGGAGGATCTGTAGCGCTACCATCAAACCGTTGTAGAGCGTTGCGCCGTCGTCGGCCCTGCCGGATTGCAGGCGTTCTTTCAGGCGTCTTCCCAGCCTGCGCGTGACGAAACCCTGCCGGTTACTCGATTGCGCGGGTCGCCGGCGGTCGAAGGGCAGACGCAGACGCACATCATCATCGCCGGCCAGCAACTTTTGCCAGTGGGCCAGCTGTTTCGCGCCCCTTGGACCATGGATGAGATCATGCTGCCACGAGACATAATCGCGATAGACAGCCGCGGCCACCGGCTCGGGTGCCGGTTCGACTCCGGACATTGTCGCGCCGAGCTCGTCGAGAAGGTGCCAATACGACCACCCGTCGCAGATCAAGTGATCGAGAGCCAGCAGGAACACGGATTCGGCCGCACTTGTGACATACAAGCAGGCCCGCATAAGGGGGCGAGGGCCGTCGCCTCCATTGCGAAGAAACGGCGCCCAGGCGTCCGCATGCACCCTCGCGAGCAGCGCATCGGCGCTCATGCCCGCCGCGTCGACGACGTCCAGTGCGAACGGCATCTCCGCGTGAATCCGCTGCCCCTGCTCGATGGACACTTCGGCACGCAGCATCGGGTGACGCGCGATCAGACCGCACAGCGCCGCCTCGACGGCTGCCGGAGCGACCGCGCCCAACAGACGTGCCGCGAACACGTTGTTGTGATTGCCGCGGTTCCGAGGCTCCAGCTCGTAAGCAAAGCAACGGCTGCGCTGCGCAATCGACAGCGGAAACCAGCAGGTCTCGCCGGAATTGGTGTCCATTCGATTTCTCTTTGCGAGTCGAGGTGATGCGGAACTGCTCTGTCCGAGCGGCGGGCGGGCGGCGGCGCGATAAGGGGAGCGCACCCGGGAACGACGGGCTCGACGCGATCCACACATCCGGTGCCGCCGGCGCGGCACATGGGCCCGCTACGTGGGCTGCTGGAGTTTGGACATTCCCACGCAGCGCGTGATTCGGAGCCCGCGTAGCGGGCAAAGGAAATAGCCCCCCGGCTTCAGGGCCTGTTGCCCAATGCCCGAGCGTCGTGTTATGGCCGGGAGGCGCTGAAAACCGGCGACGACACGGATTCGAGCACCTGCGCGAAGTCGAATTCCGCCTGCGTTCGCCGGATCTCCTCCTGCAGACTGCGCAGCTTCGCCTGCACGCCGGCACGATCATAGTCAGCGTGAATCACGTACCGATCGACACAGGCGCAAAACGCTTGCAGGAAGTCCGGATTCTCCAGTGGGCTGGGAATGTGCTTCGCGACACCCAGCCGTTCGAGCTCTAGGGCGACGTCGTCGCGGTCGTACTTCCGCGTGCCGAGGGTCACGCTGAACCGATTGTGCAGCAGCGGATAGTGATAGGCGCCGCTGCCGCAGTGGTGAAAGACCACGTCGACGTTCGCGCAAACGTAATGCATCGGCAGGTATGGAGCATTGAAATATGTGACCGGGAACTCCGCCAGGAGCGCGGCCCTCCCCGCCTCGACGTTCGAGACCACCGCAATGCCGTTCCGCAGCATCGTGCGGATCCCCTCCAGCACGGCCACCGGCGTATCGCGGCGCTGCGTGACGCCATAGGTCAGATAGACCCTCTTTCGGTCGCCATTCCGTCGCAGGAACTGCTCCAGCGGCTGCCGCGGCAGAACGTCCATGTCTTCCAGGAGCAGCGGACCCGAGAAATGGGATGCGGGATCGTTCTTCAACGTCTCATCGACGATTTCCACCGAGCGGATCCCGGGGATGATGCGCGCTTCGGCCTCGAAGAAGTCGCGGAAGTTCCCGTACGTCTTGAACCCATAGCTCGCGACACTCGGCATCTGATCCACGGTATGGCCCATGCTGTGCTCGTGTTGAAGGTTCTTGGGAGGCATGTTCGGGAAAACGCCCGTCCTCAGGATGGTCACGCGCGGCAGCGGCTGGATCTGCCGCGCATAGGCCGTGACCAGGTCGGTATCGTCGACGATGATGCTCGGGCCGAACTCCGAGTATGCCGCCAGTTCCGAGCTGATGGTGTAATTGTGCGTCGACCTGAGGATGTGCAGTCCGAAGGCTGCCTTCAGCAGCGCGCCCTGCTGCTGTTTCATCGGCTCCGAGAGAAAGAATGCGCTCTCCACTTTCCCGCCGAGCTGTCTGAACAGACTCACCAGCGGAATCAGGTGCGAGATGCCGCCCAGCGGGTGCGGAATGAAAAGAGCTCTCACGGGTCACTCTCCTCGAGCGCGACGAAGCTCTGCCGGTAACCCGCTCTGCTCGAGCGCCGACGCGAGCCTGATGATTCCCCCCAGTTCCTCGACCGAGAACTGCCCGTCATCGCCTCGCGCGGCGCGGCCGGCCAGGTCGATCATGACCTCCAGAGCGTTCGCCGGAGGAAGCGTGCCCGCCGGGACACCGGCTACGGACAACTGCCGGACCGTCTCGCCCAACTCGCCCGCCAGACGCTCCAGGCTGCAGCCCGGCGCCCGTGAGATCCCGTGCCTGCCACACAAAGTTCCGATGAGCTCGTCGCAGGCGGCCAGCGCGAGCAGACAGGCCGCCCACTTGCGTCCCGCGCTCAACACCAGTCCCGCCGCGGTCGAGAACCCGAGGCGGTTGGACGCCAGCAACGTCCGCTTGAGCGAGATCAGACGATCCGTCTCGTACTGCCTGTAGAGCTTCCGCGGACCATTGGGAGAGTGTACATACTGCTGCAGATCAGGCATCCACCAGATGCTGACCGAGGTGGATACGCCCGGCGAACGCACCTGATGCCACCAGAACGCCGGCAGGTAAAGCAGCTCGCCGGTCCTGACGGTGAAACGGATCGGCCGCGCCAGACCGTAGTCCGGATGCGCGCGCAGGTCGGGAGCGTCCACGTCGACCGAGGAGAGGTGCGCCATCTTGGAAGCGATCGGGTGCGGATAGAGGCGGGCCGTGTCGTCGGGCGAGAAGATCGTGAAGTGTTTCTCGCCGTATTGCTGGGCGAAGAAGTTGTTGGTCGCGTCGTAATGCAGGGGCGTGACGCTGTTACGGCCGAACCACAGGTTGATCGACGTCTCATTGACGTCCGGAACCCATTGAGGAACGCGGATCTCCCTCATCAGCTCCGGAAACTTCAGCGGAATCGACTGCTGCATCACGTACAGCCGGTGGCCGCATTCCGCCGCCGCGATCTGCCGGGCGGCGTCGGCAAAGCTCATCTTCTCCTCGGAAAAACCGTCGCCGGTCCCTCTGCCGGACGGATCGTAGGTGAACCTGCCGTTCGCGGAGATATTCACGTCGACGACCTTGTCCCCGATCAACGAGGCCAGATATTCGGGGGACCAGCGACCGGACATACCCCACTCCGAGGTGGCATCTGTGACGATCGCCGGCATTCTTCTGGAGAAGAGCTCGGCGAACCGCTCCCTGGTCACTCGCGGGATCATCGACGTTTCCGTCGGCATTGGTGGACCGGTTCCTGACATTCGAGTCCTCAGACAGCCTGCGCTACCGCCGCTGACGCTTCGAGCGTGTCGGTGTCGACAGTGCGGCGCTCGATCACCTTTCCGTCCTCCATGACCACCACCTGGTCGGCCACGTGGAAATAGCGGTCGTCATGGCTCACGACGACCACCGCCTTCCCCCGGGCCTTGAGCTCGGGCAGGATCTCGGTATAGAAGATCTTCTTGAACGCAGGGTCCTGGTCGGCGGCCCACTCGTCGAAGAGATAGAGCTTCTTGTCGTCGACGAACGAAACCGCGAGGGCGAGACGCTTGCGCTGGCCGTCCGACAGGTCCGTCGTCGAGAACATGCCGTCCCTGATCCGGACCTTCTGCTGCAGGCCGAACTCCCGCAGGTAGCGTTCCGCCATCTCCAGCTTGGCGTCGTCGTATTCACACAGGAGCCGGTCGAAGAGGAAGTAGTCCGAGTAGATCGCCGCGATGTCCTGGCGGAAATCATCGACGCACTCGTCGTCGACGACCTGTGAATCGAAGGCCATCGCGCCGCTCGACGGGAGGTAGTGCAGCGACAGCACCTTGCTCAATGTGGATTTGCCGGAGCCGTTCCCTCCGACGATGAACGTGATCTCGCCCTTGCGGAGGTCGAGGTCCATGGGGCCGATGGCGAAGCCTTCATGGTGCTCGTCGCTCTTGTGCACGTAGCAGAGCCCGCGGAGGGAGATCTGACTCCACTGCCGTTTCGTCAGAGGCCTGTCCTCCGCCGCACTCTGTGGAAGCTCGCCGAAGATCTGCTCGATCCTCCGGAGTGAGATCACCGCCACCGACATCCTCGGAACGAAGTTGAGGATCATGGCCACGGGACCGGTGACGTACAGGAGGACCAGCACGGTCGTGGCCAACTCGGTCGGCGAGATGGCGTGATAGTTCGTGAAGACGAACGCCATCACGCCGATGACGAAGAAGAACAGCATGTCTCCGTAGCTGTTCGCGGCGAGCATCGTCGTGAGGGCCCGCTTCTCGGTTCTGACCAGGCTCCGCTCGTTGTGCAGCAGTACGTCGCGGAAGAACTTGATGCGCTTCCCACGGTCGAGCTGCAGTTCCTTCACGCCCAAGATGAGTCCGCGGATTCCCTGTTCGAGCGAGTCGTAGATCGTACGCGCACGCCGGAAGTCCCGCCGGGCGAAGTAGACCGGGATCTGGAACGTGATCACGCCGAACACGACGGCCTGGAGGACGAACACGAATACGTCCACGTTCAGGTAGCACAGGAAGCCGAAGATGCCGATCAGCATCACGGCGTTGACGAGCAGCTGGGGCAGGATCTCGGCCCCGCCGATGATTCTGCGCACGTCGTCCGTGACCGTCACCCGGAGCTTCGCCTGTCCGACCGACTCGATCACCGGATAGGGCGCGCGCGCAATGCGGTCGTACAGCCTGGACCGGAGACTGGAGGTGAGGTCCATCGAGACCCGCGTCAACAGGATCGACGACAGCGATCGCGTCATGAGGATCACCAGGCAGAACACCAGGAAGAATCCGGCCATCTGGATGTTCGAGACCTCGAAGAGCCACAGGCGCTCGACGGCCGTCTCCGCGTACACGAAGCCCTCGTCCGCCTGCCGGATCGAGGCGAGGATCAGAGGAATCGCCAGCGAATAGAGAATTCCCGAGATCGCGCCGAGGATCACCGAGGCGAATACGCTGTTCGGCGCGAAACGGCCGAAAGTCGTCAACAGGCTCGCGCCGCCGCTGCGTTTTCTCTTCATCGGTCCCGCTTTCCGTTGACGGCCAGGGCGTAGTAGGCGCCATTCGCGAACGGCCCGACCATGTCCGCGTAATGCCTGCTGAACACGTTCGCGGATTGCCCGGTGGAGTTCATGTAGAGGTGTGCACTCCGTCCCGGCCCGAGTTGCATGATCTGCCGGAAACCGGCCCCGTGCGTACCCACATAGCCGTCGGAAGAACGGAACGTGAACCCCGACACGGCGACCGTATCCTGTCCTCCTCCGCTGGGAATCGTCCGCTCGAACAGAGAAGACAGGCCCTTTACGTGGCTGAACGGTTGATGCCGGTACGCCGTGCGGTGGATCGAGCCCCACTTCCACGACCCTGAGCCGCTCCCGGCGAACTTCTCCAACTCGTCCAACGCCACGTCGAGCGACATGGACAACATGGACTCGCACCGTCGGGACGTCGCGGTCGGATTGCGGAAGCACCACGTCTCGTCCGGGTCCGTGAGAGCCTTGTAGATGACGTCGGCGGACGCGCTGTTCATCACGTTGGTTACGAACACCCTCTGGTTGTAGCGCGCCCAGTCTTCGACGACGGCCGTCGCGAACATCTCGCTACCGAGAGACCGCATCCACCCGGCGAACACCGACGCGGCCGCGCTCTCCTTGTCCATGGTTCCATCCCACGCGCGCAGGAGCTCCAACGCCTTCCGCTGTCTCGCGTCCTTCGGCGCGATCGCCGTCAGCACGGGCACCAGCTTCCTGGCCGTCAGACTGACGACGTCGTTCTGGATGGACTTCGTGGTTTCCACGCCGATTCGTCCCGAGCGCGCGAACCCCCGCCGCAGCAGGCTCTCGATCCTCGAGGCCCGTTCCGGCGGAGCCCAGTCGTCCGAGATGAAATAGGGATAGTCGTCCCCCACGGGCCTGTCGTTGGCGGAGACGAGATATCCCTCCGCTGGATTGAACGTGGCGGGCAACTCGTCGAAGGGGATGGCTCCGCTCCATGCGTAGCTCGTGTCCCAGCCCGGGACCGGCAGAGAGCCGTCGCCTTTCTTTCGGATCGGAATCCGGCCCACGACGAGATGGCCGATGTTTCCGCGGTCATCGGCGTACAGCATGTTCATCGCCGGAGCGACATAGTCTCGGAACGACTCCCGGAACGAGCTCCAGTCCTTCGCGTAGCCGAGCCGGTAGAAGCTCTCGTAGCTCCTGTCGCGCTCGACCAGGGCCGTCCAGCGGAGAGAGACGGGCTGGCCCAAGTCCGCGGCGATGCCGCTGACGATGGGACCGTTGCGCGTTCTGCGAACTTCCATGCGCACCGGCTGGATGGTCTTGTGCAGCGCCGCGGGAAACTCCGAAGCCACCTTGATGTGCTCGACGGCGGTCTCGATCGCCTCCCACTTTCCGTCCACCAGATAGCGGCTTCCATCGTTCTCATCGATGCGCTCGAAGTAGAGATCCTGGACGTCCGCCATCAGGTTCGTGCCGCCCCATGCGATGTGCTGATTGCGCCCGAAAATCACCACCGGGAGCCCGACGATGCTCATCCCCGACGCCCGCAGGCGGTGTCCCTGCTGCACGACCGGATACCACAACGACGGCATTTGCAGTCCGAGGTGGGGATCGTTGGCGAGAATGGCCGTGCCGTCGCCCGTCAGCTTCCCCGAGACGACCCAGGCATTGCTGCCTGCATAGTCGCCACCGATCTGCAACGCGCGTTCGACCTGCCGATGCAGCTCCGCGAGCCGGGCCACGCTGACGACGCGGGCGCGCTCCGTCGCTCCGTCGGGGGACAGTGCCTCAAAAGTGTCTTTCGCGGCGAAAAAGAATTTCGTCTGCTCGGGCCGCAGGGTCTGCTGCGCGATGTACTTGGCGGTTTCTTTCTCGAGGTTGCCCGCCAGATTCAGGGCGAACATCTTGCTCCATGCAAGCGAGTCGACCGGCGTCCAGCGCTCGGGGCGGATGCCGAGCAGGTGGAATTCGATCGGCAGAGAATGTTCCTCGTCGAGCCAGGCGTTGACTCCGTCGGCATAGGCCTCGAGGGAGCGCCTCGCGGGCTCACTCAGCGCATCCCACGCGGAGCGTGCGGACTGGTGCAGCCCCAGCGTACGCAGCCAGGCATCCTGGTCCACGGTTTTCTTTCCAAGGACCTCGCTCAGCCTGCCTTGCACGACGCGGCGCTGATACTCCAGCTGCCACATGCGGTCCTGGGCGTGTACGTAGCCCATGGCGAAGTAGACGTCTTCGTCGCGCGATGCCGAGAGGAACGGAACGCCATATTCGTCGCGGACGATCCGCACGGGCTCACGCCCGGCGGCATGCAGTCGCACATCCGCCTTCGGCAAACCGCGGCGCATGAGATGCCAACCGCTGCCCACCGCGATCAGCAGAGGCAGAAAGACGAACGCCACGAAGCGTTTGAGAATGGGGAATGAACGGTTCACGTGAACGCCCTCTCTCGAGTCGGGTTTGACGACACTAGTGTCGTGTCCAGGTTGAAGACGTGGGTTGTTTGCGAGCGCCGGTGGGTTGGATGCAAGCCGCCGCGACGCAGGCGATGCGGGACATCGTCGAGGAGCGACGGCGCAGCAGACGACCCGCCGCCGCCGCAAAGAACCCACGGGTTCAACCTGGACACGACACTAGACCTCGGCCAGTTCGGGGGCCTCAGGCTGCGGTGCCGGCGTCCCGGGGATCTGCCGAGGCCGCGCCTCCAGTTCCAGCACGTACTTGCCCCAGAGCCGTTCGACCGGCAGACCGATGCTCCTGCAATGCTCCACCATCTTCGAGGTCTGCACGATCTGCTCGGAGTCGTCGGTATACGCCAGACCCATGAAGTACGAATACCACGGCTCCATGCCCAGCGCGTAGATGAGCATGTGTTTCGGCTTGAAGGCCTCGATCATCATTGCCGCGCTCTGGAAACCGGAGCCGTTCAAGCGCCGCGACTCCTTGATGTTCTTGGGAATCACTTCCGTGGTCAGCGCCCCGTAGAGCCACGTATACGGTGCGCCGACGCACTCCATTCCGATCGCCAGCACGTCCAGATCGCCCACGATCTCGTGCAGGAACCGATACATCCGCGGCTCCAGGTTGGAGGAGTCCGCGCCGGCGTAGATCTTTCTTCCTTCCAGCTCGAACAACCATGCCGACTTGCTGCGGATGTTCAGGTCTCCGTGCTCGCCCAGGAACGGGATGCTGAGGATCCGGCCGGATTGGACTGGGATCTCTTCGACATCGTCGACCTCCGAGACGTCGAACCCGATCTGCCGGAGGAGCAGGCGCAGAGAGGGATCAGCGAGGGTGCCGCCATTGTTCTTCGGCACCAACACTCTGCCGACCTTGTGCCGGATCTGCAGCAGCGACTCGATGTTGATGTGGTCGGCGTGATTGTGCGTGATGCACACGTAGTCGATCTTCGGCGGAAGGTCGGCATGGGCATACGTCTTGCCGGCATTGTCCTCGGTCCGGTTCGCGAGGACCGGGTCGACCAGAATCGAACACTCCGCGCTTTCGATCAGGAACCCGGCGTGGCCCATGTACCGCATCCTCACTCCGCCGGTCACGGGCGAGTACTCGGATGCGGGGCTCGTCGTGGTGAAGAGGTCCCGCGGACGGAGACCGCCCTCGGCTTGGATGCCCTCGAACAGCGCGTCGATCTCGTCCAGCGACGCCGGGATCGTCCGCATCCGGAAGAGCCGGTCCACCCATTCGGACCGGAAAGGCACCTGGACGTGCAGGTGCTCGTCGTCGGGAAGGCGCGGCGTGCTCAGCACGAAGGGGCGGGACTTGCCGCTGCCGAGGATCCCCAGCGCGAGGGATTGCAGCCCCTCGTCGTAATACCGGCTCTCATAGAGCAGCCCTTCAATGAGGCGGTACGAAGGCTGATGAAAGAGGTCCATGAACAGCTCCACGTACCCCTTGAGCATCTCCGGCACTCGCTCATAGAGCGGTTCCATCGATTCGCCGCTCTTGTGCTGCTTGACGAGCGCGTCGAGGTCCTTGACCGCCGCGGCCAGCTCTCCGTAAACCGCGAACTCGGAGTCGTAGCGCGCCAGGAGCGCCTTGACCTGCTCCAACTGCTCCATCGAACAGTCGACGAACTCGCCGCCGCCGGCCAGGTTCGGATCCTCGTTGGCCATGATGTGTAATTGCGCGTTCTTGACGAAAGAGCTCATCAGACGGCGATGCGTCCTGGTCATGTACATCGAGTAGGTGACCGGGGCGATGAGGTTCGGCCACGCGTACCAGTTGTTGATCAGCGGATCCACATACGCGTCTTCTCTCAGATACCAGCGTTCGTCGGCGTTCATTGCTCTTTCTCAGTCCTGCTGTCGCAACTGCACATAGCTCGCTCCACCGGATGTGCAACGGGATGAGGGGGCCGCGTCGGCGCGTGTCGGGAAAGCACGCCTGCGGGTTCGGGCTTCGGAGCCGAAAAGTCGCTTGGCCTAGTGCCCCTTCAATCTTGAAGGGGCACTAGCCCGCTAGGGCCGAGCGCTCACCATTGCAGCCGGCACCGACGGGCGCCGGTGCGCGCTCAACCTCGCGTGGATCGAGGCGGTCAGTTCCTCGACGTGGCTGTGGATGAAGAAATGACCTCCCGAGATCTCCTCGAACGTGACCGGGCCCTGGATCTGGTCCCGCCAGGCGCGGATCTGTTCCTCGGTGACCTGGTCGTCCGTGCCATGGAAGACATGCGTCTCGACCGCGAGTTTCTCCGGCCAGCGGAACCGATAGTTCTCCGGCATCGCGAAATCCGCACGCAAGCCCGGCAGGAGCAGTTCGAACATGTCGGGGTTGTCCAGGATCGACGGTGGCGTGCCGTCGAGGTCCTTCAGCACATCCTTGAACTCGTCGTCGGTCATCGCCGAGAACGGCCGTTCGATGACCCGTTCCCAAGGCGCGGGGCTCGCCGCCAGCAGCAGTTGTCGCGGCATCGGCAGGCGGCGGTGCTGAAGGCGGCAGGACAGCTCGAACGCAATGAACGCGCCGTTGCTGTGACCGAAGAAGCTGAACGGCTTGTCGTGAAGCAGCGGTAGCAGGGCCGGCAGCAACTCGTCGCACAGGACGTCGACGCTGGTGCACGGCGCCTCGAGCAGGCGCGTCCCCTTCCCCGGCGCCTGGACGGCCACCACTTCGATCGACGGCGGCAGCCAGTCCCTCCAGGGTTTGAAGACCTGAGCGCTGCCGCCGGCATAGGGAAAGCAGAAAAGGCGCTGCTCGACGGCAGCCGTTCGCGGCTGTCGCACCAGCCACGGACTGCTCGCCTTGGTGCGATCCGCGACGATCAATCTGGCATTCATGGACGGGTCTCCAATCGATCGGCGTCGATCGGCCGCGCCATTCCGACCAGGACCTGCCTGTTCCCGGAATAGGGCTCGCGGCCATGCGAGAACAACATGTTGTCGACGAGCAGCAGATCGTTCCGCTGCCACTCGAACGAGATCGTGTTTCGAGCGTAGACGTCGCGGATCTGCTGCAGCGTTTCGGCTTCGATCGGCGAGCCATCGCCGTAATACGTGTTCCGCGGGAGATCGGGCTCGGCCACGACGCTGAGCAGTTGGTCCCGAATCTTCTGTTCCAGGCTGGATACGTGAAACAGGTGGGCCTGATTGAACCAGACCCTCGCGCCCGTAACCGGATGCACTGCGCTGGCCTGGTTGATCTGGCGCGTTCTGAGGCGATCCCCGGCCAGCCATTCGAATTCCAGGCGATTGTCCCGGCAGAACTGCTCCACGACCATGCGATCCTCGGTCTGGAAGACTTCTTTCCAATGAAGGTCGATCTCCGAATAGTTGCGCACGTAGAGCACTCCGTGCCGCTCGAAGCGCTCGCGCACCCCGTCCGGAATCCGTTCATAGACCGTGGCGCTATCGCAGATGGGCGTGGCCCCGCCCTTCTCGGCGGGGAGGGTGCACAGAAACCCGAGACGCATCGCCCAGCAGTTGCTGTAGGCGTTCTCATTGTGCTGCGGAATGTGAAGATCGGGATGATATTCGGTGGCCGTATAGACGTTCCCGCGCAGTTCCGTGCGAGGCGTCGAACGGTAGACGTACCGAAGCAGTTCCGATCCGAACAACGCCGCCAGCACGGAGCCGAACTGCTGGCTTCCGACGAACCGGAGGCCGCGGATCAACAGTGCGCCGTTCGCCTGTAACAGACGCTCGACGTGCTCGCGGTTCCGCTCGGCCCAATCGACGGTCTTCACACCGTTCTGATCGACCGCCAACACCAGCGGCCTGCCCATCACCGGCTGCAGATCCGAGCATTCGATGACGGACAGATCGTCCACTGTGCTATTCATAGCGCAATGCCTCGGCCGGCTCGGGCCGCAAAAGGCCGCGCGCGGAGAAATAGGACGACGACCCGACCAGCAGAGCGATCGTCGTCCCGACCGTCAGACCGATGACGGCCAGAGTCAGCGGTCCCAGCGAGGCGAACTTCAGCAGCGCGAACAATGCGATCACCGAGAGCCCGCCGCCCAACACCAGGCCGACGACCAGGCGCCGCACGCTCTGGCGCAGGACCAGGCGCAAAATCGAGCGCTCCGAGGCTCCGATGGCTCGGCGCAGGCCGATCTCGCGCGTGCGCCGGACGACCTCATTGCGGCAGAGACCATAGATCCCGGTGAGACCGAGCAGTAGAGCGAACAGGCCCGCCGCCTCGAAGGCCTCCGTCATCGCCCTGGCCAGGCGGACCGAACTTTCGAGCTCCTCGCCATAGGGCGCGATCGGCCGCGAGGTCGTGGCGCCGAGCCGGTCCACGATCCGCTGCAATGCCTGCCGCGTCTCCTCTTCATTTCCCTGGTGGCGCACCAGAAACTCGCCGGGCGCTTTGTACATCTCCACATTCGGCGGGAGTATGAGACTGGTGTACGCGCGACGATCGACCTGCAGGACCCGGCCGGGATCGAGCACGTCACTGACGATGCCGACCACGGTCAGTGGCTGACCGCGCCTTCCGCCGCCACCGATGAGCCGAATGCTGCGACCGATTGCCGACGCATCGGGCCAGTAGGTCTCGGCGAGCGTCTTGGTGACCATCACCGAGCGGGCGCCGCCGGCGGTCTCGCGATGATCGAAATAGCGGCCTTCCAGCAGCTTCGCTCCGAGTTGCACGGGCGCGTCGGAGCTCACCAGCACCGAGGCCTCGGCTTCGCCGCCGCCGTCGATCACGAAGCCGGTCTCCCCCGTTTGCGTCCACATCATCGCGGCCTCGGCCGTCCTCTCCGAGCGCAACTCCGCGAGCATCCGCTCGTCGAAGCGCCGGAACTCCTTGTCCATATCGGCGATCTCCCCCGTGGGCGCGGGAGGATACGCCTCCAGAAACAGCAGACGGTCCGTATCGATCCCGAAGTCGACGCCGACGAAACGTTTGGCGATGACGGTCAGCGCGCCGCCCGCCACCATGACCAGCGAGATCAACACGATCTGCAGCGTCACCAGAAAACGGGTGATGCGCCCGCTGGCCCGCCCCGGCGCGCCTCGGGCGTTCTCGCGCAACAGGTCCGCGCTCTGCACGCCGCTGGCACTGAGAATCGGCAACGCGGAGACCAGCACCACGGCCAGCAGCACGAACGCCGCGGAAGCAGCGATGGCCTGCCCATCCAATCCCCACTGCATCCAATAGGGCAGGCTGAGATTCAGTGAGTGCAGCACGCGGTTCGTTCCACGCAGCCACCATGCGGCCAGCAGAAGGGCGATGCCGCCCCCGGCGACACAGATGATCAGGCTCTCCAGCGTCATCTGCGCGATCAAACGCCGCCGGGGCGCGCCCAGGGCCACGCGCACGGCGATTTCGGCCGAGCGCTCGTTTGTGCGCGCCAACAGCATGTTGCCGACGTTCGCGCAGGCCAGCAGGAGAATCGCCAGTGCGACGAGATTCAGCACGGCGAAGAGGACCAGCCCTCCGCTGCCGAAATTGGCGCGCTGGAAGGTCGTGACCTCGAGAGCGTCATACCCGTAGCCTTCGTTCTCCCGCCGCGGATACTGCCGGCGTACGTCGCGGAGCAGTACGTTGAGCTCTTCCGCTGCTTCCTCGGCGGTCGCGCCGGCGCGCAGGCGGCCATATGCGGAGACCACCTCCGGCAAGCCGCCGTCGCCCGAGTACGCCGGCGCGTTCAATTCACGCCGGGAGATCGGAAGCCACATCTGCGCGCGCACCGGAAACGCGTAGCCATCCGGCATGACCCCAACGATCCGCCGGGGGACGTTGTTGGTGTGAACGACGCGGTCAAGGATCGCCGGATCGCCGGCGAACTGCGACCTCCACAGACCGTGACTGATCACCGCCACAGGCTCGGCACCGTCGAGGGCGTCCGCCGGCAGCATGCCGCGTCCCATGAGAGGCACCGTGCGTGTGAACTCGAAGATGTGCGGTTCCGCGAGCGTCGCGCTGACGGTGCGGCTGACCTCTCGCTCTTTCAGCGTTGCGGCGAGGACCCGGTACAGCCCCATCTCCTCGATGAGCGTCGCCCGGGCGCGGATCTGCTGGATCTCGAAGGTGAACAGGCCGCTGCCCGTGTCGGACTTCGCACGGACGGTAATCACTCGGTCGCCGTCCGGCAGCGGCAGATCCTTATACAACGCCGTCTGCAGGAGCGAGAACGTGTACAGGCTGACGGCGAGGCCGCCGGCCAGCACGCCCATCGCCAGCAGGCTGAAGACCGGCTGCTTCCTGAGCAGACGGATCGCGTATTTCCAATCATCCGGAGAAAACATGGCGGAGAGGCTCCTCAAACGGTCACGAGCAGCCGATCGGCCGCCGGATGGCGATCCGCAGTGCGACGGTCCTCGGTGATGGCTCCGTCGAACAAGGAGATCTGGCGCGGCGCCCGCGCGGCCGTGTCCGGATTGTGCGTGACCATGCAGATCGTCGAGCCTTCACGATGCAACTGCTCCAGAAGCTCGACCACCGTCTCGGCGTTCTTCGAATCGAGGTTTCCGGTGGGCTCGTCCGCCAGCAGCAGCGAAGGGCGGCCGGCCACCGCGCGCGCCACGGCCACACGCTGCTGCTGGCCGCCGGACAGCTGAGCCGGGAAATGCTTCGCGCGGTGCGTCATCTCGACCTTCTCCAGCGCTTCGGCCACCCTTCGCGCCCGCTCGGCCTTAGCGAGATCCGTGCGATACGTCAGGGGCAACCCCACGTTTTCCTCGATGGTCAGGTCGCCGATCAGATGGAACGACTGGAAAACGAAGCCGATCTCTCGATTGCGGATGCGCGCGCGCTGCTCCCGGCCGAGCGACGTCACGTCGTGCCCGTCCAGAACGTACCGGCCGGCGTTCCACACGTCGAGCAGGCCGAGGACGGACAACAGCGTCGATTTGCCGCAGCCCGAAGGGCCGGACAGCGTGACGTATTCACCCTTGTCGATCGTCAGATCGATCCCCTGCAGTGCGCGGGTCTCGACCGTCTCGGTGAAGAACGACTTTTGAACTCCTTCGAGCTGGATCAGGGGCGTGGATTGGATCATGAACCGTCCTATTTGATGTACACGCGCTCGTGGTTTTCCCACGCCGCGGAGTCGGAAACGACGATGCGGTCGCCGGCTTTCAGTCCGGACAGCACTTCGATGTGGCGCGTCGACACGAGGCCGAATTGCACGGTCGTACGCACGGCCGTGTCGCCGTCGACGCGGAAGACCGCGGTGCGGCCGTGCCCCTTCGCCAGATGAGGGCGGGTCACGAACAGCGCGTCCGCGCGCCGGTCGATGTCGATCACACCCTCGACGCTCTGATTCGCGCGAAGGTCCGGTGGAAGAGTGTCGACCACCTCGACCTCGATCTTGACCACCCCGTTGTTCACGGTCGGCTCGATTCGCACCACTTTGCCTCGGATGGCATTGCCGCGTGCATCGATGTGCACGGACTGGCCGACGCGGACATCGCCGGCCTGATAATCCTGAACGTCGAGGATGGCCACCAGGTTGTCCCGCGGCGCGATGCGTCCGACCTCGGTGCCCTTCGCCACCGTCTGCCCGAGCTTCAGGGCCATCTGCTGCACGATGCCGTCGATCGGCGCGCGCACGAGCAAGTCGTCCACCTGTTGCTGGACCGCGTTGAGGCTGTTCTTCATCTTCTGCAGGCGCGCCTCATGCGCGTCGCGCATGGCGGCGAGGCGCTCCTCCATCATCAGGACGCTCTCGATCGCCGACTCGATGCGCTCTTTCTGCTGCTGTGCGGCGAGCCGGGTCTGTTCGAAGCTGAGGCGCGACGAGATGCCGCGATCGAGCAGCGTCTGCTCGGCCTCGACCTTCATCCTGGCGAGCTCATAGTTGGACTTCGCGTTCTTCGCCTCGACCCGGAGATCGGCCAACTCCGAAAGCAGGACCACCTCCGCGGCGCGATTCTCCTTCCCGAGGGCCTCGAGCTCCCAGCGCATCTCCGACAACTGTTCATGCAGCTTCGGATTGGAAATCCGGACGAGGATGTCGCCCTGACTGACTTCGGCGCCCGCTTCGCGCTCGATCCGCTCGACCGTCCCTTCGACGTTGGCGGCGATGACCTGATTGTGCTTCGACATCAGGACGCCCGTGCCGCGCACCTGCACCAGGAGCTCCCCTCGCTGCACCTCGGCAATGTTCAAGCGGTCTTTGTCGACCACGTAGTCGGCTTTCCCCAGGCTGCTGGTCGCGATCAGCACCGCGATCGCGATTCCTGCAAGCGGCAGGGCCAGCCACCTGCGCCGCCAGAGCGGCGGCTTCTGTTCTTGCCGCAAGATATCCATTATTGACTCCCTACGTCCGTTTCCCGCCGAGGTTTCGGCGCGAAACGTACGGTACCCGAACGGCGGCGGATGGCGGTTCCATTTGGGCGGCGGCCGATCCGGCGCCTCGCGTGAGCGTCGCCGGCGCTCGCATAATCCAATTTCGAGGCCCCTTGCGTAGCTTCGCCCCTTCGGTTACCTGAACCTGAGCTTGAAAGACACTTCTCGACACGACATCGCGACGACGCCGTCAACACGCACAAAGTTTCCGCAAAGGGATGCCGTCCGGCGGGTACGCCGTCGGCGATGACTACGGTACTTTCCTGACTCTTTTGGGTGCGGGCACTTTAAGCGAGCATCCCGGGTTAAGTCAATATGGACGCGTACAGTTTTCGCCTAAACTGGTTTCCGTCATTCTTTCGAGGTGGCTGGACTTCACCGCCGGACGCGGGTTCATTCAGCGGGGACGGCAATCGACGCAGTCTTTACTTCCGTCGACGATCGCCCCAGAATCGCCCGCTGGTGGAGAGAGGGCGCGAACGCCGGCCGGAGCCAGTGAAGGGCAAGCGCTCCCGACTCTCGATCTGCGCGGGCTTCACTCGCTCCACCGGCAGGAGATCGAAAGCAAGAGGTGCTTCATGTCCGTCGAGGTCACCCTGACCGGCAGGCTGGGGAACCACCTGTTCCAGTACGCGTTCGCACGCATCGTGGCCGAGCACCACGGCCTCCGGTTCCGATGCGTGGAGCGGCCGTTCGTCCCGCTGTCGTTCGCCGGACTCCCGCTCGACTCGGCCGGGTCGGCCTCGCTGGTGAACCTGCAGCAATACTTCCCCAATGCGCCGGCGTTCCTGCCCGGCATCGTCATCGACGAACCGCCGGTCATTCCCCGCGGACCGCGCGGGCTTCAGACGCCCGACCTCGACGAGCTCTTGCATGCACCGCCGAGGCACTACTCGTTCCAGGGGATCTATCAACGATACGAGTACTTCGCCCGCCATCGGGCCACGCTGCGCGGTTGGTTCGCCACTCCCGGCGTCAAGCCGGCGGTCGAAGTGCACAAGCGCGACGTCCTCCTGAACGTTCGGGGCGGTCTGGACTGGGCGATCTTCAATCGCGCCCTGCCGCTCTCGTACTACGAGGAAGCCCTCTCCGGCCTCACCGACATCGGGCGGATCTTCGTCTGCGGAGTCGGGATCGATGACGCCTTTCGCCGCCGCTTCGAACGATTGCGACCGACGTACTTCGAGGGCTCGGCCATCGAGCAATTCGCGTTCATCCGGAGTTTCGATCGAATGATCATCCCAGGAAGCACGTTCTCGTGGTGGGCCGCCTTCCTGTCCGACGCCTCGGTGATCTTCGCCCCTGATACGCCGCCCCGGATCATGGATTTCGAGTGCCCTCACTTCGCGATCGCGCTGCACTTCGATGAGTCCCGATACCGGACGATCGCAGTCAACAGCCTCATGATCTTGAAGTGCTTCATCCCTGTCGCCCTGGCCGGCCTGAACATCATCGAACGTGCCGATGGCCGAGGCGCATCGCTCCGGCGAAGCGGCGGCCCGGGAGCGCCGGCAGAGACTGGCGTCTTCGATGCCTCGCTCGTGCCCTTCCTCCGATGGATGGTCCGGCAGGACCGGCCGTTTTCGCCCTTGGAGATGATGGATCAGGTCGGGCCGCAGAACGCGGCGCCGGAGCAAATCGGCGCGGTAGTACAGGCCCTGGTGAAAGCGGGAATGCTGACACTCCGCCTGGACAATCTGGTCGAGTGCGAGATCGACGATAAGATCCGCGACCCCCTGCTCCCGCGGCACCCGCGCTCCACGCCCTGACCGATGACCACGGTCACCCTTCGTCTTCGTTCCGCGGGCAGAACGTCGAGCGACTCATGCCGGCGGGGGCGGGGGCGGCGACGACGGCGGCGACGGCTTCCGGGAGATCGGCGGGGGCGGCTTGAGTCGCGACATGGGCCGGCCAGGCCGGCGTACGGGCTTCCGCTTTCGAACGGTCGTCGCGCGCAGCAAGTAGAAGCCGATCGGCAGGCCGACGATCATGAGGACCAACCCCAGGAGAAGGTTCCGCGATGACGGCCGCGCGGGCGGTTCGAGGTATGACTCCGAAGGCTTCGACGGGTTGACGTAGGCCAGCACCTGGCGCCCGGCGGCATAGCGCTCTGCGACACGGCTCGCGTCCGAGCCCTCGCGGATGGTGATCCGGCCGCTCGGGTTGCGATGTTCGGTTCCTCCGACTTCGTACCGATAGGCGACGTCCAAAGCGTCCGGCTGCACCTTCGATGCTTCAATCGTGGCGATGACCTGCGTCCAGCGGTCTCCCCGCGATGCGGACCTGTCCGCGATCGCCCAAGCGACGATCAACACGATGCCGGCGATCACAGGCACACCGCCGAACAACAGGGCTCGTTTCATGGCAGTTTCACTTCCTCCGCGACGGATCCCGGGTTGCTGAACGTGTACGTGATCCTACCTCACCTGCGACGCTCCGTGCAGGTCAGCGGCGGAGCTCAGCTCGGATACGTCAGCGACCGAAGGCTCCGACCCGCGATCACCACTTCCGGCGTAGCTCGTTCGCGTGGAAGAGCTGCGCGATCGCGAGCGACGCGGCACCGAGGAGCGCGTACGTGGCGATCACCGCCGGCGTTGCCGTGCCGAACCAGCCGGCGAAGTCGAGAGCGGGCGAGAGTCCCTTGTCCTGCGTGGTGATGTACCAGAAGGTCAGGAAGGCGACGATGAACGTCTTCGGATTGGAGCTGACGATGCCGAGGGCGGTCGACGCGGCGGCGGTGAATGCCACGCCGACGAGGAGCGCGACGGTCATGTGCGGACGCGAGAGAACCGCCGAGGCCAGCGGCACGGCGAGGAAGGCCAGCGCGACGAGCAGCGTCGACGCGAACTTCCACAGGACGAAACGCGCGCGCAGACCGGGAGCGGCGAAGACGAGCGCGGTCGTGCCGGCGCGCTTCTCGCGCGACGCGATGTCCGCGATGGCGATCGCGCACGCCGCGAACGCCACCGGCAGGACGCCGGTGAAGAGAGCATTCGCGTCGTCCGCCGAGGCGGCGGCAATGGCGAAGACGAGGATGGCCACGGCCACGAGCGGAAAGGCGGCGATCGTCGCGAGCGCATCGGTGGCGGCGGCATTCCCGGAGAACGGCGAGAGCACGCGCACGAACAAGCGAGCGATCGGTTTCGAGATCAGGTTCAGGCGCCCCACCCAGCTCCGGCGGGCTTTCTCGTTCGGCACGGCCCGGACGCGCGCGGGATCGAAACGGTGAAAGAACACGCGCGCGACGGCGAGGAGCGAGACCGGCCAGAGAGTGGCCATCACGCGCGTGGACACCCAGTACCACGTCGCATGCAGCCCCGCGAAGTCGACCGTGCCCTTCGCGGCATCGAACGTGGACGCGCCGATCGACAGCGAATTCGTTCCGTAGAATGTCTTCATCTGCTCGAGCAGCACGCCGAACCCGGAGACGTCGAAGAACGGTGCCCAGGTCGTGCCGACGTTCTGCGCGAGCAGCGTCGTGACGCTGCCCATGAGCCCGATCCACAGAAAGAAATAGAGGACGTCGCCGAACTTCGTCCGCAGGAGCGGCGTCGATTCGAAGACGATGGCAATCGCCGATACGAATGCGATCGACGGCGGCGCCAGCATGAGGTACTGCTTCGCGAAGATCCACGGCTGGAGCGGCGCCTCGCCGCGCACGATCACCATGACCATGGCCGTGGCCATGAAGCCGGCCATGAACACCGACAGAAAGACGACGTTGCCCGCGAACTTGCCGACGATGTACTCGCTTCCGCGCATGGTCGTCGAGGCGATGACGTACCCGCAGCGCGAGAGGACGTCGCGCCGCAGAGCGTTGGAGATCACGTAGAAGCCCGCGAGGCCGATGAACATCGCCCCCAAGGCGGCGGTGGCCATGCCGATGGTCGCGGAGTTGTAAAGAGCGCGCTTGCCGCCGATCGTCATCAGCGCGCGCCCGCTCGAGGGATCGGGGATCCATAGATACGGAATCGCGGATAGCAGCAGGAAGACGACGATCGTCGACGGCCGGCGCAGCCGGATGAGAAAGTCCGCGCGGACGATCGCAACGAGACGGTGGAAGCGCTCGGCGATCATGCGACCTTCGCCGCCGGTTGGGGCGCATGACCCTTCATGGTGAAGAGGAACGCGTCTTCGAGCGTCGGCTCGGCCGGCGTCGCCTGCGCGACGGGACGCACAGGCGAGACGATTCGCGCGTGCACGCCGTCGGACTTCCGGACCGCGCCGGAGACGTGCATCGTGCGCCGCACTTCGTCGAACTGCTCGGACGGCAGCACGACCTCCCACACGCTTCCCTCCGCCGATCGCATGAGCGCCTCGGGGGTTGCCAGCGCCACCAGCGAGCCCTGTTTCATGATCGCGATCTCGGTGGCGATCGACTCGACGTCCGAGACGATGTGCGTGGAGAGGATGACCAGCCGCCCCTCGCCAAGGTCCGAGAGGACGTTGCGGAAACGAACCCGCTCCTCGGGGTCGAGTCCGGCCGTCGGCTCATCGACGATGACGAGATCG